>NZ_JBEZNH010000071.1:0-37148 GCF_040653115.1 Streptosporangium sp. NPDC048047 | reverse complement strand
GGGGCTGGGGGCGGTGGCGTCGGGGGAGGTTCATGGTTCGGTGGTGGCGGGGGTGGCGGCTGGTGGGGTGCGTCCGGTGTTCGTGTTTCCGGGTCAGGGGTCGCAGTGGGCGGGGATGGCGGTGGGGTTGCTGGATGGTTGTGCGGTGTTCCGGGGGGAGGTGGAGCGGTGTGATGCGGTGTTGGAGCCGTTGACGGGGTGGTCGGCCTCTGGGGTGTTGCGTGGTGTGGTGGGGGCGCCGGGGTTGGTGGGGTCGCAGGTGATCCAGCCGGTGTTGTGGGCGGTCATGGTGGGGTTGGCGGCGGTGTGGCGGGCGGCGGGGGTGGAGCCCCAGGCCGTCGTGGGCCAGTCACAGGGCGAGATCGCCGCGGCGTCCGTGGCCGGGATCCTCTCCCTGGAGGACGCGGCGCGCGTGGTCGTGCTGCGCAGCCGGGCCCTGACCCGGATGGCCGGCACCGGCGGGATGGCCGCCGTGGACCTCCCCGCCGCCGAGGCCGGCGAGCTGATCGGGACGCGGTGGCGGGACCGCCTCTGGGTGGCCGTCCGGTCCGGCCCGGGGAGCTGCGTGGTGGCCGGCGACGTGACCGCCCTGGACGAGCTCGCCGAGCACGAGGGCGTCAGGGTCCGCCGGATCGCCGTGGACTACGCCAGCCACACCCCGCACATGCGCGTCCTCTCCCCCGAGTTGGAGAAGGCGCTGGCCGGGGTGTGGCCGGTCGAGGGCGACGTGCGGTTCTGCTCCTCGGTGGAGGCGGCGTTCGTCGAGGGCACGACCCTGACGGAGACGTACTGGATCGACAACCTGTGCCGCCCGGTGCTGTTCGACGAGGCGGTCCGGGTGGCCGGCGACGGCGGCAGCCCGATGTTCATCGAGGCCAGCCCCCATCCCGTGCTGACGGGCGACGTGACCGACGTCTGCGACGCCGCCGGGATCGGGGCCGGGGTGTGCGGGTCGCTGCGCCGCGACGAGGGCGGCCCGCGCCGCATGCTCCTCTCCCTGGCCCAGGCGTGGACGCTGGGCGCGTCCGTGTCATGGACGACGGTCCTGGGATCCGGTCCGCGTCCCGCCGTGAGCCCGCCCGCCTACGCCTTCCAGCGCGACCGCTACTGGCTCGGCGACGGTCTGGCGGCGGTCGGTCCCGCCGGCACGGGCGTCGACGGCTCGCGGCACCCGCTGCTCGGCGCCGTCGTGTCCGTGGCCGACGACCGGTACGTCCTCACCGGCCGGCTCTCCCACCGGACGGCGCCCTGGCTGGCCGACCACGCGGTGGAGGGCGGTGTCCTGCTGCCCGGGGCCGCCTTCGCCGAACTGGCGCTGGAGGCCGCCGCCCACGCGGGCGGCGACCGTCTCGACGAACTGATCATCGAGACCCCGCTGTACCTGCCCGAGACGGGTACGGTCACCGTACAGATCACTCTTGACCCGCCGGACGCCGAGGGGCGCCGCGCCGTCGCCGTGTTCTCCCGCCACGCGGACGCCGACGCCTGGCAGCGGCACGCCTCGGGCGCCGTCGCCGGGGAGACCGCGCCCACCGCCGGCCACGGCTGGGCCGCCGCCTGGCCCCCGCCCGCCGCCGTCCCCGTGGAGATCACGGACGGCTACGAGCGCCTGGCCGAGCAGGGCTACGAGTACGGCCCCGCCTTCCAGGGCGTGCGCGCGATGTGGCGGGCGGGCGAGGAGCTCTACGCGGAGGTCGCCCTGCCCGACGGCGTGGACGCGACCGGGTTCGGCATCCACCCCGCCCTCCTCGACGCCGCCTTCCACCCGCTGCTGCTGGCCGGTGACGACGGGGAACTGCGCCTGCCGTTCGCCTTCCAGGGCGTACGGCTCCACGCCGCCGAGGCCCGGGCCCTCCGCGTACGGCTGTCCGTGACCGGGGAGGACGTCGTCGTGCAGGCCGCCGACGCCACCGGCGCCCCGGTGCTCTCGATCGACGCCCTGCGCACGAGGGCCGCCGCGCCCCGCGCCGCCGCCCCCACCTCCCTCGCCCGGTACGGCGTGGACTGGGTGGACGCGGCGTCCCTAGCGGCCGGAGTCCCCGAGCCGGTCGTGATCCCCTGCGTGAGCGACGAGCCGGACGTGCCCGCCGCCGTCAGGGATCTGACCGCCCGCGTCCTGACCGCCGTCACCTCCCACCCGGAGGACGGCGCCCCGCTGATGTTCGTCACCCGGCCCGGTGACGTGGCGGGTGCGGCGGTGTGGGGGCTGGTGCGGTCGGCGCAAACCGAGCAGCCGGGCCGCTTCCTCCTGGCCGAGGTCCCCGACGGGTACGCCGACTGGACCGGGATCGCCGCCGCCGGTGAGCCGCAGGTCCGCGTCGAGGACGGCCGGCTCCTGACGCCCCGCCTGGTCCGCCGCGGTCCCGCGGCCGGGCCGGTCCCGGTGACGGAGGGGACGGTTCTGGTGACCGGCGGGACCGGTGGCCTGGGTGCGTTGACGGCCCGGCATCTGGTGGTGCGGCACGGGGTGCGGGACCTGCTGCTGGTCTCGCGGCGCGGCCCGCGGGCCCCCGGCGCGGGTGAGCTGGTCGCGGAGCTGGAGGCCCTGGGGGCGCGGGTGGCGGTGGCGGCCTGTGACGTGGCCGACCGCGATGCGCTGGCCGCGGTGCTGGCCGACGTCCGGTTGAGCGGCGTGGTGCACACGGCCGGTGTCCTGGACGACGCCCTGGTGGGGGATCTGACCCCGGATCGGCTGGCGACCGTGCTGGCGCCCAAGGCGGAGGCGGCCTGGCACCTGCACGAGCTGACCCGCGACCACCCCGTGTCGGTGTTCGTGCTGTTCTCGTCGCTGGCCGGGGTGCTGGGCAACGCCGGTCAGGGCAACTACGCCGCGGCCAACGCCTTCCTCGACGCTCTCGCGGCGCACCGCAGGACGCAGGGGCTTCCCGCCGTGTCGGTCGCCTGGGGACTGTGGGACACCGAGGACTCCGGGATGACCGGCGGGCTCAGCCGCGCCGACGTGGCCCGGCTGACGCGGTCCGGGATCGCCCCGCTGGCCCCGGACCAGGGGCTGGAACTGTTCGACGCCGCCCTGACCGGTGACGACGCGCTCGTGGTCGCGGCCCGCTGGGACGCCGCCGGACTGCGTACCAGGGCCGAGAACGGCGACCTGCCGCCCATGCTGCGCGGCCTCGTCCGCATGACCCGGAAGGCGGCGTCCTCGGCGGCGCGGACGGGCGACGCCACCCTCGCCGACCGCATGGCGGCCCTGCCCCGGCCCGACGCGCTGCGCCTGCTCGTCGACACCGTGCAGGGCCACGTCGCCGCGGTGCTCGCGCACGGCAGCGCCGGCAGCGTCGACGTGAACCGCCCCTTCAACGAACTCGGCTTCGACTCCCTGACCGCCGTCGAGCTGCGCAACCGGCTCAACGCCGACACCGGCCTGCGGCTGCCCGCCACGCTCGTCTTCGACCACCCCACCATCACCACGCTCGCCCAGCACCTGTCCACCGTCCTGGCCCCGCCGGAGGCGGCGCCCGAGGACACGCTCCGCGACGCCCTCGCCCGGATCGACCAGGCGCTCGCGAGCGCCAACGGGGAGGCCGACTCCATCCGCGGCCGTCTCATGCCGATCCTGCAGGGCGCGCTCGCCAGGCTCGGCTCGGCCACGGCGCCGCACGGCGGAGTGATGGACAAGATCGATTCAGCCTCCGACGAGGAGATCTTCGCCCTCATCGACAACGAACTGTGACCACGACCGCGACCGGAAAGGCTCCGCCGATGGGGACCGAGGAAAAACTCCGCGCATACCTCAAGCGCGTGACCGTCGATCTGGCCCAGACCCGCCAGCGCCTCACCGAGCTGGAGGAGCGCCGTCACGAGCCCATCGCCGTCGTCGGTATGGCCTGCCGCTACCCCGGCGGCGCCACCGTGGAGGACTTCTGGGACCTGCTTCGGCGGGGCGACGACGCGGTGGGCGAGGTGCCGCCCTCGCGCTGGGACGTCGACGCGTACTACGACCCGTCGCCCGGCGTGCCCGGCACCATGTACACCAGGTACGGCGCGTTCCTGGACGACGTGACCGGCTGGGACGCCGAGTTCTTCGGCCTGTCCCCGCGCGAGGCGCTGCGCATGGACCCGCACCAGCGGCTGCTGCTCGAACTCGCCTGGGAGGGACTGGAGAACGCCGGGCTCGCGCCGTCCCGGCTGGCCGGCAGCCGCACCGCCGTCATGGTCGGCTTCATGGACACGCTCCAGTACGGCAGGCTCCAGCTCGAACTCCAGGGCGACGAGGTCGTCTCCGACCCCTACCTCGGCCAGGGGGCGGTGGCGAGCGTGGCGGCCGGGCGCATCGCGTACCAGCTCGACCTGATGGGGCCCACCCTCACCGTGGACACCGCCTGCTCCTCCTCGCTGATCGCCATCCACCTGGCCGCCGAGAGCCTGCGCCGGGGCGAGTGCGACCTGGCCCTCGCCGGCGGCGCCTCGCTCACCCTGCACCCCACGGTGTACCTCCAGGCGTGCGCCGGTCTGATGATGTGCTCCGACGGGCGGTGCAAGACCTTCGACGAGCAGGCCGACGGGTACGTGATGGGCGAGGGCGGCGGCATGGTCGTCCTCGAACCGCTGTCGAAGGCGATCGCCGCCGGCCGGCGGATCCGGGCCGTCCTGCGCGGCTCGGCGGTCAACCAGGACGGCCGCAGCAACGGCCTCACCGCGCCCAGCCGGCGCGCCCAGGCCGACGTCATCACCCGTGCCCTGGCGGCGGCCGGGGTGAACCCCGACGACGTCGACTACGTGGAGGCGCACGGCTCCGGCACCCACCTGGGGGACGCCATCGAGCTGTCGGCCCTGCACGACGTGTTCGGCGGACGCGACCCGGGCCGGCCGCTGCGCGTGGGCGCCGTCAAGACCAACATCGGCCACACCCAGGCGGGCGCCGGGGTCGCGGGCGTCATCAAGACGATCCTGATGCTGGAGAACGGCCTGATCCCGCCCACCCTCAACCTCACCACCCCGGGCGCCGCCGTGCCCGCCGACGGCACCGTCCAGCCGGTGACGGCCGCCACCCCGCTGCCCCGCCGCGACGCCCCCGCCCTGGCCGGCGTGAGCTCCTTCGGCCTCTCCGGCACCAACGCCCACGTCGTCCTGGAAGCCGTCGCGCCGGTCCCGTCCCCTTCAGGCGGGAGCGCGCCCGTCACGTCCGCTTCCGATTCCCCGGCCCCGTCCTCCGCCGGCCCGGCGGGGGAGGAGCGGCCCCGGGTGGTGCCGGTGTCGGCCGGCAGCGCGGAGGCGCTGCGGGAACAGGCCGGCAGGCTGGCGGACTGGCTGGAGGAGCGGCCCGGCACGGCGCTCGGCGATCTCACCCACACGCTGCGGACCGGCCGGGCCGAGCTCGACCACCGCCGCGCCCTCGTCTGCGCCGGCCTCGGCGACGCCGTACGCGGGCTTCGCGCCGTCGCCGACGGCGACGGCGGCGGCCGGCGGGTCACCGGCCACGCGCGCCTGGCCTTCCTCCTCCCCGGCGTGGGCGACCACTACGCCGGCCTCGGCCGCGAGCTGTACGCCCGGGAGCCCGCCTACGCCGCCGCCGTGGACGAGTGCGCCGACCTGGTGGAACGCCACTCGGGGGTGAACCTGCGCCCGTACTTCGCGGCCGAGCGGCCGGCGGCCCCGTCCGCCGGCCTGGCCGCCATGCTGGGCAGGGACGGCGGTGGAGACGGCAGCGGGGACGACGGCCGGGACGGCGCCGACGACCCGCTCGGCCACGCCCCGGTGGCGCACCCCTTCCTCTTCACCGTCGAGTACGCGCTGGCCCGCCTGCTCCGTCACTGGGGCATCACCCCCGACCTGCTCGTCGGCTACAGCCTCGGCGAGTACGTCGCCGCCTGCCTGGCCGGGGTGTTCTCCCTGGAGGACGCCCTGCACGTCGTGATCGAGCGGGCGCACCTCATCGACGCGGCCCCCGCCGGGCGCATGGTCGCGGTGGCCGCCCCCGAGGCCCCCATCCGCGCCGCCCTCTCCGCCGCCGGGGTGGAGGTGGACGTGGCCGCGCTCAACGGCCCGTCCATGACAGTCCTCAGCGGCCCGCCCGCGGAGATCGAGCAGGCGACCGCCGTGCTGACCGGCCAGGGCCTGGCCTGCCGCCCGCTGCGCTCGGCCCACGCCTTCCACTCCTCGCTGCTCCAGCCGGCCAGGGAGAAGCTGGTCGCGGTGCTGGAGACGGTCCGGCGGAACGCCCCCGCCGTCACCGTCGTGTCCAACCTGACCGGCCGCCCGCTCACCGCCGAGCAGGCCACCGGCACCTCCTACTGGGCGGACCAGCTCGTCGGCACGGTCCGCTTCGCCGACGGCGTGCGCCACTGCCTGGACCAGGACGTGACCGCGTTCGTCGAACTGGGCCCCGGCCAGACCCTCGGCGGCCTGGTACGCCAGACCATGACCGGCGGCCCGGCCGCCGTCATCGGGACGCTGCCGCCGTTCTGGACGACCACCGGGCCGCGCGACGCCCACGCCGACCTGCTGAACGCCTGCGGCGCGCTGTGGGAGCTGGGTGCCGGGGTGAGCTGGGAACGCGTCGACCCGGGTGCCGGCCGCGTGCTGAGCCTGCCGGCGTACCCGTTCCAGCGCACCCGTTTCTGGCCGGAGCCCGCAGCCCGGCACGCCCGGCCGTCCCGGACGGCCCCCGAGCCCTCCGAGCCCTCCGAGGCGGGACGGCCCGGCGACGCCGGGATCGGCGATCACGCCTTCGTTCCCGCGTGGCGGCGCGACCCGGCCGCCGGCGCGCTCCCCGCCGCGCTCGCGCTCCCCGGCCCGCTCGTCGTCTTCGCCGACCCCGGCGGCGCCGGATCGGCGCTCGCCGACCTGGCCGCCGCCTCCGGGACCCCGGTGGTGGAGGTGACGGCGGGCGTCGCGGGGGAGGGGCCGCGGCACGAAGGCCGCCGCCTCGTCATCGACCCGGCCTCGCCCGGGCAGTACGCCGAGGTCTTCGCCGGGCTCCCCCCGGGCCCCGTGCACGTGGCCCACCTGTGGAGCCTGGCCGCGGCCGACGGGCTGCCCGACGACGAGGAGCTGCGGGAGGCCGTCGGGCACGGCTTCGACAGCCTCCTGCTGACGCTGCACGCGCTGGGCGACCGGCCGGGCCGCCTGCTCACCGTGAGCCGGGGCGCCACCGAGATCCTCGGCGGCGACGTGCCGGCCCCCCACCGGTCCCTCGTCCACGGCCTCGGCCGGGCCGCCCGCCACGAGTACGCCGGCCTGACCTGGAGTGGCGTGGACCTGGACGCGGAGGAGGACTCCCCCGCCACGGCCGTGGCCGCCCAGCTCGCCCGCGAGCTCCTCACGCCGCCGGAGGAGGACGGCACCCCCGAGGCGGCCGACCCCCTGACCGGCGTGCGCCGCGGCCGCCGCTGGGTCCGCCACTGGGCCCGCGTCCCCGACCGGCCCGAACCGTCGTCGCCCTGGCGGGCGGACGGCGCGTACCTCATCACCGGCGGCACCCGCGGCCTCGGCATGGCCCTCGCCCGGCACCTCGCCCGCGCGGGCGTCCGCCGCCTGGCCCTGGTCGGCCGTACCCCGCTGTCCCGCGACGGCGTCCCGCCCGGTGACGACAGGGCGGCCGGGACGCTGCGGGACGTCGCCGAGCTCGAAGCCCTGGGCGTCGAGGTGCTGCTCCTCACGGCGGACGCGGGCGTGCCCGGACAGCTGCGGGACGCCCTGCGCCGGGCGCGGAGGCACTTCGGCCGCCTCCACGGCGTGGTCCACGCCGCCGGGCTGCCGGCGAGCGGGATGGTGCGGCGCCGCACCCCGGACGAGGCGCGGCGCGTGCTGGCCCCCAAGGTGCTGGCCATGGGCCCGCTGACCGAGCTGGTCGGCCCCGGGACCCCCGCCGAGGACCGCCCCGAGGTCCTGGTGCTCTACTCCTCGGCCGTCACCGCGTTCGGCGGCGTCGGCGAGGCCGACTACTGCGCCGCCAACACCGTCCTCGACGCGTACGGCCAGGCGCTGGCCGCCGTCGCCCCCTCCACCCGCGTCGTCTCGGTGGCCTGGGGACCCTGGCGGCACGACGTGTGGCAGTCCGAAGGACTCACGTCGCCGGCGGGCGGCGGCCTGGCCGACCGGGTGGCCGACTACCGCGCGCGGTACGGCTTCCCCGACGACGCCGGCTGCGCGTTCCTGGACCGCATCCTGGCCGGCGACCACGGCAACGTCCTGGCCGTCCGGCAGCCGCTGCGCGAGGTGCTGAACGCCTGGACGTCCATGCTCGACCTGGACGAACTGGTCGGGGGCGCGACCGTCGTGCCCCAGGGCGAACGGTTCGCGCGCCCGCAGCTCCGCACCGACTACGCGCCGCCCAGGACCGACGCCGAAGCCGAGATCGCCGAGCTGTGGGGGGCCTACCTCGGCATCGACCGGGTCGGCGTCCACGACCCGTTCTTCGACCTCGGAGGCAACTCGCTGCTCGGCATGGCGATGGTGATGGCCGTCGAGAAGCGGCTCGGCCGTCCCGTCCCGCCCGCGGTGCTGTTCGAGCACCCGACCGTGGCCGAGTTCGCCGCGGCCCTGCACGACGACGGCGCCGCCGCCCGGGAGGCGCTCACCGCCGGTTCGGCGAGGGGGCAGCGGCGCCGCCGGGCGAGGTCCGGCCCCCGGAAATGACCACCGTCCGAGCAACGGAGAAGAGGACGCGAGACGTGAACGACGACATCGAAGGTCCGGGCACCGACATCGCGATCGTCGGGATGTCCGGCCGCTTCCCCGGCGCGTCCGACGTCGCCGGACTCTGGTCGGTCATCCGGGAGGGGCGGTCCGGGATCACCCGTTTCACCGACGACGAGCTGCGCGCCGCCGGGGTGCCCGAGGACGTGCTCTCCGACCCCGCGTACGTCAAGGCCGCCCCGGTCATCGACGGCGTCGAGCTGTTCGACGCGGCGTTCTTCGGGTTCGGCCCCAAGGAGGCGCAGATCCTCGACCCGCAGCACCGGCTGTTCCTGGAGCACAGCTGGACGGCGCTGGAGGACGCGGGCTGCGACCCCGCGAGGTTCGAGGGCTCCATCGGGGTGTTCGGCGGGTGCGCGCACAGCTCGTACATGCAGAACAACCTCATCCCCAGCGGCGTCGGCGCGGTCATGGGCGCCCTCGCGCTCGGCCTGGCCAACGACAAGGACTCCCTCACCACGCGCGTCGCCCACGCGCTCGGCCTGTCCGGACCGGCGTACGGCGTGCAGAGCTACTGCTCGACCTCGCTCGTCGCGGTGTGCGCGGCGGCCACGAGCCTCGCGGGGTTCGAGTGCGACCTGGCACTGGCCGGCGGCGTCGCGGTCGACGTGCCGCACCGGGTGGGCTACCTGTACCAGCAGGGCGGCATCGCGCCGCCCGACGGCGAGTGCCGCGCGTTCGACGCCGGAGGGCTCGGCGCGCCCCTGGGCAGCGGCGTCGGCGTGGTCGCGCTGCGGCGGCTGGAGGACGCGCTCGCCGACGGCGACCAGGTCTACGCCGTCATCCGCGGCTGGGCGGTCAACAACGACGCCGGGCGCAAGGTCGGGTTCACCGCGCCGGGCGTGCAGGGCCAGGCCGCCGTCATGGCCGAGGCGCTGGCCGCCGCCGGCCTCACGCCCGACGACATCGACTACGTGGAGGCGCACGGCACCGGCACCGCGCTCGGCGACGCCGCCGAGCTGGCCGCGCTCCAGCAGGTGTTCCGCGGCCGGTCGCTGCTGATCGGGTCGGTCAAGACGAACCTCGGTCACCTCGACCGGGCCGCCGGGGTCACGAACCTGATCAAGGCCGCGCTGGCGCTCCGCCACGACGAGATCCCGCCCACGCTCAACCTGTCCGAGCCGAATCCGCAGCTCGCCGGTGGCGAGGCCGCGCTGGACGTGGTCACCGACCTGCGTCCCTGGCCGCGCGAGGACGGCCGGACCCGGCGGGCCGGGGTGAGCGCGTTCGGCATCGGCGGCACCAACGCGCACGTCGTGCTGGAGGAGGCGCCGCCCGCGCCCGGGACCGGGGAGCGGCCCGGTGAGGAGCGGCCCCGCCCGGAGCCGCTGGTCTGGTCCGCCCGCACTGCCGAGGCGGCCGACGCCATGACCGCCCGCCTGGCCGACCACCTGGCCGGGGACGGTCGCGGGCACCGGCTGGCCGACGTGGCCCGCACCCTCCAGACCGGTCGCCGGGTGTTCGCCCACCGCCGCGTGCTCGTCGCCTCCTCCACGGAGGAGGCCGCCGCCGCGCTGCGCGAGCCGGCCGGCGTCCTGGGCCGCTCCGAGGACCGCGACGACCGGCCCGTGGCCTTCCTCATCGCCGGGACCGGCGAGCAGTACCCGGGAATGGCGGCCGGCCTGCACCGCACCGAACCGGTCTTCCGCGACGTGCTGGACGAGTGCCGGGACGTGCTGCGCGGGCTCATGGGCGGCGCCGACCCGCTCGCCGAGATGCTCGGCCCGCGCCGCGACGACGGTGACGGCGGCGTGTTCGGCCGCGCCGCCCTCCCCGCCGCGACCCCGACCGAGGTGCTGCAGCCCGCGCTGTTCGCGGTCGAGTACGCCCTGGCCAGGCTCGTGATCTCGTGGGGTGTCCGGCCCGCGGCGATGGTCGGGTACAGCCTCGGCGAGTACGTCGCCGCCACCCTGGCCGGCGTGCTGTCACTGGAGGACGCCCTCGCCCTCGTCGCCCACCGGGCCCGCCTCATCGGCGAGCTGCCCGAGGGCGCGATGAGCGCGGTCCCGCTGCCCGCCCCCGACCTCGCGGACCGCCTGCGCCGGGCCGGGATCACGGGGCTCGACGTGGGCGCGGTCAGCGGGCCGCGGCTCACCGTGCTGTCCGGCGAGCCGGCGGCCATGGGCGCCGCCCGCGAACTGCTGGAGGCGGACGGGGTGCCGTGCCGTCCCCTCGCCACGACGCACGCGTTCCACTCGCGCATGATGGAGCCGATCAGGGAGCGGCTCACCGCGTGGATCGCGGCCAACGTCACGCTCCGCGCGCCGCGGACGCCGTACGTGTCGAACGTCACGGGGGAGTTCGTCACGGCCGGGCAGGCGACGGACCCGGCGTACTGGGCCGAGCACATGTGCGCGCCCGTCCGGTTCGACGAGGCGCTGGCGACGCTGCTCGGCCACGACGCCGGCGCCGCGCTGCTGGAGATCGGACCCGGGCCGTCACTGGGCGTGATGGCCCGCGGCCACCGCGACTGCGACCCCGGCCGCTGGCCCCTCATCGTGCCCGCCCTCCCCGGCGCGGGCGACCCCCGCCCGGCCGAGGAGGTCCTCGCGGAGGCGGCGGGCCGGCTGTGGCTGGCGGGCGTGCCGCTCGACTGGACCGGCTTCCGCGGGGACCGGCCCGCGGCCAAGGTCGGCCTCCCCACCTACCCCTTCCAGCGCGACCGCTACTGGGTGGACGCCCCCGCGTCCTCCGCGCCGTCAGTGCCTTCCACGTCCGCCGCGTCGCCTGCGCCCGCCGAGGAACGGCCCTCCGCGCACGTGCGCGTCCTCACCCCCGCCTGGACGCCGGCGCCGCTCGCGGCCTCGCCCGGCGCCGACGCCCGGGGACTTCCGACGGGACGATGCGTGCTGGTGGCGGAGCGGGGCGAGACCGCCGAGGCGGTGGGCCGCGCCCTGCGGGCCGCCGGGAACGAGGTCGTGACCGTGCCGGCCGGCGGGACGCCCGCCGGTGAGCACACCCTCGGCCTCGGGTCCGCGGAGGAGCACGTGGCTCTGGCCCGGCGCCTGGGTGACGCCGCCGTCGTGGTGGACCTGCGCCTGCTCGACCGCGACCCCGAGGGCCCCGGCGACCGGCACGCCGACGGCCGCGACGCCGTCCTCCCGCTGGCCCGGCTGCTGTCCGCCTGGGGTGAGGAGGGCGGCGACGGCACCCGCGTCCTGGTCGCGACCCGGGGCGGGCAGGCGGTGGCCGACGGCGAGACCCCCGACCCCGCCCAGGCGGCCGCGGCCACCCTGCCCATGGTCGCGGGCCAGGAGTACCTCACCCTCGACTGCTCCGTCCTCGACCTCGCCCCCGGCTCGGACCCGGAGGAGGCGGCGCGGGCGATCGCCGCCGAGATCCGCCACGGCGGCGGCGACACGTTCGTCGCCCACCGCGACGGCGTCCGCCTCACCCGCGCCTACACCGACCCCGAGCCGGCCCCCGAGCCCGAGACCACCCCCGGGATCACCGCCGGCCGTACGTATCTCATCACCGGTGGCCTGGGTGACGTCGGCCTGCTCGTGGCGGAGCACCTGGCCGGGGCCGGAGCCGGCCGGATCGTGCTCACCGGCCGCCGCGGCCTCCCCGCCGACCCGGACCACCCCCGTCACCGGGCGGTCGCCCGCCTGCGCGACCTCGGCGCCGAGGTGCTCACCCCGCGGGTGGACGTGACCGACGCCGACGCCATGCGCGCCATGATCGCCGACGTCACCGGGAACGGCCGCCACCCCCTGGGCGGCGTCGTCCACCTGGCCGCCGAGACCTCGCCGGACACCTTCCGCCCGCTCCGCGACCTCGACTCCGGCGCCCTGGAGAGGCACTTCGCCGCCAAGGTCACCGGAGCCCTGGTCCTGGAACGGGTGCTGGCCGAACTCCGGGAGCCCTACGGCTTCTGCGTCCTGTTCTCCTCCACGTCGGCCCTGCTGGGCGGCATCACGTTCGGCTCGTACGCCGCCGCCAACGCCGCCCTCACCGCGCTCGCGCACCGCAACCCCGCCTGGGTCGCCGCGAGCTGGGACACCTGGTCGGTCACCCTCGGCAGGATCGAGGGCGGACTGGGCGCGTCGATGGCCGCGCACTCCATGTCGGACGCCGAGGGGCTGGCGGCCTTCGACCGGCTGCTCGCCGCCCCGCGCCCCTCCCTGGTGGTGGCCGCGGGCGGTCTGGACGACCGGCTGCCGGGGAGGACGGCCGCGACGGCCGCGACGCTCCCGGCCGGCGCGGACCGGTTCCCGCGCCCCGAGCTGCCCCAGCCGTACACGCCGCCCCTCACGCGGGCCGAGCGCGACCTCGCCGGCCTCTGGTCCGAGGTGCTCGGCGTGGAGCCGGTCGGCACCCGGGACAACTTCTTCGACCTCGGCGGCAACTCGCTGGTGGCGATCCAGATGCTGGCGCTGGTGAAGCAGCGGTTCGGCGTCGCGGTGCCCACCGTGACGCTGTTCGAGGCGTCCACCGTGCACGCCCTGGCCGCCATCCTCGACGAACGCTCCGAGCCCGCGCCCGTCCCCGCACGGGTCGTGGAGCGGGCCCCGGCCTCCGGCGGGGGCGAGGACGACGACCGCGGGATCGCGATCGTCGGCATGGCGGGCCGCTTCCCCGGCGCCCCCGACGTGGGGGCGTTCTGGCGGAACCTGCGCGACGGCGTGGAGTCCATCAGCTTCTTCACCGAGGAGGAGCTGCTGGCCTCCGGGGTGACCCCCGACCTGGTGAGGGACCCGGCGTACGTGCCCGCCCGCCCCGTCCTCGACGACGTGGCCGGCTTCGACGCGGCGTTCTTCGGCATGAGCCCCCGCATGGCCGCGATCACCGACCCGCAGCAGCGGGCCTTCCTGGAGGTGTGCTGGGAGGCCCTGGAGCAGGCCGGGTACGCCGCCCCCGAGCACCGCGGCCGGGTCGGCGTGTACGGCGGCTCCAACATCAGCACCTACCTGCTCCGCCAGACCGCCCGGCTCCTGGAGGGCGACCAGCAGGAGTTCACCGACTTCGAGGTCATCATGGGCAACGACAAGGACGCCCTGACCACGACCGTCTCCTACCTGTTCGGCCTGTACGGTCCCAGCGTCGCCGTCCAGACGTTCTGCTCCACGTCGCTGGTGGCCGCGCACCTGGCCGTGCAGAGCCTGCGCAACGGCGAGTGCGAGCTGGCCCTGGCGGGCGGCGTCTCCATCCGCGTCCCGGACCGGGTCGGCCACCTGTACGGCCCCGGCGGCCAGGAGTCGCCCGACGGCCACGTCCGCACGTTCGACGCGCGGGCGAAGGGCAGCATGTTCGGCGACGGCGCGGCCGTGGTGCTGCTCAAGCGGCTGCCGGACGCCGTCCGCGACGGCGACCACATCTGGGCCGTGATCCGCGGCTCGGCCATGAACAACGACGGCGCGCTCAAGGTGGGCTACACCGCCCCCAGCGTCGTGGGGCAGGCCAGGGTGATCGCCGACGCGATGGCCGACGCGGGCGTCACCGGGGACGACATCAGCTACGTCGAGGCGCACGGGACCGCGACCGAGCTGGGCGACCCGATCGAGGTGGCCGCGCTGGCCCGCGCCTTCGGGGCCACGGGAGAGAAGGGCTACTGCCCGATCGGCTCGGTGAAGACCAACGTGGGGCACCTGGACCGGGCGGCGGGGGCCAGCGGCCTGATCAAGACGTCGCTGGCGCTGCGGGAGGGCGTGATCCCGCCCAGCCTCCACTACACGACCCCCAACCCGGAGATCGACTTCGAGGACGGCCCGTTCTACGTCAACACCGAGCTGTCCCGCTGGCGCACCCGTGGCGACCGCCCCCGCATCGCCGGGCTCAACTCGCTCGGCATGGGCGGCACCAACGTCCACATGGTCGTCGAGCAGCCCCCGGTCAGGGAGGACGCCGAACCGTCCGCGCACCGTCACCACGTCCTGCCCGTCTCGGCGCGCACCGGCGAGGCCGCGGACCAGGCGTGCGAGCGCCTCGGACGCCACCTGGCCGCCGAGCCGGCCACGCGGCTGGCCGACGTGGCGTACACGCTGCAGGCCGGGCGCAAGACGTTCGAGCACCGGCGCGCCCTGGTCACCGACGGCGTCGCCGCGGCGGCGAAGGCGCTCGGCGAGCGGACCGGCCTGCTGGGCCGGGTCGAGACCGTCCAGGAGCGCGGGGTCGTGTTCCTCTTCGACGGCGTCGGCGAGCAGTACCCAGGCCTGGCCGGCGACCTGTACCGCCACGAAGCGGCCTTCCGCGCCGCCTTCGACGAGTGCCTGGCGCTGCTCGGCGACGACCTGCCGGAGCTGGCCGGCCTGCTCACGGGCGAGCGTGGCGGCGGCGCGGACCTGGCCGCCCTGCTCGGCCGTGACGGCCGTGACGGCTCCGGCGACGGCGCGGGCGGCGGCCGGGCCGCGGCGCTCGAACGCACCGAGGTCGTCCAGCCCGCGCTGTTCGCCGTCGAGTACGCCCTGGCCCGCACCCTCATCTCCTGGGGCGTCACCCCGCGCCTCATGCTCGGCTACAGCCTCGGCGAGTACGTGGCCGCGACCCTGGCGGGCGTCCTGTCGCTGAAGGACGCCCTGGCCCTGGTCGCCCACCGGGCCCGCCTCATCGCCGGCCTCCCCGCGGGGGCCATGCTCGCCGTGTCGCTCCCGGTGGACCGGCTGCGCCGCCGCTTCCGGCTGGAGGAGCGCGGCCTGGACGTCGCCGCCGTCAACGGCCCGCAGGTCACGGTGGTCGCCGGGCCCGGTGAGGCGGTCACGCGGCTGGCCGCCGACCTGCGCGCGGCCGAGGTGCCGTGCCGCCCGCTGGAGACCACCCACGCCTTCCACTCGCGGATGCTGGAGCCGCTGAGCGACGAGCTGACCGGGTGGGTGGCGGCCAACGTGCGGCTGAACGCGCCGAGCCTGCCGTACATCTCGAACGTGACCGGCGAGGTCGCCGACGCCGCGCTCGTGTGCGACCCCGGCTACTGGGCGCGGCACATGTGCGCGACCGTCCGGTTCGCCGACGGCGTCGGCACGGTGCTGGCCGACCCCGAGCTGGCCGTCGTGGAGATCGGCCCCGGGCAGTCGCTCGGCGCGCTGGTCCGCGGCGCGGGCTGCCCGCCCGAGCGCTGGCCGCTGATCACCCACACGCTGCCCGCCGCGAGCGACGGCAGGGCGGGCGACCTCGCGCTGGCCGACTGCCTGGCCCGCCTCTGGCTGTGCGGCGTCACCGTCGACTGGGACGCCTACCACGGCAGGAACCCGGCGAACGGCCAGGCCCAGGGCGCCGGCCAGGCCCAAGGCGGCGGCCGGGCCCAAGGCGGCGGCCGGGCCCAAGGCGGCGGCCAGGCCCGGGACGCCGCCGACCGGACCGCGGAGGCCGTACCCGGCCGGATCCCGCTGCCCACCTACCCCTTCCAGCGGCAGCGCCACTGGATCGAGCCCCCGGCCCCGCGCCGTCCCGCGATCGAGGCGGCGGCCGAGCCGGACAACATCTTCGACGCCATCACGAGCCTCCCCAGGCTCCCGGAGGACCGCTGGCTCCACCTCCCCGTCTGGCGTCAGACCGCGCCCCCCGCCCCCGCCGCCGAGGGCCCCGGCTCCTGGCTGGTCTTCACGGGCGAGGGCCCGGCCGCCGCCGTCGCCGAGAACCTCAGGGCCACCGGCGCCACCGTCACCCTGGTCCGCGCCGGCGACGCCTACACGACCACCCCGGACGGCGACCACACCGTCAGGCCGGGCGACGTCGCCGACCTGCGCGCCCTGCTCCGCGACCTCAGGGCCGCGGGCCGTCCCCTGGACCGGGTCCTGCACCTGTGGGCCCTGGAACCGGGCGGCGGCACCGGCGGAATCGACGGCGTCGGCGACGTCACGGTCCGCGGTCTCCACACCCTCGTCGCCCTGGCCGGGGCCGCGGGGGAGTCGGGCGTCACCGACTGGTCCCTGGACGTCGTGGTCTCCGGCACCCAGCAGGTCGTCGGCAACGAGGTCACCCGCCCCGAGGCCGCCACCCTCACCGGCCCCTGCCTGGTGATCCCCCTGGAGTACCCGGGGGTGACCACCCGCCTGATCGACCTCCCGGGCGCACCCGCGCCCGCGGACCTGGCCGCGCTGGCCGCCGAGCTGGCCCGCCCGCAGTCCGACCGCACGGTCGCCCTGCGGAACGGCCGCCGCTGGCTCCCGGACTACGAGCAGCTGCCCGCCGTACCGCAGGACGAGCCCTTCCGCGACGAGGGCGTCTACCTGATCACGGGCGGCCTCGGCGGCATCGCGCTCGGCCTGGCCGAGCACCTGGCCCGCGAGCACCGCGCCAAACTGGTCCTCCTGGCCAGGACCGGCCTGCCGCCGGAGGACGGCGACCACGGCGAGACCGACCACGACGAGACCGCGAAGCGGCGCGCCGCCCAGGTCCGCGACCTGATCGACCTGGGAGCCGAGGTCGAGATCGTCGTCGGCGACGTGGCGGACGCCGCCGACGCGCGCCGCGCCGTGGACGCGGCCCTGGCCCGTTTCGGCGCGCTCCACGGCGTCCTGCACGCCGCGGGCGTCCCCGGCATGGGCCTCATGCAGTTCAAACGGCCCGAGGAGCTGGACGCCGTCCTCGCCCCCAAGGTCGCCGGAACCCTGGCCCTCGCCGAGGCGCTGCGCATCGGAGAGCCGGACGAGGTCGAACTGGACTTCCTGGTCCTGTTCTCCTCCATCACCTCCGCCACCGGCGGCGGCCCCGGCCAGGTGGACTACTGCGCCGCCAACGCCTTCCTCGACGGCTACGCCTGCAGGCTGGCCGCCACCGGCCGCCGCGTCGTCGCCGTCGACTGGGGCGAGTGGACGTGGAACGCCTGGGAGGCCGGCCTGGCCGGGTACGAGGAGGAGCTGCGCGACTTCTTCCGCCGGAACCGGGCCAGGGTCGGCATCGGCTTCGCGGACGGCTGGCGCTCGCTCCGGCGGGCCCTGGCCTCCGGCGAGCCGCGCGTCGTGATCTCCACCCAGGACTACCCGACCCTCATCCGCGGCAGCTCCCGCTTCACGCTGGAGGCCGTCACCTCGCCCGACATGGGCGGCGGCGACCTGCACCCCAGGCCCGAGCTGGTCATCTCCTACCAGGAGCCGACCGGCCCCACCGAGGAGAAGACGGCCGCGATCTGGCGGGAGTCGCTGCGGCTGGACCGGGTGGGCGCCCTGGACAACTTCTTCGAGCTCGGCGGCAACTCGCTGCTCGGCGTGGCGATCGTGGCCGCCGTACGGCGGGCCTTCGGCCTGGACGAACTGCCCCCGCACATCCTCTACGAGGCCCCCACCGTGGCGGCGCTCAGCCGGACCGTCGAGGCGGCGGTCTCGGGCACGGCGCCCGCGCAGGCCGACGCCGACGGCGGCAGCCACGTGCGCGCCCAGCTGCGCCGCTCGGGCCTCGAAGCCTCCGCCGCGCGGAGGCGCGCACGCCAACCTCAGGAGACCCACATATGAGAGGCAAGACCCACATGAGCGGAACGGAGCGGACATGAGCCTGATCGGAGTGATCGGCGCCGGTGTCATGGGTGTCGGCGTCGCCCAGAACCTCGCCCAGACCGGCCACGACGTGGTGCTGGTCGACAAGGACGAGAAGATCCTGAGCGAGGCGCTGACGGCCATCGCCCGCAACACCAGGATGAGCCGCCTCATGGGCGGTCCGGCCCTCGACGTCGACGAGGTGCTGTCCAGGATCAGCACCGCCGTGGGCGCGGCGGGCGCGGCCAAGTGCGACCTCGTCATCGAGAACGTCACCGAGGACTGGGACACCAAGCGGCAGGTGTACGAGACGCTCGACGCCGCCTGCGGCCCTGACACCGTCTTCGTGGTGAACACCTCCGCCATCCCCATCACCAAGGTCGGCTCCGTCACCAAGCGGCCCGACAAGGTGGTCGGCGTGCACTTCATGAACCCGGTGCCCGCCAAGCCGGCCGTGGAGCTCATCCCCGGCGTGCACACCTCCGAGGAGACGGTGCGGCGCACCCGCGACCTGCTGACCGCCATGGGCAAGAAGGCGGTGGACGTCAAGGACTCCTGCGGGTTCGTCTCCAACCGGGTCCTGATGCTCACCGTCAACGAGGCCGCGTACCTCGTCCACGAGGGCGTGGCCGACGCCGAGTCGGTCGACGAGGTCTTCCGCAGCTGCTTCGGCCACCCGATGGGGCCGCTGGAGACCGCCGACCTGATCGGCGTGGACACGATCCTCTACAGCGTCGAGGTGCTCTACGAGCACTACGCCGACAGCAAGTACCGGCCCTGCCCGCTGCTCAAGCAGATGACCGACGCCGGCCTGCACGGACGCAAGTCCGGCCGGGGCTTCTACACCTACGCAACGAACTGAATGGAGTCACCGATGTCGCACCCCACCTCCCAGGAGCAGATCCTCGACTTCGTCCGCGGCCGGTACCCGCAGGCCGAGATCGACGCGACGCAGGACATCTTCGCGCTCGGCTTCGTCAACTCGCTGTTCGCGATGGAACTGGTGATGTACGTCGAGAAGACCTTCGGCGTCACCATCCCCAACGAGGAGCTGCGGATCGACAACTTCCGCACCGCCACCGCGATGGCCGGCCTCGTGACCCGCCTCTCGACGACCGTGGCCGCCGCGTGACGCTCGTCGCACCGGTACCCGTCCAGGTCGTCGACCGGCGCTCGGCGCGGGCGTTCGTCGACACGTACGTGGTGCCGTACGCGGATGAGTACGACAGGATCGGCCGCGTCCCCGAGGACCTGCTGCGGCACGTGGCCGCGGCGGGTCTGTGGGCGCCGTTCCTGTCGCCGGACCCGGGCGGGGCCGGGATGGACCTGGTCACGCTCGGCGAGGTGCACGAGGAGGTGGGCCGCGGCTGCTCGTCCCTGCGCAGCCTGCTGACCGTGCACACCATGGTCGCGTGGACCCTGCAGCGCTGGGGCACGCCGGAGCAGCACGCCCGGTGGGCCCCCGAGCTGGCCACCGGCGAGACGCTGGGGGCGTTCTGCCTGTCCGAGCCGGGCGCCGGCAGCGACACCTCCGGCATCGCGACCACCGCCGTCGAGGGCGGCGGCGGCTGGGTGATCAACGGCGTCAAGAAGTGGACGACCGGCGGGCAGCGGGCGGACCTGTTCCTGGTGTTCGCCCGCACCGCCGCCAGCATCGGCGCGTTCCTCGTGCCGAGGAACGCGCCGGGCGTGCGCGTCACGCCGATCGACGACATGCTCGGCACCCGGGCCTCCATGCTGGCCGAGATCACCTTCGACGACGTCGTGCTCGACCCCGGCGCGCTGCTCGGGCCGAGCAGCGGCTTCATGGCCGGCATGGTGCTGACCGGAACCCTCGACCTAGGCCGCTACAGCGTGGCGGCCGGGTCCGTCGGCATCATCCAGGCGTGCCTGGAGGCGTCGGCCGCCTACGCCGCGCACCGCCGGGTGGGCGGACGGCCCCTGGCGGAGCTGCCGCTGATCCAGGCCAAGCTCTCCGACATGGTCACCGACGCCCGCGCGTCCCGGCTGCTGCTGGCCGAGGCCGGCCGGCTGAAGGACGCCGGGGACGCCGACACGATCATGGCGACCTGGATCGCGAAGTACTTCGCCTCCACCGCCGCGGTCCGGCACGCCGCCGAGGCCGTGCAGATCCACGGCGCCAACGGCTGCAGCCCCGACTACCCGGTGGCGCGGTTCTACCGGGACGCCAAGGTCATGGAGATCATCGAGGGCAGCAACGAGATCCAGCGCATCACCATCGCAGGCCAGGCGGAGCGGGAGATGACCAGATGAGCGTGACCACCGAACGCCAGGACCCCGGTGTCTTCGTCGCGCCGGAGAAACCCCGGCGGGGCCGCGTCAAGTGCGTCGTGTGGGACCTGGACAACACCCTGTGGAACGGCGTGCTGCTGGAGGACGGCGACGTGACCGTGCGCCCCGCCGTCGTCGAGCACATCCGCGAGCTGGACCGCAAGGGCGTCCTGCACTCGGTCGCGTCCAAGAACGACCGTGACGCGGCCATGGCCAAGCTGACCGAGCTGGGCCTGGCGGACCTGTTCCTCTACCCGCAGATCAACTGGAACCCCAAGTCCGGCTCGATCAGGAACATCGCCAAGGCGCTCAACCTCGGGCTCGACGCCTTCGCGTTCGTGGACGACCAGGAGTTCGAGCGCGGCGAGGTGGCCCACGAGCTGCCCGACGTGACCTGCGTGGACGTGACCGACCTGGACGAGGCCCTGACCAGGCCGGAGTTCCGTCCCCGGTTCGTGACCGACGAGTCGGCGCGGCGGCGCGAGATGTACCACAGCCAGCTCGCCAGGGACGAGCTGGAGGAGGGCTTCGTCGGCACCAACGAGGAGTTCCTGGCGAGCCTGGAGATGTCGTTCACCATCTCCCCGGCCCGCCAGGAGGACCTGCAGAGGGCCGAGGAGCTGACCGTCCGCACCAACCAGCTCAACTCCACCGGGCGCACCTACTCCTACGACGAGCTGGACGCCCTGCGGGAGTCCCCCGACCACCTGCTCCTGGTCGCGTCGCTGACCGACAGGTTCGGCGACTACGGCAAGATCGGGCTCGTCCTGGTCGAGAAGGGGCGGGACGTCTGGTGGCTGCGCATGCTGCTGATGTCGTGCCGGGTGATGTCGCGGGGCGTGGGCATGGTGCTGCTCAACCACGTCCTGCGACTGGCCGCCGACGCCGGGGTGGCGGTGCGGGCCGACTTCGTGGAGACGGGGCGCAACCGGATGATGCAGGTGACGTACGCGTTCGCCGGGTTCCGCGAGGCGGAGCGGAACGGGGCGCACGTGGTGCTGGAGGCCGACCTCGGCGCCGTGCAGCCGCCGCCGCCGTACGTCCGTCTGGAGATCGGGACATGAGCGTCGCGAGCACCGAGGACGTCCTGTCGCGGTGGCTGCCGTTCCGCGCCTGCACGGGCGCGGAGCCCGGCGCCCTGCCGCTGTACTGCCTGCCCCACGCGGGCGGCGCCGCGTCGGCGTTCCGGATGTGGCAGCGCAGGCTGCCCGGCGTGGCCGTGCAGCCCGTCCAGCTGCCCGGCCGCGAGTCCCGGCACCGGGAGCCGCCCTACGAGCGCATGGAGCCGCTGGTCTCCGACCTGGCCGACACCGTGCTCGCGGACGTCGAGGCGTCCGCGGCCGGTCGCCGGTACGCCCTGTACGGCCACAGCCTCGGCGCGATCGTCGCGTTCGAGCTGATCCGGGAGATCCGGCGGCGGGGCGGGCCCGCTCCCGTGCACCTGTTCGTCTCCGGTTCCGACGCCCCCCACCTCACCCGCGAGGACGGGCCGCCGGTGCGGGACATGAACCCGAAGGAGGTGGCGGAGCTGCTGCGGACGCTCGGCGGCACCCCCGAGTGGCTGCTGTCCGACCCGGACGCGCTGGCGATGATCATTCACGCGGTGCAGGCCGACTTCACCGTGAAGGAGACCTACGTCTACCGGGACGAGCCGCTGCTGGACCTGCCGATCTCGCTGCTGACGAGCTCGGCGGACCCGCGCGTCTCCCCGCTCAAGGCGGCGGGGTGGAGCACGCTGACCAGCGCTCACTTCGCCCCGTACTCGTTCGACGGCGGCCACTTCGCCGTCCTCGAACAGGCGGCCCGCACTCACGCGATCGTCACGGAGGCCCTCCGCCCATGGGTGTGACGCCGGCTCCGGCTCCGGCCCGCGTGCTCACGGACCAGCGGTCCGCGAGCACGCGGGCCGCGGGCGTGCGGGCGGAGAACGCGCGGTCCGCCGGCGCGGGGGTCCGGGACCCGTGGGCGCGGTCGTGGCCGTCCGGGGTCCGGGTGTGGAAGGTACGCCTGGACCGGGCCGAGCGACCCGGATGGTGGGGGTGGCTGTCGGAGGGCGAGCGGGAGAGGGCCCGTGCCTTCGCCCGCGCCGCCGACCGCCGCCGGTACGTCGTCGCGCACGCCGCCCTGCGCTCCGTGCTGGGCGGCGTCTGCGGCGTGCCCGCCGCCCGGCTCGCCTTCTCCCGGGACGCCTCGGGCCGCCCCCGCCTCGACCTCGGCGGGGGCCGGCCCGCGCCCGACTTCAACCTGTCGCACTCCGACGAGTGGGCGCTGATCGCCGTCGCCCCCGCGGGATGGCGCGTGGGCGTGGACGTCGAACGCGTCCGCGACGACCTCGACCCCCTGGCCATGGCCGACCGTCTCTACCGCCCGGAGGAGGCGGCGCGCCTGCGCGCCGACCCCGGCGCCGCCCTGGCCGGGTACTTCCGCCTGTGGACCGCCAAGGAGGCGTTCGTCAAGGCCACCGGCGGCGGCCTGGCCCAGCTCGGCGACGTGCTCGTCCGCGAGGGAGTCCACGACGGAGTCCGCGACGGAGGCCACGACGGAGTCCGTGACGGGGACCACGGCGGAGTCCGTGACGGGGGCCACGGCGGGGGACACGAAGGGAGCGCGACCTGTGAACGGTCGCGCTCCCTTCGTGGTCCGGTCCGCTGGCTCGACGTCGCCGCCGGCTACGCCGCCGCGGTGGTCACGATCGCTTCGACACCGGCACCACGTACCGGCTGAACACCAGGTCCCGCAGCACGTCGTCGCCGCCCTCGACGATCGACACGTACCGCATGTCCCGTGCCAGCTTGCCGATGACCGCCTCGTGCGTGTAGCCGAGCCCGCCGAACATCTCCGAGGCGGTCGAGGCGATCCGCCACCCCGTCTGCCCGCAGAACATCTTCGTCGTCAGCGCCTGCTTCAGCGTGCCCACGCGCAGGAACTCCTCGCCCGCGTCGGGCCGGTCCGCGATCTCGTCGTACGCCCGCGCCGCCGCCAGGCACTGGTTGGCCATGACCTCGATCTCCATCTCGAACTGGCCCAGCCGCGAGGCGAACACGGCGTTGGCGGTCAGCGGCGCCCCCTTGACCGACTTGGTCTTGGCGTACTCCATGCACACGTCCCGCACCCGCCGGGCGACGCCCAGGGCCGTGGCGGCGATGAGGATGCGGCTGGCGTTCAGGCCCACCTCCAGCAGGCGCAGGCCGTTGCCCCGCAGCACGTTCCCCGCGGGCACCCGCACCCCGGACAGCGACACCTCGTAGGTGGCCGACGAGCGCAGCCCGATGACGTCCCACCGCCTGTCCACGGTGATCCCCGGCGTGTCGCGCGGCACCAGGACGGCCAGGTAGCCCGACGGGTCGTCCTGGGCCCGCGCGATCACGACGAGGAAGTCGGCGAAGCCGGTGTTGGTGGAGAACGCCTTCCGCCCGTCCAGCACGACCGCGTCGCCCTCGCGGCGCGCGGTCGTGGAGATCCTGGCCAGCTCGCTGCCGGCGGCGTGTTCGCTGCCCAGCGTCGCGGCGAACCCGTTGCCGGCCACGAGGGGCCGCAGGTGGCGTTCCTTCAGCTCCTCGTCGCCGTACCACTGGACCATGCTCGTGGTCAGCACGGGGATGAAGAGCGTGAACGCGACCCCGGCGTCCGAGTACGCCAGCTCGGCCGCGATGCGGACGCTCTCCTCCAGGCCCATGCCGAGGCCGCCGAACTCCTTGGGCATCCACCAGTTCGCCAGGCCGGTGGAGGCGAAGTCCCGGTAGAGCGGGAGCGGGGCCTCGGCCAGCGAGTCCAGGTACGCGTCCTTGCCCAGCAGCTCGCGCCGGGCGAAGCCCTGCACGGTCCGCAGGTACTCGGGCTGCTTCATGGGGCGCTCAGTCCTCCTCGTCGCGGGCGTCGAGCAGTTCGGCGAGCTGCCGGACCGTGGGGCACTCCAGCAGGCCGGTCACCGGAACCGACGCGTTGAGCGTCCTGCGGATCCTGGTGGTCAGCTCGATCGCCAGCAGCGAGTGGCCGCCGAGCTCGAAGAAGTTGTCCAGGGCGCCGATGGGGTCGATGCCGAGCACGCGCGACCAGATGTCGGCCAGCGTGGCCTCGGTGCCCTCCTTCGGCTCCACGTACGGGTTGTTCAGCTCCGGGCGCGGGTGTCGTTCGCGGTCGTCGAAGTCGTCGCCGCCGTGGATGTCGCCGGTGACCCACTGGGCGATCCGGGAGTCCAGCGACCCGGTGGAGATCACCAGGTGCCCGGCCCGGTCGGCCGCCGACAGCGCCCGCTCCAGGACGTCCACGCCCTCGGCCGGGGTCATCGTGTAGTCGGCGACGGCCTCGCTGTGGCCGGAGATCCGGTCGGGGTCGATGTTCCAGGTGTCCCAGTCGACGGTGACCCAGCGGCCCCGGCCGGTCGTGCGCGCCACGCGGACGTACGCGTCGAGCGCGGCGTTGGCCGACGCGTACGGTCCCAGGGTCATCCCGCCGAGCACCGCCGCGATCGACGACAGGGTGATCCGCCGGTCCGGGCACCGCTCGCCGAGCACCTTCTGCAGCACGTGGAACCCGGTCACCTTGGCCGCGAAGTGCGCCTCGCACTGCTGCCGGTCCATCAGGTGCGCGAAGTTGAAGTAGGCGCCGTCCTGCACGCCCGCGCCGTGCACCACCACGTCGATCGCGCCGAACCGCTCGACGGCCGCGGCGACGACGGCCCGCATCCGCTCCTCGTCGGCCACGTCCGCCGAGAGGGCGAGCACGGTCGCGCCCCGGCTCTCCAGATCGCGGACGTTGAGGATGTGCCGGGCCGTGCGCTCGCCGCCGGGAGGGGGCGCGGCCAGGTAGGCGTCCCACTCCCCGGGCGGCGGCAGCGGGGAGCGCGCGGTGAGCACCAGGCGGCAGCCGTAGGCGTCGGCGAAGTGCCGGGCCAGGACCAGGCCGACGTCGCCGAGACCGCCGGTGATGAGCACCGTGTCGCCGTCGCGCACCGGCCGCCGCTCCGGGGCCGGCTCCTCGATCGGGTACGGCTCGTACGCGCGCAGCCAGGTCTCGCCCGCGCGCACCGCCATCGGGCCCTCGTGCTCGGCGACCGCGGCGGCCAGCACCTGCTCGGCGAGGACGGCGGCGTCGCCGGCGTCCACGTCGATGTGGCGGCAGCGCAGCCGCGGGTTCTCCTGCTGGAGGCTGGGGGCGAGCGCGGCCAGGGTGGCGTGCCCGGGGTGCCGCAGGTCGTCGCCCGCCACGTTGACCGCCTGCGGGGTGAGCAGCACCAGTCCGGCGCGCGGCGCGGACCCGGTGTTGTCGAGCAGCTCGCGGGAGAGCGCCAGCACCGGGTAGAAGCCGCGGCGCTGCTCCTCGGCGAAGTGCGCCACGGGGTCGGCGCCGGGGTCCTGCTCGTGAGAGGCCAGGCTGAACCCGTGCACGATCGTCCTCGGCATGGCCACCAGCGAGTACATCAGCTCCGCCACGTCGTCGGCCTTGTCCGGGCGGACGGTGAAGTCGCCGGTGTCCTCCTGCCCGAACCGGTCGCCGGCGCGTACGGCGGTCACGTCGGCGCCGGCTTCGACGAGCCGCTCGGTCAGGGCCTCGCCGCGGTCGTCGGCGGTGAACACCAGCCACGGGCCGGCCTCGCGCAGCCGCTCGTCGAGGTCGGACACCGGCAGCGGGCGCCGCCTCCACACCGGAAGGTGGGTCCAGCGCGACCGGTCGAACGTCTTGCCCTGACCGGCCGGCGCCACCGCCTGCGCGGGGTCGGCCTTCACCCAGAACCTGCGCCGCTGGAACGGGTACGTGGGCAGCTCGACCCGCAGTCCCCGCCCGTTGTGCAGCGCGGCCCAGTCGACCGTGCTCCCGGCCATCCACAGCCGCGCCACGACCTCCAGCAACCATTCGGCCGCGGTGCCCCCCTCCCCGGGGGCGACCACGACCTCCTCGGCCTGCTCGTCGTCGTCGCCCCGCACCACGCGGACGCCGATGGTCCCCAGCCCGTCGGCGAGCGCGTCGAGCGCCGCCTCACGAGACGAGGCGGTAGGTGAGGCGGCGTGCCGCAGCACGGTCTCCACCGCGGAGTGCAGTTCGCCCCACCACGTCTCCGGGGCGTCGGGGGAGGCGGTGAGACGGACCTTGGGGTTGCGGCGCTGGGTCTTGCCGTCGATCCAGCGGGACGGGTCGCCCAGGGCGGCCACCGCGTCGTCGCGGTCGTGGACGACGACGGCGCGGCGCAGGGCGAAGCCGCCGCGGGAGACCTGGAGGGTGAAGGCCACGTCGGCGAGGTCGTCGCCGTGCTCGCCGGTCAGGTGGTCGCGCAGCCGTTCGGTCGTCTCGCCCAGCGCCTGGCCGTCGCCGGCCGAGAGCACCAGCAGGTGCGGCCCGGGGCGGGCGGGCCGGGAGGGCCGGCGCGGCGCCTCCTCCATGATCACGTGCGCGTTGGTGCCGCCCAGCCCGAACGAGCTGACCCCGGCCCGCCGCGGATGCGGCCCCGTCTCCCACGGCCGGTCCTCGGTCAGCACCGTGAACCGGTCGCCTCCGGCGGCCAGCGCGGGGTTCGGGGTCTCGTAGCCGGGCGTGCCCGGCAGCAGCCCGTGCTTGAGCGCCATGGCCGCCCGCATCAGCCCGGTCGCGCCGGAGGCCCGGTCGAGGTGGCCCAGGCTCGGCTTGAGCGACCCCAGCACGCACGGCGTCTCGCGCGGCTGGGAGAAGACCCGGTTCATGGCGGCCAGCTCGATCGAGTCGCCCAGCATGGTGCCGGTGGCGTGGCACTCGACGTACCCGACGGTGTCGGGTTTGACCCCGGCCACGCCGAGCGCCGACTCGATCACCTCGGCCTGGCCGTCCACGCCGGGCGCGGTGTACCCGGCCCGCATACGGCCGTCGTTGTTGGCCGCCGAGCCCAGGATGACCGCGTGGATGATGTCGCCGTCCGCGAGCGCGTCCGTCATGCGCTTGAGCGCCACGACCGCCGTGCCGCTGCCCATCACGGTGCCGCCCGCCTCGGCGTCGAAGCTGCGCACCCGGCCCTCGGGCGACATGATGCCGCCCTGCTCGTACAGGTAGCCGGCGTGCCGGGGGAGCGGGGTGAACGCGCCGCCCGCCACCGCGACGTCGCACTCGTAGGTGAGCAGGCTCTGGCACGCCAGGTGCACCGCGACCAGCGAGGTCGAGCAGAACGTCTGCACCGACACGGCGGGCCCGCGCAGCCCCAGCTTGTACGACACCAGCGAGGCCAGCGAGTCGCGCTCGTTGCCCACGGCCATGAGCAGCGCCCCGCCCGGCTGCGCGCCGAGGTGCTGGAGGTTCTGCACGATGTAGTCGGGGAACCCGCACCCGCCGAAGACGGCGACCTGGCCGGGCACGTCGGTCGGGCAGTACCCGGCGCCCTCGATGGCCTCCCACGAGCACTCCAGGAACAGCCGGTGCTGCGGGTCCATGGTCTCGGCCTCGCGCGGGTTGATCCCGAACACGGTGGCGTCGAAGAGGTCGAGGTCGTGCAGGGGTCCGCCGACGCGCACGTACCGGGGGTCGGCGAGGAGGCCCGGATCGACGCCGGACTCCCGCAGCTCCTCCTCGGTGATGGTGCGCAGGCCCTTGACCCCCGCGAGCAGGTTGCCCCACAGCTCGGCCAGGTTCCTGGCGCCGGGGAAGCGCCCGGACATGCCGATCAACGC
Organism: Streptosporangium sp. NPDC048047; assembly: GCF_040653115.1. Lineage (NCBI taxonomy): Bacteria > Bacillati > Actinomycetota > Actinomycetes > Streptosporangiales > Streptosporangiaceae > Streptosporangium > Streptosporangium sp. NPDC048047. The sequence goes on along the minus strand of NZ_JBEZNH010000071.1, from coordinate 9,163 downwards.
GACCGCGGAGTCGTAGTCGGTTTCGGTGGTCATGACGTCCTTCCGCTCCTGAGCATGTTGCGCCGCTGGGCGATGCGGGACCGCTGCCGGTCCTTCGCCTCGCTCGGCTGCTCGTCCGCGTCCTGGTCGGCCTGGGCCGCCTCGGCGAGCGAGGCGACCGTGGGCGCCTGGTAGAGGATGTGCGGCGGCAGGTAGGACAGCTCCAGCGCCTTCCTGACCTCGGCGATGATCTCCATGCCGAGCAGCGAGTTGCCGCCCAGCTCGAAGAAGTTGTCGTGCACGCCGACCTGCTCCAGGCCCAGGGCCTCCGCCCACACCCCGGCGATGGTCTCCTCCGCCGGCGTCTGCGGCTCGACGTACGCGGTGGACAGGTCGGGGCGCGGGTGTCGGCCGAACGCGTCCCTGATCTTCTTCACCGTCGCCTGGTGGCTCTCGATCGAGGACCTGCGGCTCATCGCCACCAGGGGCGCGAAGTCCTGCGTGGAGGCCACGACGTGCGGCTCACCGCCGGCGAGGACCCGCAGCAGGGTCTCCCATCCCTGGTCGAAGGTGAGGCCGAAGTTCTCCCGGTACCAGGCGAAGTACTGCTTGGAGCCCTCGTCGTAGTTCTCCAGGCCCTCGGTCCAGCCGTTCCACGTCCACTCGCACCAGTCGACGGAGGTGACCGTCACCCCGGGCAGGGGGTCGCTGAGCGCGAAGGAGTCGAGGAAGGCGTTGGCGGCGCAGTAGTCCACCTGGCCGGCGCCGCCGCCGGTGGCGGAGGTGGTGGAGGAGTACAGCGCCAGGAAGTCCGCCTGCGTGCCGCGCAGCGCCTCGGCCAGCGCGAGCGTGCCCATGACCTTGGGCGCGAGCACCCTCTCCATGTCGGCGACGGTCTTGAACTGCATGAGCCCCACGGCGGGCACCCCGGCGCAGTGCAGCACGCCGTTCAGCTCGCCGAAGCGCTCGACGGCGGCGGCCACGGCGCGGCGGGCGTCCTCGGGTCTGGAGACGTCCCCGGCGACGGTGACGACCTCCGCGCCGGCCGCCTCCAGGCGGCGCAGCCCCTCCAGCCGCCTGCGGACCTCGGGGGCGGTGGAGTCGGAGGCCAGGATCGCGGGCCACTGCTCGCGCGGCGGGACCGGCGTGCGCCCCAGCAGCACCAGCCGCGCCCGGTAGTGCTCGGCCAGCCGTTCGGCCATGGCCAGGCCGATGCCGCCCAGGCCGCCGGTGACCAGGTAGACGCCGCCCTTGCGGACCTGGGCGGCCGGGGTCCTGGCGGCGATCACGGAGGCGTCCAGCGCCTCGTAGCCGGGGATCCACCGCTGCCCGCCGCGCAGCCCGACCACCTGGTCGGACGGTTCGGCGAGCAGCTCGGCGAGCAGCGCGTCCGCCCCGGCGTCGACGTCGATGACGCGGGTCCTGACCTTCGGGTACTCGACGGGGATCAGCCGGGCCGGGCCGAGCAGGGTGCCGAGCCCGGCGTGGACGCGGTCGCCCGGGTGCACCCGCTGGCCGCCGGAGGTGACGATGTCGAGCTGCCAGCCGCTCAGGCCCATGTCGCCGGCCGCGCGGGCCAGGCCGACCAGCGTGTGCAGGCCGCGCTGCAGGGTCTCCTCGATCGGGGCGTCCTCCGCCGACCACAGGTGCACCACGCGCTCGGGCTCCCAGCGGCGTCCGGCCAGCTCGCGCAGCGCCGCCAGCATGTCCTCGGCCGAGCCGGGACGCACCCGCAGGCCGTCGTCGTCGCTGGAGAACCGTTCGCCGGGCCGTACCAGGACCACCTCCTTGCCGGCCGCGGCGAGGTGCGCGAGCAGCGGCGCGGCCAGCTCGGCCGCGCGGCCCTCGTCGGTGTAGACCAGCCAGCGGCCGGCGTCCTGTCCGCCGGGGGGCCGGACGGCCGTCTGCTGCCAGACGGGCACGTGGATCCAGCGGGTGTCGGGCAGGCGCGGGTACGCCTTGGCGATGCTGGTCGGGTCGCTCTCGTCGTAGGCGGCCGCCCCGCCGCCGCCGCCGCCGAACGCGTCCTGGTCGATCTCCAGCCAGTAGTCCTGCCGCTCGAACGGGTACGTCGGCAGCGGCACCCGGCGGGGCGCCCAGTCCTCGCCGGCATGCAGCGCGGCCCAGTCGACCGGCACCCCGGTCAGCCACAGCCTCCCGACCGCGGTCGCGACGGCGGCGCCGGCGTCCTGCGGGTCTCCGGCGGCGGGGAGCACGGTCACGATGAGCGGCCACTGCTCGCGGTCGCAGGACGGGTGGCCGCGGGTCAGCGCGCCGAGCGACTGCCCGGGACCGATCTCGACGAGCGCCAGGCCGGCCTGCCCGAGCACGTGGCCGAGCCCCCTGCCGAACTCGACGGTCTCGCACATGTGGCGGGCCCAGTAGCCCGGGTCGGTCACGACCTCGGCGGTGGCCGGCTCGCCGGTCACGTTGCTCAGGTACGCGATCTGCGGCGGGTTCAGCGTGATGTTGTCGGCGATCCAGGACGTCAGCTCACCGGCCAGCGGGGCGAGCATCCGGGAGTGGAAGGCGTGCGTGGTCTCCAGCCGCCGGTGCCCGATCCTGGAGTCGAGCAGCAGCGCGGCGGCCCGCTCCACCGCCTCGGCGGGCCCGGCGAGCACGACCTGCGAGCCGGTGCGGACGGCGACGTCCAGCTCTTCGGTGAACACCTGGCCCAGGACGGCGGCCAGCCGGCGCTCGTCGGCGGACACCGCCAGCATCGCGCCCTCGGGCCGCGAGGTGATGAGCTTCGCCCGGTACGCCACCAGCCGTAGCGCGTCCGGCAGCGACAGCACGCCCGCCAGGCAGGCGCACACGTACTCGCCGAGGCTGTAGCCGATCATGATCTCGGGCTCGACGCCCCATCGGACGAGCAGCCGCGCCAGTGCGTACTCGGCCACGAAGACCGCGGGCTGCACCAGATGCGGCTCGGTGGCGGAGCGCGGCGCGCCCGCCTCGGTCCGGCCGAGCAGTCTGGCCAGGTCGCCGGTGTCGCCCCCGGCCTGCTCGGCGGGGACGAAGATGTCGGACAGCTGGCCCGGCGCGGTCAGCCCCAGCAGGGCCAGGCACTCGTCCACGTCCGCGCGGAACGTCGGCTCCTCGGCGTAGAGGCCGGCGACCATGCCGGGGTACTGCTCGCCGACCCCCGCGACGAGGAAGCCGGTCTTGCGCCCGACGGTCGCGTCCGCGCGTCCCAGCGTCGCCGCCGGGTCGGACAGCCGGGCCGCCGCCGACTCCGGCGAGTCGGCGATCACGACCCTGCGGTGCCCGAACAGCTTCCGCCCGGCCTGCAGGGTGTACGCCACGTCGCCGAGGTCGTCCGGCGACCTCTCCAGGTGGGCGGCCAGCCGCGCGCACGACTGCTCGGCGGCGGCCTGCGACCGGGCCGAGACCGGCAGGATCTGCAGGCGGCGCGGACGCGTGCCGCGCGGCGCGGGGAGCGGCGCCTCGGTGACGATGGCGTGCGCGTTGGTGCCGCCCATGCCCAGCGAGCTGATGCCCGCGATGCGCGGCCTGTCCGGCGTGCGCGGCCACGGAGTGGGCTCGGCGGTGACGTGGAAGGGGCTGTCACCGAAGTCGATCTCGGGGTTGGGGGAGCGGTAGTGCAGCGTGCCGGGGATCAGCTCGTTGCGCAGCGACTGGACGACCTTGATCAGGCCGGTCACGCCGGAGGCCCGGTCCAGGTGGCCCACGTTCGGCTTGATCGAGCCGAGCACGCAGTACTGCTTGCGTTTCGTGGCGCCGAACGCGCGGGTCAGCGCGGCCACCTCCATCGGGTCGCCGACCTCGGTGGCGGTGCCGTGCGCCTCGACGTACGAGACGTCGTCGGGGTTCACGCCGGCCCGGTCGAGGGCCGCCGACACGCAGCGGCGCTGCCCGTCGATGCTCGGCGCCAGGTAGCTGAACTTCATCGCGCCGTCGTTGTTGATGGCCGAGGCACGGATCACGGCGTGCACGGTGTCCCGGTCGGCCACGGCGTCGTCGAGCCGCTTGAGCAGCACGACCGCCGCGCCGTCGCCGAACATGCTGCCCCGGCCCTCGGCGTCGAACGTGCGCACGTGGCCGTCGGGTGACTCCTGGCCACCCTCCTCCCACAGGTAGCCGGTGCGGTCGGGGATGCGCACCGACACGCCGCCGGCCAGCGCCATCCGGCACTCGCCGCGCCGCAGGCTCTCCGAGGCCAGGTGGACCGCCACCAGCGAGGTCGAGCAGAACGTCTGCACCGACAGCGCGGGACCGTCCAGGTCGAAGCGGAAGGCGACGTTCGTGGCCAGCGCGTCCTTGTCGTTCCCGATCATCAGGGCGCTGGTGTCGATGCCCATCTGGAACGCCATGAGCCGGGTCAGCAGGTAGCCGCTGATGTTCATCCCGGCGAACACGCCCACGCTGCCCCGGCCCTCGGGGGCGGCGTACCCGGACGACTCCAGGACCTCCCACACGCACTCCAGGAAGATGCGCTGCTGCGGGTCGGCGAGCGTGGCCTCACGCGGGTTGTAGCCGAAGAACGCGGCGTCGAATCCGCGGACGTCGTCCAGGACCGGCCGCATCCGCACGTAGTTCGGCTGCTGGAACGTGGCCGGCGACACGCCCGCGGCCAGCAGGTCGTCGTCGGAGAACTCGGTGAACGACTCCACGCCCGTGCTGATGTTGCGCCAGAACGTCTCGATGTCGGCCGCACCCGGGAACCGACCGGCCATGCCGATGATCGCGATATCGGCGTCGCCGGGTGAATGGTGCTGATCCATCAACATGCCCTTCTTCACTGATGTTCCTGTCACAGCAGCCCGCCGCGGCCCCAGCCGCGCGCCAGCCTGCGGGCGGCGAAAGCGCCCGCCGCCAGGCCCAGCGCCAGCAGTACGGCCCCGGGCGGCACGACGCCGGCCGTGTCCCCGCTCACCGCGGCCTGCATCATGCTCAGCGCGTAGTAGCCCGGGGAGACGTGGGCGGCCGCCTGCGCCCAGTCGGGCATGATGCTCAGCGGCACCAGGGCCCCGCCCAGCGAGCTGAGGGTGAGCGCGCCCACGTCGCAGATCACGCTGAGCTCGCCGTGGCTGCGCACCAGCGTGGCCAGCGCCGCGCCGAGCGACAGCAGCGCGAACGCCCAGATCATGATGGCCAGCAGCACCAGCGGCGGCGACGGCGGCACCGGCAGCCCGATGGCCAGGCAGCCGTAGACGATCAGGATCGCCTGCTGCGCGATCATCACCGCGAACAGCGGCAGCGTCTTGCCGACCAGCAGCTCGAACGCCGGGGCCCGGCTCACGCGGAGCCGGTCCCAGGTGCGCCAGGTGCGTTCCGACAGGATCGCGTTGCCCGCCATGGAGATCGCGAACACCGAGAACATCACCATCAGCCCGGTGGCGATCTGGGTGGCGCCCTGGTCGAGGGCCCGGACGTACAGGGGCCTGAGCACCAGCATGAGCACCATGGGCATGGCGACGTAGCTGATCATCTGCCCGGGGTCGCGCAACCGAATGATCATGTTGTGCCGGGCCAGCGCGCCGATGCGGTACAGCGCGTCGAGCACGCCGAGGCGGCGTGGGGCGGTGTCAAGCAGCATGGGTGACCGCCAGGGATCGGTAGAGGTCGTCCAGGGACGGGTTGCGCACGTCGACCGCGGTGACCGGGCGGTTCACCCGGCCCAGCAGGTCGATCAGGGCCGCCGCCGGATCGGAGGTGGAGACCGAGATCTCCTCCTCGCCGTCCAGCGTCACGCGTACCTCACCCGGCAGGTCCCGCAGCAACTCGTCGCAGGCCCCCCTGACGATGATCCGGCCGCTGCGCGCGACCGCGATCGTGGCCTGGAGCTCGGTCAGCTCGGGCAGGTAGTGGGTGGTGTAGATGACGGCCGCGCCCTCTCCCGCGCGTTGTTTGACCACGTCCAGCATGGCCTGGCGGGTCTCCAGGTCGGCGCCGGCCGTGGGCTCGTCGAGCAGGAGGAGGCGGGGACGGTGGACGAGGGCGCTGGCGGCCTGCGTGCGCCGCTGCTGGCCGCCGGAGAGCTTGCCCGTCCTCCTGTCCATGATCTCGGTGAGTCGCAGGACGAAGGCCAGCTCCTCGACGGCCTCGCGCAGCGCCGCCCGTCGCAGGCCGGCGAGCCTGCCGTACAGCTCCAGGTGTTCCCGTACGGTGATGGAGGGGTACAGCGCCAGATGCTGGGGCGCCACGCCGACCTCGCCGCGGGCGGCGGACGGGGGTCTGCCGTCGATGGTCACCTGTCCGCTGTCGGGGCGGACCAGGTGGGACACGATCTCGACGAAGGTCGTCTTCCCCGCGCCGTTGTGTCCCAGAAGCCCGACGATCTCACCTGCCCCCACGCTCAGAGTGAATCCGTCAAGGGCCTGGACATCGCCGTACCGCTTGACGAGATCGGTTGCCACCAGCAACGTGTCACCTCCCCAATGTCATGGAGTAAGCGGGCTAGTGCGGATGGAGCCATCTTGGACGGATGACGGCGGGAATTGACGGGGCCCGTGGTGGCAGGTAGTTGCCGTGAAGACCAGCCAGTGGAACGGCATTTACGCGCCGGGACTTCACTGTCTAATCTGACCGGCATGGACGTTGGGCCGTTGATAGCCGCCGGACGCGAATGCGAGATCCTCGAGGCCGGGCCCGGCCGCGTGGTCCGGCGCTCCCGCGACGGCCGCGACCTCGAACGAGAGGCCGCCGCCATGCGTCACGCCCGCCGTCACGGGTTCCCCGCCCCCGAGGTCTTCGACGCCGACGGTCCCGACATCCTCATGGAGCGGGTGGACGGGCCCAGCCTCATGGAGGAGATGGTCCGCGCGCCGCAGGAGGCGCACCGCCGGGTCCGTCTCCTCGCCACCCTGCTGCGAGACCTCGCCGGGGTGCGCGCCCCCGGCTGGCTCCAGGCCGCCCCCGGCTGCCCCGGCAACCGCCTGCTCCACCTGGACCTCCACCCGGCCAACGTGATCCTGACCGCGGACGGCCCGAAGGTCGTCGACTGGGCCAACGCGGCCCGGGGCGCGGCGGGCGCCGACGTCGCCTGCACCTGGCTGCTCCTGGCCACCACGCCGGCCGGGCACGCCCTGGACGAGCGCAGGACGACCTGGCTGGCGGCGTTCCTGGAGGACGCCGGCGCGGAGGCGGCGCGGCCGTACCTCCGGGCCATGGCCGACCGGCGGCGCGCGGACCGGAACGTCACCGACGAGGAGAAGGCCGGGATCACGGCCTTCCTCACCGAGAACGCCCAGCCCTGACCACACCCGGCCCCGACCACCCCTCCATCGCCTCTCACCGCACGGAAGGCTGACATGCACGACCGCGACGTACGCGCATCCGACCTAGACCGCGACGCCGCCGCCGAGCGCCTGCGGCTGGCCGTGGAGGAGGGCTGCCTCGACTTCGGGGAGTTCGACGAGCGCCTGGGCCAGGCATACCAGTCGGTGACCCGGGGCGAGCTGGCCGACCTGGTCGCCGACCTGCCCGCGAAGCGCCCGCAGACCCCCCGGAAACCGGCCCCGGCCGGGCTCCCGCGCTGGCTGAAGATCGTGTGGGCCGCCTGGGCGGTCATCTTCGCGATCAACGTCGTGGTCTGGGGGGTGGTGAGCGTGGCCAACGCGTGTCCCGCGGAGTTCTGGCCGAAGGGCGCGCTTCCGCCCGCCGTCATCCTGGCGATCGTGACGGCGGTCATCAGCCGGAAGAGACGGAAAGAGAACGGGGAGGGATCCTGATCCATGGCACCGTCACCCGCCACGACGTCCGGGCGGCGCGCGGAGCTGGATTCCATCCGGGTCCTGGTGGTCGTCGGGCTGGTGTTCTTCCACACGGCGCTGGTCTTCGACGCCCAGGACGACTTCTATGTGAAGAACGCCGAGACGACCCCGTTCACGCTGGTCGTCTCGGCCCTCGGCGTGCTGTGGGCGATGCCGCTGCTGTTCTTCCTGGCGGGACTGGGGGCCTGGCACTCGCTGCGCAGGCGGGGCGCCGGGGAGTACGTCGCCGAGCGCCTGCGCCGCCTCGGGGTGCCGCTGGTGTTCGGGACCGTCGTGCTGGTGCCTCTGCCGCAGTGGTTACGGCAGCGGGCCGACCCCGCCTTCCACGAGTCCTACCCGGAGTTCCTGCCGCGCTTCTTCACCCTGGACGGGTTCAAGTGGCGTGATTTCCCGTTCGTCTTCGACGGGCGGTACTTCGAGTTCGGCCACCTGTGGTTCCTGCTGTTGCTGCTGACGTTCTCCCTCATCCTGGCCCCGCTGGTGCGCTGGGGCGGCGCCCCGGGGCGGCGGCCCGGCGACCGCGAGCCGTGGGGGCGGCGGCTCGGCGACCGCGCCGCCGCCCTCGCCGAGCGCCGTCCGGGCGCCATCCTGCTGCCGGCCGTGCCGCTGGCGGTGGTGTGCGCGCTGGCCGGACTGGAGGAGCAGTTCGCCGGCTGGCACCGGGCGGCGTACCTGTTGTTCTTCCTGTTCGGGTTCGCCTTCGCCGGTGACGAGCGGTTCAGGGCCGCGCTCCGCCGCGACCTGCGCCTCATCACGGTCTGCGGCGTGGTGATCTTCCTGGTCGGCGCGCCGCTGCTGATGACCGCCGGGGGCGACCCCTTCACCGACCTGACCCCGCAGGCGACGATCGGCCGCGCCCTGTTCGGCGTGACCGGATGGTGCTGGCTGGTCGCGATACTCGGCTTCCTGGACCGCCGGGGCCGGTCGGCGGCCACCCGGTCGGCGGCCACCCGGCCGGAGCGCCGGCCCCGCCGCTGGTACGCCTACCTGTCCGAGGCCGTGCTGCCGCTGTACGTCCTGCACCAGCCGATCGTCGTCGCGGTCGCATCCGTCGTGATCGGATGGGAGGCGCCGATCGCCGTGAAGTTCCCGGTGATCAGCGTGGTCTCCCTGGTGCTGATCTTCGCGGTGTACGACCTCCTGGTCCGCCGCACGGACCCGGCCCGCTTCCTGTTCGGCATGCGACCCAGGCCGCGCCCGCCCGCGGAGGTCCGGACGGGTTCCTCCCCGCCCTGAGGGGCTCCGCCGCGGCCGGATCACGCGACGAGCTCCGGGACGGGCCGGTCGCCCGTCTCCGGGAGGTCACCTCGAACCGGGCGGCGGAGTCCCTGCGGACTCCATGGAGGGGGGGGGGCCGCGGGGGGGGGCCCCCCCCCCCCCGGCCCCCGCGCGGGGCGGGCGGGGGCCGGGGCGGGGGGGGGGGGGGGGAGGGCCCCCCGGGGCGGGCC
>NZ_JBEZNH010000070.1:0-37293 GCF_040653115.1 Streptosporangium sp. NPDC048047 | reverse complement strand
TCCAGATGTGGACCTTGGTGCCGTTGGCGGTGCCGTAGCCGGAGACGTCGAGGCATTTGTTGGCGCCGACGGCGGTGATGCTGCCGTCGGTGTTGAGGCGCCATTTCTGGTTGTTCTGGCCGTTGCAGTCCCAGATGGTGACGGCGGTGCCGTCGGCGGTGCCGGCTCCGCTGACGTCGAGGCACTTGTTGCCGTAGACGCGCAGTTCACCGGAGCCGGTGGTGGCCCAGTTCTGGTTGGCCTGGCCGTTGCAGTCCCAGATCTGGATCTGTGCGCCGTTGGACTGCGAGGCTCCGCTGACGTCCAGGCATCGGCCCGAGCCCGTGCCCTTGAGCGCGCCGCCCGCCGGCGGGTCGACCGTGGGGGTGGCCGTGGGGGTGATCGTGGGGTCCGGGGTCGGGCCGCCGCCGAGCTGCGTGAAGAAGTTCCACACCACCGACCTGGTCCAGGAGTTCTCACCGGGCTCGAAGTCGCCGGGTTTCCCGTCGACCGGGTTGGGGGTGTGACCCGCGTCGAACGCCGCCCACGCGACCGGGTACCCGGCCCGGCACCCCGAGTAGTAGGTGACGACGTGCGTCAGGCTGCCCTGCGGCGGTTCCGGCGGGTTCTGGGGCGTGCAGCCGTTGTTCCTGACGAACCTGTCGCGCAGCGACCGGCCCGCGGAGATGTTGAGCACCGGGTCGCGGAGGCCGTGCAGACCGATGTACGCGATGGGGTCGTTGCCGCCGCTGCACCCGCTGAGCTGACCGCCGGAGTAGACCGCCACCGCGCGGAAGACGTTCGCCCGGGAGCACGCGAGCGAGTAGCTCATGCCGCCGCCGTAGCTGAAGCCCATGGCGAAGCGCTGGGTGGTGTCGACGCAGAGGTCCGACTCGATCCGCCGGATCATGTCGTCGACGAAGGTGACGTCCTCGCCGCCGGAGTTGGCCCAGCCGTTGTTGAAGCCCTGGGGGGCGACGAAGATCGCGGTGTTGTTCGACAGCGCCCTGGTGCCGTAGTAGGACCAGACGTACCCGCTGGTCCCGCCCGAGTCGACGTCGTTGGCGGTGCCGCCGTTCCAGTGGAACCCGAAGACCAGCCGGTAGGGCGTGTTGTTGTTGTAGTTGTCGGGAATCCGCAGGATGAAGCTGCGGTTCTTCCCGCTGGTCGTGATCGACTGTGTACCGCTTCTCAGCGTCGGGGTCTTGCCGCACCCGGCGGTGGGCGCGAGGGCGCTCCGCTGGGCGGACGACGCGCTCGCGCTGCCGCCCAGCACCGCCTGCACCAGGCCCAGGACGAGCAGCGCCGCGGTCGCGGCAGCGGCGAAGAGGGGTCTTTTCCTCGACATCACACGATTTCCTTCGTCGTTCTCGTGGTGACGCATGGATGGGGAAGTCGCTGTGTTAGCGCTAACTAATGGCCGTGTGACCCATCTCCTTCTTCTTCCGGGTGGCCCGATGGGACGGTCTTCCGGATCGATCCGCAGAACGGGCGGCCCTCACGGGGACCCGCCGCGGGCGGCGCGGCGGGTCCGGCCGGTGAGGCCCCGTCCCGGGGCGGGATCAGCGGTAGCCGGCGGCGACGACGCTCGCCTGCACCGCGTTCTCGGTGGCGTCGGAGGGATAGCCGGCGACCATGGCTCCCTCGTAGAAGGTTCCGGCGCTGAGGTTCGCGCCGCCGTCGGGCTTGCAGCAGTCGCCGCCGCTGCCCAGGATGATGGCGCCCTGCTTCCTCATCGGGCTGTAGCCCGGGGGGAGCGAGCCGTCGTACAGGGTGTACAGGCTGCCGGACTGCGCGTTGCTGCCCTTGATCGCGAAGCGGCTGGTGCCGTTGTTCTTCAGGGTCGCGGTGACGAACTTGTGGGGGAAGGCCCGCTGGTTGGGGTTCCAGGACTGGCTTCCGCCGGGGTAGAGGCCCCACTCCAGGTCGGCCTGGACCCAGGGACCGCCCCCGGAGCAGCCGCCGAACCAGCACTGGGTGCTGAAGTTGATGGCGTCCATGGCGCCGGCGGCGTCGGCCTTCCTGGTGGTCTCGCTGTTGCCGTAGTCGAAGCAGCAGCCGCCGTTGACGTGGGTGCCGCTGGTGACCATGTACATGCCCTCGGGCGCGCTGCCGGTCGGCACGCCGGTCAGGTGACCGTCCCGCCAGTAGCTGTTGCCGGGGTTGATGTACAGGGAGTAGGCCTTGGCGCCGCCGACGGTGAGCGACTCGGTGGTCGCGACCGCCGGCCTGCTCTGGGGGGAGCCGGGGACCACGCTGGACCCCTGGTACCACAGGTCGTTGCCGCGGCCGGACTGGTCGTACACCACCGTGACGACGCACGTGGTGCCGGCGCAGAAGGCGTCCTGGGCCGCGGCGTCGGCGACGCCGCCCGCGACCGGCAGCCCGATGTTGCGGGTCGCGTTGTCCGACGAGCGCCTGACCTGGTACAGGTTGCCGCCGTAGGCGGCGTACAGTGCCCGCGTCGTGCTGTGCGCGGCCACGCACGGGGTGCCGCCCGAGGCGTAGATGTCGCACGGGCGCGCGCCGGCCGGCAGGGTCGGCGTGGAGGTCGGCGTCACGGTCGGGGTCGGGCCCGGATCGGTTCCGGTGGTCCATTTCTGGTTGGTGCCGCCGTGGCAGGTCCAGATGTGGACCTTGGTGCCGTTGGCGGTGCCGTAGCCGGAGACGTCGAGGCACTTGTTCGCGCCGACGGCGGTGACGCTGCCGTCGGTGTTCAGGCGCCACTTCTGGTTGTTCTGGCCGTTGCAGTCCCAGATGGTGACCGCCGTGCCGTCCGCGGTGCCCGCGCCGGTCACGTCCAGGCACTTGCCGCCGTAGACGCGCAGCTCACTGGAGCCGGTGGTGGTCCACTGCTGGTTGGCCTGGCCGTTGCAGTCCCAGATCTGCACGGACGCGCCGTTGGACTGCGAGGCCCCGCTGACGTCCAGGCACCGGCCCGAGCCCGTGCCGATCAGCGGCGTGGTCGCCGCCGAGGCGGGTTCGGACCACACGAGAGCGGTGGCGACGAGGGTCGCCAGCATCGCCAGGACGGACGCGGCGAGGGTCGTCCGAGCACGCCGCCCACGCGTCGCACGGCCCGGTAAGGGAACCGGTGAAGGCTGCAATGTCGTACTCCTTCGGAAACGGGCGCGGCGGAGACGGCCGTGCCGGGGAAGGCGCGGGGCTCGCCGGAGACGGCGGGATACGGGACGCGCCCGTCCGGCGGGCGCCGAGGACCGGGCCGCCCGGTCACGGGACAGCGCGGGAGGGCCGCTCGGAGCCGATCCCCACAACGGGCGCGAATCGATTCGCCTCAGTGTCGAGGCCGCTGAGGAGGGGGGAGGAGGCTGTGTTACAGCGAAGCACACACGACCCGCACGCCGCCTGTCAAGCTTCGGTGAATCCGGGCCGGCGGCCGGGAATCCCTCCCGGCGGCTCCCAGCGGCGGCTCATCCGGCTCCCGCCGGGACGAGCCCGATGAAACGTTCATCCGTCTGGGGGAGGTCGTCACCTGGGGCCGGGCCGTCCATGATCAGTACGAAACATGTGAACGGTTCATTCGGAGCGGCCGGTGCGAACGACGCGGGCGGCGGACGTCCTCCCTGATGGACGCGTCAGAGCCGTTAACTGCGACCGTGGGCTCGGTGTGCGGAATGTGAAATAAGTGGGCTTAAGGTCTTGACGGGTCCTGGCGCTCCACTCGTAATTGGTAGCGAGATCCCCGCGGGGGGCGCGCCTCCTTCCGGAAACCCCCGCGGCCGAATCCACACGGGCAGGGTGTGGAGGGCCTCCGGGCCCTTCGCGTCGTGGCCGGCCACGACGACGTCCGCGGTCCCGCTCCGCGGGCGTCCCCCCGTGGTCCCATACGCCTCCCGTACGGCGACGGTCTCCTCCTCCGGGAGGGCGTCACCTGCCCTGCGGAGGAGGGTGTGACCTGACCATGCCCCTACCCCCCAAGGAACCACCGTGCAATCATCCTCACCCGCCGCGGTGCCGAGACCGGTCCTGGCCGGCATCGTCGCCGCGGTGCTGGCCGCGTTCGCCCTCGTCGCCCCGGCCACCTCGGCGTCCGCGGCCGCCACGACCCTGTACGCGTCGCCCACCGGCACCGGCACCGCCTGCACCTCCGCCCAGCCGTGCTCACTGACGGGGGCGCAGGCGGCGGTGCGGTCGCTGAACGGCGCCATGACCGACGACATCGTCGTGGAACTGGCGGGCGGGGTGTACCGGCTCTCCTCGCCGCTCCGGCTGACCGCCGCCGACTCCGGGAACAACGGCCACACCGTCAGCTGGCAGGCCGCGGCGGGCGCGAGCCCCGTCATCAGCGGGGCCCGCGCGGTCACGGGATGGTCGCAGGCCGACGCCGGGAAGAACATCTGGCGCGCCGACGTCGGAACCGGGATCGACACCCGGCAGCTGTACGTCAACGGCGCCCTCGCCACCCGTGCCCGTACCCAGGTGAACCGGGCCGACTTCACCGCGACCGGCACCGGCATGAGGTTCGGCAACTCCGCGTTGAACTACCTGAACAACCTGGCCGGCCAGAACCGGATCGAGATGGAGAGCATCGGCTCGTTCACCGACCGGTACGTGCGGGTGCAGAGCATCAGCGGGAACTTCATCACGATGCAGCAGCCCGGCTGGACCAACAACATCTTCGGATACGACGTGTTCACCAGCCCCCACCGGGCGGGTCCGCTGTACCTGGAGAACGCCTACGAGTTCCTCGACTCGCCGGGCGAGTGGTACATCAACCCCGCGACCGGCGTGCTGTCCTACATCCCCCTCGCCGGGCAGAACATGAACGACGTCAGCGTGGAGCTGCCGCTGCTGCAGTCCCTGGTGAACGTCGGGGGCACCTACGACGCGCCCGCGCACCACATCACGTTCAAGGGCATCACGTTCACCGGCACCAGCTGGCTGGGCCCCAGCGGCAACCAGGGCTTCGCCGACCAGCAGACCGGCGCCTACATCGCCGGCAACTGGAGCGTGCCCGCCGACCTGCCGAAGTCCTGCCAGGAGGGCTGCCAGCAGTTCGAGGCCACCCGGCCCAACTGGTACCAGATGCCCGCCGCGGTTCAGGTCTCCGCCGCGAACAACGTCACCTTCACCGACTCCCGGTTCCTCAACCTGGGGCAGACGGCCGTGGGCATCGGCAACGACGCCAACGCGCACGCCGGCGGCGTCGGCCTGGGCGCGAGCAACATCACGGTGACCCGCTCCGAGATCGCCCGCAGCTCGGCCGGCGGCATCGTGGTCGGCGGCGTGCGCGCCGACGCCCACCACCCCGGCGACCAGCGGATGGTCAACCGGAACATCACCGTCACCGACAACCGCATCCACGACCTCGGCCTGGACTACCGGGGCGTCGTCTCGGTCCTGACGACCTACGTCACCGGCAGCGACGTGTCCTACAACGAGGTCTACAACATGCCCTACACCGGCATGTCGATCGGGTACGGCTGGGGCGCCAACGACGCCGGCGGCAGCAACCACTACGCCGACCGCGGCCTGTACAACTACCAGCCGCGGTACACGACGGCCACGACCGCGTCCGGCAACCGGCTCGTCGGAAACCACGTGCACGACGTCATGCAGCAGATGACCGACGGCGGATGCATCTACACGCTGTCGGCGAACCCGAACGGGACGATCAGCGGCAACCACTGCCTGCGGACCAACGGCTGGTTCGGGCTCTACTTCGACGAGGGCTCGCGGTACTACACCGCCAACGGCAACGTCTTCTCGAACACCGGCACCTGGGCCACGGCCAACTACTGGTTCGCCGAGAACATGGGGAACTTCACCGTCACCGGCAACTGGTCGACCAACGGCAGCACCAACGTGACCAACGGCGACCGCGGCAACGTCGTCTCCGGCAACGTCACCGTCGCCGGCGGCAACTGGCCGGCGGGCGCCCAGGCCGTGATCGCGTCGGCCGGGCCCCGGACCGGCACGTCGCCCTCGCCCTCGGCCACCCCGACGGCGCCCGGGGACGCGAGCGCGCTGAAGGGCGTGGGCTCGGGCCGGTGCCTGGACGTCAGCGGGGCCTCGCAGTCCAACGGCGCGCAGATCCAGATCTGGGACTGCAACGGCCAGGCCAACCAGAAGTGGACCCCGACGAGCGCGGGTGAGCTGCGGGTGTACGGCGGCAAGTGCCTGGACGTGACCGGCGCGGGCACCGCGGACGGCACCGCGGTGACGATCTGGGACTGCAACGGCCAGAACAACCAGAAGTGGCGGCTGAACACCGACGGCAGCATCACCGCCGTCGGCGCGAACAAGTGCCTCGACGTCTCCGGCTACGGCACCGCCAACGGCACCAAGGTCCACATCTGGACCTGCACCGGAGGAAGCAACCAGAAGTGGACCCGATCCTGACCGCTCGCTGACGACCCGCCCCGCGTCCCCCACCGGCAGGGACGCGGGGCGACCCCCCTCTTCGGACCGACTCGTAAGGAACACACATGTCCCGACGTCCGTGGCTCAAACTGCTGGCCACGATGGCGCTGATCATCCCTGGAACCCTCGCGGTCAGCGGCTCCCCGGCGAACGCGCTGACGATTCCGGCGTCCGACTACCAGCAGGTGTCCCTGGCGTCCGGCAGCGCGGAGCTGGGCGAGGCGATGTCGCTGGCCGTGATGCCGAACCGGTCGGTCGTCCACACGGCCCGCGACGGCACGGTGCGGATCACCGACGTGAACGGCGCCACGAAGGTGGCCGGCAAGCTCAACGTCTACACGCACGACGAGGAGGGTCTGCAGGGTGTGGCGGTGGACCCGGGTTTCGCGTCCAACCGGTACATCTGGCTCTACTACTCGCCGCGCCTGAGCACGCCGACCGGCGACGCGCCCGGCAACGGCACGCAGGCGCAGTTCGACCAGTGGAAGGGCCACCTGAACCTCTCCCGGTTCACGCTGAAGTCCGACGACACCCTCGACCTGGCGAGTGAGAAGGTCGTGCTGGAGGTGCCCAACGATCGGGGGATGTGCTGCCACGTGGGCGGCGACCTCGACTTCGACGCGGCCGGGAACCTCTACCTGACGACCGGGGACGACAGCAACCCGTTCGAGTCGAGCGGCTACTCGCCGCTGGACGAGCGGACCGACCGCAACCCCCAGTACGACGTGCAGCGCACCGCCGCCAACACGAACGACCTCCGGGGCAAGCTCCTGCGGATCAAGCCGCAGCCGGACGGCACGTACACCATCCCCAGCGGCAACATGTTCGCGCCGGGCACGGCCCGGACCAGGCCGGAGATCTACGCGATGGGCCTGCGCAACCCGTTCCGGATGAGCGTGGACAAGGCCACCGGCGTCGTCTACCTGGGTGACTACGGCCCCGACTCGGGCGTGACCAACTCCAACCGCGGTCCGAGCGGGCAGGTGGAGTTCAACCGGATCACCGGGCCGGGATTCTTCGGCTGGCCGTACTGCACGGGCACGAACACCACCACCGAGACCTATAACGAGTGGAACTTCGCCACCAACAGCACCGGCCCCAAGTACGACTGCGCGGGCGGGCCGACCAACAACTCCTTCCGCAACACCGGGCTGACCACGCTGCCCGCCGCCAAGCCGGCGTGGATCAAGTACGCCGGGGACTCCGGGTCCCCGCCGGAGTTCGGCTCCGGGTCGGAGTCGCCGATGGGCGGCCCGGTCTACCGCTTCGACCCGAATCTGAGCTCGTCCATCAAGTTCCCGCAGGAGCTGGACGGGCGGTTCTTCGCCGGCGAGTACGGCCGCCGCTGGATCAAGGCGATCGAGGTCAAGGCGGACGGCTCCCGCGGGGAGATCTCCGCGTTCCCCTGGACCGGCACCCAGGTGATGGACATGGCCTTCGGCCCCGACGGAGCCCTGTACGTCCTCGACTACGGTGACGGGAAGAACAACCAGGCGGTGTACCGGGTCGAGTACATCGGCAAGGCGGCCAACCGCAACCCGATCGCCAAGGCCGCCGCCGACAGGCTCTCGGGACCGGCTCCGCTGACGGTGGCGTTCTCCTCCGCGGGCAGCTCCGACCCCGAGGGCGGCGCGCTGACGTACTCGTGGAACTTCGGCGACGGCACCACGTCCACGGCGGCGAACCCGTCGAAGACCTACACCGCGGACGGCACCTACACCGTCACCCTCACCGTCCGGGATCCGCAGGGGCTGACCGGGAACACGAGCCTGATCGTCACCGTCGGCAACACCGCCCCGAAGGTGACGCTGACCAACCCGGCCGACGGGCAGCCGTTCTCCTTCGGCGACACCGTGCCCTTCCAGGTCACGGTCACCGACCCGGAGGACGGCACGATCGACTGCTCCAAGGTCACCGTCACCTACCTCCTCGGCCACGACAGCCACCGCCACCAGATCACCTCCCAGACCGGCTGCTCGGGCTCCATCGCGGTGCCGGTCGACGGTGAGCACGACGCCGCGGCCAACATCTACGGCGTCTTCGAGGCCTCCTACACCGACAAGGGGGGCCTGACCTCCACCAGCTCCCGCACGCTCCAGCCGCGGCACCGGCAGGCCGAGCACTTCGGCGCCCAGCAGGGCGTGCAGACGGCCGACCACACCGGCGCCGAGGGCGGCAGAACGGTCGGCTTCACCGACGACGGCGACTGGATCTCCTTCCAGCCGTACGCCCTGGGCAACGCGACGAAGTTCACCGCCCGGGTGTCCTCCGGCGGCGCGGGCGGCCGGATCGAGGTCCGGGCCGGCTCGGCCACGGGCACGCTCCTGGGAACGGTGAACGTCGCGAGCACCGGCGGCTGGGAGACCTTCACCGACGTGTCGGCGAACCTCAGCGGCGCACCGTCCGGCACCACGACGCTGTACCTGGTCTTCCGCGGCGCGACCGGCCAGGGCTACCTGTTCGACGTGGACTCCTTCACCCTCGACACCGGCACGCCGTCGACCCCGCCCCCCGGGGACACGAGCGCGCTGAAGGGGACCGCCTCGGGCCGGTGCCTGGACGTCAGCGGGGCCTCGCAGTCCAACGGCGCGCAGGTGCAGATCTGGGACTGCAACGGTCAGAACAACCAGAAGTGGACCTCGACCAGCGCCGGTGAGCTGCGGGTCTACGGCAACAAGTGCCTGGACGTGACCGGCGCGGGCACCGCCGACGGCACGGCGGTCACGATCTGGGACTGCAACGGCCAGAACAACCAGAAGTGGCGTCTCAACTCCGACGGCAGCGTCACCGCCGTCGGCGCGAACAAGTGCCTGAACGTCTCCGGCTCCGGTACGGCCAACGGCACCAAGGCGAACATCTGGACCTGCAACGGCCAGGGCAGCCAGAAGTGGACCCGGGCCTGAGGCCGCCCTTCACCCCGTCCAGCCCCGACCCCACCGCGACCATCGACTGATGTGACGCCCGGCGCGGCCCGCCTCCGACACCGGAACGGGCCGCGCCGGACGCCGCGACGGAAGGACATCCATGCTGCGACATCCGACCCCCGCCGCGCCGGCGCGCGACGCGGGCGCCGGCCGGAAGGCGTCCGTGCTGCGACGCCTGTCGGTGACCGCCGCGGCGGCGCTCGTCGCCACCGCGGCGGCGATCCCCGCCGTCCCCGCCCAGGCAGCCGCTTTCAAGGTTCTGGTGTTCTCCAAGACGGCGGGCTTCCGGCACGACTCGATCCCCGCCGGCGTCCAGGCCATCCGCGACCTGGGGGCCACCGGCGACTTCACCGTCGACGCCACCGAGGACTCGGCCGCCTTCAACCCGGCCAACCTCGCCCAGTACAAGGCCGTCGTCTTCCTCAGCACCACCGGGGACGTGCTCAACGCCACCCAGCAGACCGCGCTCCAGTCCTACGTCGACGGGGGCGGCGGCTACGTCGGCGTCCACTCCGCCGCCGACACCGAGTACGACTGGCCGTACTACGGGCAGCTGGTGGGCGCCTGGTTCAACAACCACCCGGCGATCCAGCGGGCCACCGTACGGAACGAGGACCGGGCGCACGCCGCGACCGCCCACCTGGGGGCGACCTGGTCGCGCACCGACGAGTGGTACAACTACCGCACCAACCCCCGCTCGACGGCGAAGGTGCTGCAGAACCTGGACGAGGGCAGCTACAGCGGCGGCGGCATGGGCGGCGACCACCCGATCACCTGGTGCCACGCCCAGTCCTCGGGCCGCGCGTTCTACACCGGCCTGGGGCACACCCAGGAGTCGTACGCCGACCCGGCCTTCCGCACGCTGCTGGTCGGCGGGATCCGGTACGCGGCCGGGGCGGCCAAGGCCGACTGCCGCCCGGAGACCGGGTACACGGCGCTGTACAACGGCTCGACGGCGGGCTGGTCGCAGGTCGGCCCGGGGTCGTTCACCAACACCGACGCCACCCTGACCTCCCAGGGCGGCATGGGCATGCTGTGGTACGGCACCAAGGAGTTCGGCTCCTACTCGCTCAAGCTCGACTGGAGGCTGACCGGTGACTCCAACTCGGGGGTGATCGTCGGATTCCCGGCCACGAGCGACCCGAACGCGGCGCTCGACACCGGGTACGAGGTGCAGATCGACGCGACCGACACCCCGGACAAGACGACGGGAGCGATCTACGGGGTCAAGGCGGCGGACACCGCCGCACGCGACGCGGCGCTGAACCCGCCGGGTCAGTGGAACACCTACGAGCTGCTGGTGGAGGGCGAGCGGCTGCAGGTGTTCCTGAACGGCACGAAGATCAATGATTTCACCAACACCGATCCGGTCCGCTCGCTCCAGCAGGGCTACATCGGCATCCAGAACCACGGGTCCGGCGACGTGGTGTCGTTCCGCAACATCCGGATCAAGGAACTGGGCGGTGCGTCGCCCTCGCCCTCGGCCACGCCGACGCCGCCCGGCGGCGCGACCGCGCTGAAGGGCACGGGCTCGGGCCGGTGCCTGGACGTCAGCGGTGCCTCGCAGTCCAACGGCGCGCAGGTGCAGATCTGGGACTGCAACGGTCAGAACAACCAGAAGTGGACCCCGACGAGCGCCGGTGAGCTGCGGGTCTACGGCGGCAAGTGCCTGGACGTGACCGGCGCGGGCACCGCCGACGGCACGGCGGTCACGATCTGGGACTGCAACGGCCAGAACAACCAGAAGTGGCGCCTCAACACCGACGGCAGCGTCACCGCGGTCGGCGCGAACAAGTGCCTGAACGTCTCGGGCTCCGGTACGGCCAACGGCACCAGGGTGAACATCTGGACCTGCAACGGCCAGAACAACCAGAAGTGGACCCGATCCTGAGACCGTCCGTCCGCGCCGGGAGGCGGCCGGGGCCCTCCGGGGCTCCGCTCCGCCGGACCCCTCGCACATGACGTCACGCCCGGGGCCGCCCCCGGGCGTGACCGTGCGGACCCGCCCGCCGTTCCCCGCCGGTCAGCGCGGGCGCGCGGGGCCGGTCGTCCCGCGCAGGGAGACGGGAGGGGCGACGAGGAGGTGGCGGTGGGGGGCGGCCGGATCGGCGATGCGCTGGATGAGCAGCTCCACGGCCCTGGCGCCGAGCTCGTCGACGGGCACGTCGGCGGCGGTGAGCGGCGGGTGCAGGTTCTCCGCCCAGTGCAGCGCGGCGACGCCCGCGATGGAGAAGTCCCCGGGCACGGTCAGTCCCGCCTGCGCCAGCGCCCGGTACATGCCCGGCATGGCGGCCTCGTTGATTGTCGCGATCGCGGTGAGGCCGGGATGCCCGGCCAGGAGCCGCTCGACGCAGGAGACCCCCGACTGGGCGTCGTCGGCGCAGCACGTCTGCACGCCCTCCAGGCCGCGTTCGGCCACCGCCCGCGCGAAGCCCGCCTGGGCGCGGTGGCCGGGGCCGTACCCGGCGGCCACCAGCTCGGCGGAGCGGTTGACCAGGGCGACGCGGCGATGGCCCAGGTCGGCCAGGTGGTGCACGCACCGGGCGACGAGCGTCTCGTAGTCGACGTCCACCCAGGACAGCTCATCGGGGCGGCTGGTACGCCCTATCCCCACGAACGGCATGCCGATCTGCCCCAGCCGGACGGCCCGGTCGTCCTCCAGCCGGATCTCCATGAGGATGACGCCGTCCACGCGCCTGCCGCTCACCGTGCGCTCGAAGGAGCGGTCGTGCTCGCCTCCGGAGGGGGACAGCAGGACGTCGAGGTCGGCGCGGGCGGCGGCGTCGACCACGCTGGCCACGAAGCCGAGCTGCATGTCCGTGAGCCGCCGGCTGGCCGGGGGGATGACCAGCCCGATCGTGCGGGTCCTGCCCTCCTTGAGCGCCCTTGCGGCGGCGTTCGGCTGGTAGCCCAGCTCGTCGATGACCGCCTGGATGCGCCGGCGGGTCTCCTCCGACACCGGGCGCTTGCCGCTCAGAGCGTAGGAGACGGTGCTGCGCGACACGCCTGACCGCCTGGCGATCTCCCCAATGTTCACCGGTGCTCCTCACCTGGTCCGGGCCCCCCGCATCATCGTAAGTCGAATCGTTCGAACCGACGAACCGGGGTGTTTTCACACGCAGGCATTGACGTACGTGATCCACGGTCCTATCTTCATGCGAACCGATTCGATGAGAACGACAGCAGCCGCAGAACGCATGCCAGCGGAGGTCAGATCATGAGGTCAACGGCAACGAGCCGGCGCGCGGCCGGACTGAGCCTGGCGGTGCTGGCGGCCGCCGGCGGTCTCGCCGCATGCTCCTCACCGTCCGGAGGGTCGTCCGGCGGATCGTCCGGCGGGCCGTCCGGCGACACAGCCGCGGACGCGAGCGGAGCCGCCGGCGGCGGGACCTACACGATCTGGGACCCCTACCCCCAGCACGACAAGGGCTCCGAGTGGGTGAAGCTGCTGGACGCCTGCGGCGCCCAGGCGGGCGTCACGGTGGAGCGCACCGCCTTCGACACCACCGACCTGACGAACAAGACGCTGCTCGCCGCGCAGCAGGGCAACGCGCCCGACGTGCTCATCGTCGACAACCCGGTGGTCTCCACGCTGGCCGAGGCGGGCGTGCTGACGACGACGGAGGAGAACAGGCTCGACACCTCGGCCATCGAGCCGAACCTGCTGGGGGCGGGGCGGATCGGGGGCAAGACGTACGGGGTCCCGATCGGGGCCAACACGCTGGCCCTCTACTACAACAAGAAGGTGCTCGACAAGGCCGGGGTGGACATCGCCTCGGTCCGGGACTGGGCGTCGCTCACCGCCGCCCTGGAGAAGGTCAAGGCGGCGGGCAAGAAGGGGATCACGTTCTCGGCGATCGGCACGGAGGAGGGGAGCTTCCAGTTCCTGCCGTGGTTCTGGGGGTCCGGCGCCCTGCTCACCAAGCTCGACTCGCCGCAGGGGGTCTCGGCGGTGACGCTGTGGGCCGACTGGCTGAAGAAGGGGTACGCCCCCGACTCCGTCATCAACAACACCCAGACCACCAGCTGGCAGGAGTTCGCCGGCGGCGACTACGCCTTCGCCGAGAACGGGACCTGGCAGGTGGCCGCCGCGGAGAAGGCCGGCTTCGACTACGGGATCATCCCCGTCCCCGGCAAGGACGGCGGCACCGCGCCCGCGCCGACCGGAGGTGAGTTCGTCGGCGTCCCCGTGCAGCGGGACACCGGCCGCTACGCCACCTCCCAGAAGCTGGTGACCTGCCTGACCAGCACCGACAACTCCCTGACCACGGCCACGACCCTCTCGTACGTCGCGCCCACCGAGCAGGCGCAGTCCAAGCAGGTCGAAGGGAACCCGGACCTGAAGGTGTGGGTGGAGGCGGTCAAGGCGGCCAGGGGCCGCACCGGCGACGACCTCGGCACCAAGTACCCGAAGATCTCCGAGCCGATGTGGGGCGCGGTGCAGGCGGCGCTCAGCGGGTCGAAGAGCCCGCAGCAGGCGCTGACCGACGCGCAGGCCGCCGCCGCGAGCGCCATCCGGTGACGGCGGGAGAGCGGCGCGCGGCCGGCCGCCCCGGGCGGACCGGCCGATGGGCGGCCTGGGCCTTCCTGGCCCCGGTCGTCGTCTACCTGGCGGTCTTCTACGCCTATCCGCTGTACCGCAACGTCGAGCTGAGCCTGCACGACTACACGGTGCGGTCGTTCGTGCAGGGAGACGCCCCCTTCACGGGGACGGCCAACTACGCCGAGGTCGCCGGAGACGCGACGTTCGGGCCCGCGCTGTGGCACACGGTGGTGTTCACCCTGGTGTCCCTGGTCTTCCAGTTCACGATCGGGCTCGCCCTGGCCGTGTTCTTCGCCCAGAACTTCCCGCTGTCGGCCACGTTGCGGGCGCTGTTCCTGGTGCCGTGGCTGCTGCCGCTGATCGTGTCGGCCTCGACGTGGTCGTGGATGCTCAACAGCGACTCCGGGATCGTCAACGCCGCCCTGGCCGTGTTCGGCGTCGATCCCGTCCGCTGGCTGACCTCGCCCGACTGGTCGCTGTGGTCGGTGATCATCGCCAACGTCTGGATCGGCGTGCCGTTCAACCTGGTCGTCCTCTACTCGGGCCTCCAGGCGATCGATCCCGCCGTCCACGAGGCCGCCGCGCTGGACGGCGCGGTCGGCTGGCGGCGCTTCCGGACGATCACGTTCCCGCTACTGCGGCCGGTCTCGGCGATCACGCTGCTGCTCGGGCTGGTCTACACGCTGAAGGTGTTCGACATCATCTGGATCATGACCAAGGGCGGGCCGAGCGGGTCCTCCACCACGTTCGCCACCTGGTCCTACCGGCTGGGGTTCGGCAACCTGCTGCCGGAGTTCGGCCGCGGGGCGGCGGTCGGCAACCTGCTGATCGTGGCGGCCCTGGTCTTCGGCCTGATCTACATCCGCGCGCAGCGACGGCAGGCCCTCGCGTGAACGGGCACGCCGAGTACGGCACGGCATCCGCGTCCGGGTCCTGCCGATCAGGAGGGAGGGTCCGATGAGCGCCGTACGCGCCCGGTGGAAGACCGCGGCCGGGCTGGCGCTGACCGGCGTGATGCTGTTCCCGGTCTACTGGATGGTCAACGTGTCCCTCACCCGGGAACAGGACATGCGCAGGAGCCCGCCCGCCCTCCTTCCCCTGGACGGCACGCTGGAGGGCTACCGGTCGGTGCTCGACCGGCAGCTGCCGTACCTGGGGGTCAGCCTGGTCGTGGGGCTGGGCACGGTCGTCCTCACGCTGCTGGTCGCGGCGCCGGCCGGCTACGCGCTGGCGAAGCTGCGCCCGAGGGGCGGCGCGGCCTTGAGCTTCCTGCTGCTGATCGCGCAGATGATCCCGGGGATCATCATGGCGATGGGGTTCTACGCCGTCTTCCTCAACCTGGGCGTGCTCAACACGATCCCCGGGCTGATCGTGGCGGACTCGACGCTCGCGGTGCCGTTCGCGGTCCTGATCCTCACCGCGTTCATGTCCGGCATCCCCGAGGAGCTGCTGCAGGCGGCCCGGGTCGACGGAGCCGGTTCCTTGCGGACCTTCTGGTCGGTGGTCCTGCCGGTCAGCCGCAACTCGGTCATCACCGCGTCGCTGTTCGCGTTCCTGTGGTCCTGGTCGGACTTCGTGTTCGCCTCCACCCTCGACCAGGGCGGCGCGTACCAGCCGATCACGCTCGGCATCTACCACTACATCGGCAACAACAACCAGGAGTGGAACGCCATCATGGCCACCGCCGTGGTCGCCTCCGTTCCCGCCGCCGTGCTGCTCGTCATCGCCCAGCGTTACGTCGCCGCGGGCGTCACCGCCGGAGCGGTGAAGCACTAGGGGCCCGTCCCGCGGACCTCGCCACGGCGAGGGATCCCCGGGACGGGCCCCGGCGAGCAGGCCCGGCCCTCCTCCCCGACAGAAGGGACCCGTCCTTCATGACCGTCGCCGCAGGCCCGGTGTTCTCCCTCCGGGAGATCCCGTTCAGCTTCCGCGGATCGTGGTTCGACTTCTCCCCGGTGATCGCGGAGAACACCCACGCGCCCGATGTCCACCTGGTGTCGCACCAGACCGGAATGCACCCGATCCTGCGGCTGGTCCCCACCGCCGGCGGGGACCGCGCCGGGACCGGCCTGTCGGCCACCCCGTACACGCTCACCTGGACCCACGACGGCGGGCGGATCGACCTCGCCTACGAGACCCCCGACACCGTACGGGTACGCGGCCGGGGACTGGGGATGCGGTTCGTGGCGGCCGATCCGGTCCTGACGCCGTTCAGCGGCCCGTACTTCTACGCCGATCCCGGCGACGGCTCGTGGGTCCTCACCGTGTACCAGACCGGCCGCCGCTACCGGATCACCCTCCTCGCCGGGCGGGCCGAGCCGTACGGCGAGCAGGTGCTCGGCACCGCCGAGCGCGGCGTCGCATTCGGCGGCGACGAGCCGTGGGAGATCGCCGTCGAGGAGTACGAGACCGCGCGCGCCCCCTACCACGGCGGGGCCGGCTTCGAGCGGGTGGCCGCGGCCGCGCGGGCCGACTTCGCGTCGTTCCGGGACGCGGTGGCGCCCTGGCGCAGCGACCGGACGCCCGCCGCCGAGCTGGCCGCCTACGTCCTGTGGTCGGCCACGGTCCGCCCGGCCGGGTTCGTCGCCAGGCCCGCGGTGCTGATGTCCAAGCACTGGATGGACAAGGTCTGGAGCTGGGACCACTGCTTCAACGCCATGGCCCTCGCGGACGGGCTGCCGGAGCTGGCGTGGGACCAGTTCCGCCTGGTGTTCGACCACCAGGACGCCACCGGGGCGCTTCCCGACTCGGTCACGCATTCGGAGATCCTGTACAACTTCGTCAAGCCGCCCATCCACGGCTGGGCCCTTTCGCGGCTGCGCCCGCTGCGTGACGGCGGGGCCGCCGAGGTGTACCCGCTGCTGGAGCGGTGGACCTCCTTCTGGCTGACCCGCCGGCGCGTCCCCGGCCACGAGTTCGCCCACTACCAGCACGGCAACGACAGCGGCTGGGACAACGCCACCACCTTCGACCCCGAGCGCGTCGTCGAGACCGCGGACCTGGCGGCCTTCCTCGTCCTCCAGATGCGCGAGCTCGCCCGCCTGGCCACCGAGCTCCGCCTCCCGGACGCGGCCGCCGCCTGGGACCGGGGGGCCGACCGCATGCTCCGGGCGCTGCTGGCCGAGCTGTGGGACGGCGACGGGTTCGTCGCCAGGAGCCCCCGCACCGGCCGCACGTGGTCCGGTTCGAGCCTGCTCGACCTGATGCCGATCGTGCTGGGGGAGGAGCTGCCGGAACCCGTCCGCGCGTCGCTGGCCGCCCGCATCGAGGCGCACCTCACCGAGTTCGGGCTGGCCACCGAACTCCCCGGCTCACCCCACTACCGGGCCGACGGCTACTGGCGCGGCCCGATCTGGGCGCCCTCCACCGTGCTGGTGGAGGACGGCCTGCGCCGCGCCGGATACCCGGTCCTGGCCGACGAGATCAGCGCCCGCTTCCGCGGTCTGTGCGAGAGGTCCGGGTTCGCGGAGAACTTCGACGCCCGCAGCGGCGCGGGGCTGCGTGACCGCGCCTACACCTGGACCGCCAGCGCCTATCTCATCCTCGCCGCCGCCCACGAGCGCCGGGAGGGGCCGGTCGCGGCCGCCACCGTGTGACCCCGTGCGATCCTGCGTCACCCGCGCGGCTCTGTGTGCCCCGTGCGGTCCCGCCGGGACGGCCGTCCGTCCCGACGGGGTCCTTCACCGAGGGTCAGACCCGGGTCCATTTCTGGTTGGTGCCGCCGTGGCAGGTCCAGATGTGGACCTTGGTGCCGTTGGCGGTGCCGTAGCCGGAGACGTCGAGGCACTTGTTGGCGCCGACGGCGGTGATGCTGCCGTCGGTGTTGAGGCGCCATTTCTGGTTGTTCTGGCCGTTGCAGTCCCAGATGGTGACCGCGGTGCCGTCGGCGGTGCCGGCTCCGCTGACGTCGAGGCACTTGTTGCCGTAGACGCGCAGTTCACCGGAGCCGGTGGTGGCCCAGTTCTGGTTGGCCTGGCCGTTGCAGTCCCAGATCTGCACGGACGCGCCGTTGGACCGCGAGGCCCCGCTGACGTCCAGGCACCGGCCCGAGCCCGTGCCCTTGAGCGCGCCGCCCGCCGGCGGGTCGACCGTGGGGGTGGCCGTCGGCGTGGGCCCCGGGGTGCCCGGGGGCAGCAGCGTGACGGTGAAGGCGTCGTCGACGGCGTTGTTCGGCAGGTTCACCGTCGTGCCGTTGCCCGACAGCGTCACCACGGTGTTCTGCACGGTCACCGGACCGGCGACGGCCCCTCCGCCGTTGTACGGGATGCGCTCGGTCACCACCCGCACCTGGTTGTTCTGCACCAGGCCCTCGACGGTGTCCAGCCGCTGCAGGCCGACCGCGAGGTTGCCGGTCGTGCGGCCGCCGCCGACCAGGATCCTCGCCTCCCCGCTCGCCTTGGTCGCGAACGCGTCATAGCCGGAGCTGGGGGTGACGGAGGCGATCTGCCCGGTCTGGGAGCCGTAGAAGCGGTAGACCCACCACTCGCCCTTGGGCCTGTACTGCCCGGAGGAGTCGCGGGTGAGCAGGTTGGCCAGGTCGTTGTGCAGGTTGCCGCCGCCGGCCCAGTTGGCGCGCAGGCCGTCGGCGCCGGCCCTCTCCAGGCGGGAGATGTACCAGGCGCCGTCGCCGGGGTTCTGCTCGTTGGAGGCGCCGTACTCGTTGATCTGGTACGGGCGCGGGTGCGGGATGCCGCGGGAGCCTAGGGTGGAGTCGGCGGTGGCGACGTTGGCGACCGGGTCGCCGGGCAGGGAGTGCCAGCTGAAGACGTCGGGGACGACGTTGTTCGCCTTGACGTAGTCGAGGTACTGGGTCCAGAAGCCGCCGTTGGACGGCACGCAGGCGCAGCTGGGGCCGACGATCAGGTGGGACGGGAACGCCGCGCGGATGCGCTGGTAGGCGCGCTTCCACATCTCCAGGTACTGGGAGACGGGACGGTTCCAGAACAGGGTGATGTTGGGCTCGTTCCACAGGTCCCACTGGACGGGGGCCCCGGTGGCGCGGACGTCGTTGACGAGACGGGTGAGGAAGGCGTCGTAGTCGCTCCAGTCGCCGTTGTCGCCGGGGAAGCGCGAGATCGGGTAGCCGTCGGCGCCCCACAGGTCGTGGACGAGCAGGACGAACTCGCCGCCCAGGGACCGGGTGCGCAGCAGCTGGGCGCGGGTGGCGTTCCAGCGGCGGTCGTACTTGCCCGACACCCAGCCGCCGGGGCCGTCGAGCTGCGCCCCTCCGGCCCGCATGTACCGGAACTTCACGTCGGTGAAGTAGCTGTCCGGGGGATTGGCCCCGTTCTCGGTCATGCCGTAGATCCATCCTGAGGCCCGGTGGGTCGGCGAGCCGCCCGCGGAGGAGAAGTTCACGCTGATCGACTCGTCCGCGGCCTGGGCCGGCGTCACCGCCGCGAGGACGGTTCCGGCGACGAGCGCGCCGAGGGCGAACAGCGTGGCGATCCCGCGGCGGCCTGTGCGCCGCCTCTTGCCTTTCGTTTCCACTCATGACTCCTTGGACGGTGGGGGGTGGGGGAGCCGGCGCCGGCGGTGGCCCGCCGGAGACCGCCCGGCTGAGGCCCCGGGGACGGAGGGCGCCGCCGTACGGTGTCCCGGCACGGCGGCGTCGCCGATGGTGTCGCGCGTGTGACGTCCGGTTCCGCTCGCGCACCCGCGTGTGCGCGGCGTCGGATCGGTGGGCCGGTCGTCTCTCCGGCCTGGGGAATCTCTTATCGAATCGATTCGCCTGAAGGGTAGGTCTCGTCAACGGGGGATGTCAATGGCGCGTGTCCCCGGCATGAACACCGTGTTTCACCCGGCCGGTACGCGGCGATGCGCGGCGGATCCCCGCCTCCGGCGGCCGTTCGCCGGGCCCCGGCGGCTCCGGGCCGGCGGCCACCGGATTCCGGATGTCCGCGCGATCCGGCGGATACGGGTCGTGAAAGTTTCATGTTTATGACACATCTGTTAACGCGAATGTACCCACTCATCGTCCCCAGGGGTCCGGTATGCCGGAATCGGCGAGGCGGGCCCGGCTCGACCGTGACATGCGGATCACTGATGAAGGAGGGAAAATCCCTGTCCGGCCGAGCGGAGGGACCGTATCTCTTCTGACGGATGGGAATGCTTGACACCCATGATAGGTGGGCCTATTTTCATCCCGAATCGGTTCGAAACCATCATATGTTCAGGTCCTTCGTCCACCGTGCCACGTGCCGTCCACCGGGAGGAGCGCGCGCCGGCCGCGCCGCCCCGGTGATCACGGCGCGCTCGCCGGAGACCGGCCGGGTGAACCGCGTGCCCCGCCCACGCTCCCGCCCCCATTAGGAGATCTCGGTGCATGACCGCTCACCCCGCACGGCCCGGAGATCCGCCCCGGCAGGCCCCACCGTCGCGGCCGGCCGGCTCGATGGGCGGCCCGCGTGCTGAGGATGACCGGAATCGGCAAGAGCTTCCTGGGCGTCAGGGTCCTCGGCGGAGTCGACCTGGAGGTCTCCGCCGGTGAGGTCCACGCGGTCGTGGGGGAGAACGGCGCGGGCAAGTCGACGCTGATGAAGATCCTCGCCGGGGTCCACCCCCCGGACGAGGGGACGATCGAGATCGACGGCCGGAACATGGCGTTCGGGCACCCGGTCGAGGCGCAGCGGGCCGGAGTGGCGATCATCTACCAGGAGCTCACCCTGCTCCCCGAGCGGACGGTGGCCGAGAACGTCTTCCTCGGCCGCGAACCCGTCCGGCGGGGACTGGTCGACCGCGCCGCGATGGAGTCGGCGACCGGTGAGCTGCTGAGGTCGCTCGGCGAGGAGTCGTTCGGGCCGCGTGATCCCGTCCGGCGGCTCTCCGTCGCGCAGCAGCAGGTCGTCGAGATCGCCAAGGCGCTGTCGCTGAACGCCCGGATCGTGGTGATGGACGAGCCGACCGCCGCCCTGGCCGACCACGAGGTCGAACTGCTGTACACGCTGGTGCGGCGGCTCACCGGACGCGGCATCGCGGTCCTGTACATCTCACACCGGCTCCGCGAGGTCTTCGAGCTGGCCGACCGGATCACCGTGCTCAAGGACGGCGCCCGGGTCACCACCGCGGAGGCCGCCGGCCTGGACACCGCGACCCTGGTCCGGCTGATGGTCGGCCGGGAACTGGACTCCTACTACCCGCCCCGGGCCGCGGAGCCCCCCGGGGAGGTGATGCTGAGCGTGCGCGGCGGCGGCAACGCCAGGCTGCGCGGCATCGACCTCGACCTGCGCGCGGGCGAGATCGTCGGCCTGGCCGGGCTGCAGGGCTCCGGCCGCACCGAGCTGGCCAGGGCGCTGTTCGGCGCCGACCCCTTCACCCACGGCGAGATGACGCCCCGCCGTCCCCGTTCCGTCCGCGAGGGCATCGCCGCGGGCATCGGCCTGGTCACCGAGGACCGCAAGGCCGAAGGACTCCTGCTGAACCAGCGGGTGCGCGACAACGCCCTGCTCGTGGCCCGCGCCACCCGCAAACGCGGCCCCGGGATCGAGGGACTGCTGGAACGGGTGCGCCTGCGCCCGCCCCGGCCCGCCCAGGAGGTCCGGCTGCTGTCCGGCGGCAACCAGCAGAAGGTCGTGCTGGCCAAATGGCTGACGGTCGCGCCGCGGGTCCTGCTGTTCGACGAACCCACCCGCGGCGTCGACGTGGGCGCCAAGGCCGCCATCCACGACCTGATGCGCGAACTCGCCCGCGACGGCACGGCGGTCCTGATGATCTCCTCCGAGCTTCCCGAGCTCATCGGCATGAGCGACCGCATCGTGGTGCTGCGCGACGGCCGCGTCGCCGGAGAGCTGCCCGCCGGCTCCGCCGAGGAGGCCGTGATGCGCCTGGCGGCCGCGTCATGACCGAGCAGCTGAAGCTCCGGCCCGCCCCGGCCGCGGGCTCGCTCTTCCGGCGGCTGTCCGCCGACCGGCCCGCGCGCGCCGTCTACCTGGCGCTGGCCCTGCTCATCGTGCTGGGCTGGCTGCTGTTCGCCCTGGACGGCGAGCACTTCCTCAGCCAGGAGAACATCGTCGGCATCCAGCAGCGGTCGGCGGCGCTGGGCATCGTCGCGGTCGGTCAGACCCTGGTGATCCTGGCCGGCAGCCTGGACCTCTCCGTGGCCTACCTGATCAGCCTGACCTCGCTCGTCGCGGCCGAGATCATGGCCGGAAGCGACGCGAACGTGCTGCCCGCGGTCGCCGCGGTGCTGGCGGTGAGCGCGCTCACCGGCCTGGTGAACGGCCTGATCGTCACCCGCCTCCGGGTGCACGCCTTCATCGCCACACTCGGGATCGCGCTGATCATCCGCGGGGCGCTCGACGAGCGGTACGACGGCCCGGCGGGCAGCGTGCCCGCGTCCTTCCAGCACCTCGGATACGACCGCATCGGGCCGCTGCCGGTGTCGGCGCTGCTGTGGGCCGCGGTGGCGGCGGCCGCGTGGTTCCTGCTGACCCGCACGCGCCCGGGGTACCGGATCTACGCGGTGGGCGGGGACTCCGAGGTCGCCCGGCTCTCCGGGATCCGCACCGGGCGGGTCGTGGTCACCGCCCACGTGCTCTGCTCCGTCTGCGCCGGGATCGCCGGGCTGCTGCTCGCCTCGCGGCTCGGCGCCGGCGCGCCGACGGTGGGAACCGACGGCGGATACGACCTGGAGTCGATCGCCGCGGTCGTGCTCGGCGGGACGGCCCTGGCCGGAGGCCGCGGCGGGGTCGGCGGGACCGTCGGCGGAGTCCTGCTCCTGGCCGTCCTCGACAGCATCTTCAACCAGCTCCAGGTCAACTCCTTCGCCAAGGACGTCGTACGGGGCGTGGTCCTGGTGGCCGCCCTGGCCGTCTACGCCCGCAGGAGGCGGAACGGATGAGACGAGCGCTGCCGATCCTCGTGGTGCTGGCCGGACTGCTGGTCGCCATCGCGGCCGTCAACCCGTACTTCCTGGAGCCGCCGGCCCTCCTCGCCTTCGTCAAGCGGGCCGCTCCGCTGGTGATCCTCGCGACCGGGCAGTACTTCGTCATCGTGTCCGGCGAGTTCGACCTGTCGGTCGGCTCCCTCGTCACCGCCGAGGTGGTGATCGCCGCCCGGCTCATCGACGGCTCCGCGGAGGCGACCTGGCCCGTGCTGGCCCTGCTGCTCGCTCTCGGACCGCTCGTCGGGCTGGTCAACGGGGTCGTCACCACCCGGCTGCGGGTCCCGTCGTTCATCACGACGCTCGGCATGCTGCTGATCCTGTCCGGCGCGGTGTTCCTCTGGACGGGCGGCGCGCCCCGCGGCGCCCTGTCCCCGGAGTTCCGCGAGCTGGGCCGGGGGAGCCTGGGCCCGGTGCCCTGGGCGGTCCTGATCCTCGTCGCGGTGACCGCCGCCGCCGTCTTCGCGATGCGCGCCGGGTTCGGCCACACGCTGGTCGCGGCCGGCGACAACGACCGGGCCGCCGCCCTGTCCGGCGTCCGCGTCGCCCGGGTGCGGACCGCGGCGTTCATGATCTCCGGGCTGTCCGCGGCGGTCGCCGCGGTCCTGCTCGGTGGCTTCGCAGGGGTGTCCGCCCAGGTCGGCCAGGGGCTGGAGTTCCAGGCCATCACCGCCGTCGTGCTCGGCGGCGTGGCCCTCGGCGGCGGCCGCGGCTCCGTGGTCGCCGCGATGGCGGGCGCCTTCACCCTGGAGGCGCTGTTCACCCTGCTCAACCTGTACGGCATCTCGGGGGCGCTGGAGCCGGCCGTACAGGGCGTGATCATCATCGCCGCGGTGGCGCTGGGAGCCGTGCGCTTCCCGCGTGCAAGAGCCGCGGCCGCCCCGTGATGGAAGGAAGACCATGCTCACATATCCGCGGCGGCTCCTCGCCACCGCCGCGCTGGCCGTACTGACGCTGTCGGCGGTCTCGTGCACCAGCGACAAGCCCGCGCCCGCGACCTCCGCCGCGGCGTCGGCCGGATCGGAGGACAGCGGCACCGGCGCCCAGTCGAAGTTCTTCGTGCAGGCCGACTACGACGCCCAGATGGCGATGCGCGAAGCCCGGCCGGACGGCCCGGCCGACAGGCCGTGGGAGCAGAGCATCGACCCGAAGCCCGTCGACACCGCCGAGTACAAGAAGGCGGGCCCGTACCACCTGTGCTTCTCCAACGCAGCGGTCGACAACCCCTGGCGGCAGGTCGGCTGGAAGACCATGCAGGCGGAGGTCGCCCTGCACAGGGAGATCACCCGCTTCACCGCCCTGGACGCCGAGGGCAAGGACGACAAGCAGATCTCCGACATCGCCGAGCTGCAGACCAAGGGCTGTGACGCGCTGATCGTCTCGCCCAACACCACGGCCACGCTGACGCCCGCCGTGGCCGGGGCCTGCCCGAAGGTGCCGGTCATCGTGTTCGACCGGGGGGTCCAGACCGACTGCCCGGTCACGTTCATCAAGCCGATCGGTGGCTACGCCTTCGGCGCCGCGGCCGCCGAGTTCCTCGTCGAGAAGGTGCCCGCGGGCGGGAAGGTCCTGGCGCTGCGCATCTCACCCGGTGTGGACGTCCTGGAGACCCGCTGGTCGGCGGCGAAGGTGGTCTTCGACAAGAGCGACCTCAAGGTCGTCGGCGCGGAGTTCACCGACGGCGACGCCGCCAAGACCAAGAGCATCGTCAGCGACTACATCCAGCGCCACGGGAAGATCGACGGCCTGTGGATGGACTCGGGCGCCACCGCCGTCGCGGCGGTGGAGGCGTTCGAGGACGCCGGGCAGCCGGTGCCGCCGATCAACGGGGAGGACCAGCAGGACTTCCTGAAGAAGTGGAGCGACGCGAAGCTGACCGCGATCGCCCCGACCTACCCGACCTACCAGTGGCGCACGCCGGTCATCGCGGCCCTGAAGATCCTCAAGGGCGAGCGGGTGCCCAAGGTCTGGAACCTGCCGCAGCCCGTGATCACCCAGGAGAACCTCGCCACCTACCTCAAGCCCGGCATGCCGCCGCTGCACTACGCCCTGTGCGGCTGCGAGGACCTGCCCGGCTACCCCGGCAAATGGGGCGGCACCTCGTGATCGGGGTCAACACCTGGGTCTGGGTCTCGCCGCTCACCGACGAGTCCCTGGCCGCCCTCGCGCCGCGGATCGCGGAATGGGGTTTCGACGTCGCCGAGCTGCCGGTCGAGCGGCCCGGCGACTGGGACCCCGGGAGGGCGGCGGCCCTCCTGGACGGGCTCGGGCTCCGCGCGTCGGTCGTGCTCACGATGCCGCCGGGACGGGAACTGGTCGGCGCCTCGCCACAGACCGTCCAGGACACCCAGGACTACCTGCGGCACTGCGTGGACGTGGCGGTGACCGTCGGCGCGCCGGCGGTCAGCGGGCCCGCGTACGCCTCCGTCGGCCGGGCCTGGCGGATGAGCCCGGACGAGCGGCGCTCGATCTACGCCGAGCTGAGGGAGAACCTGAAACCGGTCGTCGCGTACGCGGCCGAACGCGGGATCAGGATCGGCGTCGAACCGCTCAACCGGTACGAGACCAGCGTCGTCAACACCGTCGAGCAGGCGCTCGAGGCCCTCCCCGAGGAATGCGGGCTCGCCCTCGACACCTACCACCTGAACATCGAGGAGAAGGACCCCCTGCGGGCCGTCCGCCTGGCGGGCGCCAGGATCGCCCACATCCAGGCGAGCGGGACCGACCGCGGCGCGCCCGGCTCCGACCACTTCGACTGGCCGGGCTTCACCGTGGCCGTGCGCGACGCCGGCTACACCGGACCGCTCGTGATCGAGTCCTTCACCGCCGACAACAGGACCATCGCCACCGCCGCATCCGTCTGGCGTCCCCTCGCCCCGAGCCAGGACGCCCTCGCCACCGAGGGACTCGCCTTCCTCCGCGCCCTCACGACCTGACCGTCCTTCCCGATCGGGCCGGCCCCCCGCGGGCCGGCCCTCCCGACCTGACCGACCCCCCCGACCCGATTGGCTCCCATGACCTGATCATCCCTCGCGACTTGACAGGTCTTCATGACCTGATCCGTCCTCCCGGTCTGACCGGCGCCCCCTCCGGGCCGGTACGACCCACGCCTTCGCCTCCCTTTCCGAC
Source organism: Streptosporangium sp. NPDC048047 (assembly GCF_040653115.1). NCBI lineage: Bacteria > Bacillati > Actinomycetota > Actinomycetes > Streptosporangiales > Streptosporangiaceae > Streptosporangium > Streptosporangium sp. NPDC048047. The sequence goes on along the minus strand of NZ_JBEZNH010000070.1, from coordinate 11,453 downwards.
TCCGACCGTCCCCGGTAACCCCCAGGAGATCCTTCATGCGAAGATCACACCTGCTCCCCGCACTGGCCGCGGCCATGCTGGGGCTCCTGCTGTCCGCGGTGCCACTGGTGGCACACGCGGCGGCGCCACAGTTCAAGGTGCTGCTGTTCAGCAAGACCGCGAGCGGCGCCTACCGGCACGACTCCATCGCCGCCGGCATCTCGATGTTCCAGCAGCTTGCGGCCGACAACAACTTCCAGCTCGACCAGAGCGAGAACTCCGCCGTCTTCACCACGTCGAACCTCAACACCTACGACGCGGTGATCATGCTCCAGACCTCGGGCATGGTGTGGGACAACGACGCCCAGCGCCAGGCCATGCAGGCCTACGTGCGCGGCGGCCACGGCGTCGTGGCGATCCACAACGCCGTCGACATGAACATCGAGTCGCAGTTCCCGTGGTGGGACCAGACCGTGCTCGCCGGCGCCCACATGACGCAGCACTCCTCGATCGTTCAGGGCACCGCCAAGGTCGCCGACAAGGTCCACCCCTCGACCAAGGGCCTGCCGGACCGGTGGACCCGTACGGAGGAGTGGTACAACTTCGACAAGAACATGCGCGGCTCGGTGCACGTGCTGGTGACCGCGGACGAGACCACCTATGACGCGGGCCCCAACAAGATGGGCGCCGACCACCCGATCTCCTGGTGCCACAACCCGGAGGGCGGCCGTGTCTGGGCCACCGCGATGGGCCACAACGCGTCCTCCTACTCCGAGGCGCAGTTCAAGCAGCACCTGCTGGGCGCGGTGAAGTGGGCGGCGGGCGCGGAGCCCGGCGACTGCGGCGGCACGGTCTCGGCCCGCTTCCAGAAGGTCACCCTCGACGGCGCGCCGGACCAGCCGATGGAGCTGGACGTGGCCGCCGACGGCAGGGTCTTCTACATCTCGCGCTCGGGCAAGGTGAACATGATCCCCGCGAACGGCGGGGGCACGCGCGTCATCGGCACCCTGTCGGTGTACGACGGCGGTGAGGACGGCGGGGTCGGGCTGGCACTGGACCCGAACTTCGCCGCCAACGGCTGGATCTACCTCAACTACTCGCCGTCGAACGGCGGCGAGGTGAACCGGGTCTCCAGGTTCACCTTCAACGGCACCAGCCTCGACCTGGGGAGCGAGAAGAAGCTCATCGAGGTTCCGGCGTACCGCAACGTCGACGAGCCCGGTCACACCGGGGGCTACATCACGTTCGGGCCGGGCGGCAACCTGTACATCGCCCCGGGCGACGACACCAACCCCAACGGGTCCAGCGGCTACGCCCCGATCGACGAGCGGCCGGGCCGGGAGCACTACGACGCCCAGCGGTCCGCGGCCAACACCAACGACCTGCGCGGCAAGATCCTGCGCATCCACCCCGAGTCCGACGGCACCTACACGATCCCGGCCGGCAACATGTTCGCGCCGGGCACGGCCAAGACGCGGCCCGAGATCTACGCGATGGGCTTCCGCAACGCGTTCCGCTTCTCGGTCGACAAGGTCACCGGCTGGCTCTCGGTGGGCGACTACGGCCCTGACGCGGGCAGCGCCAACTCCAACCGCGGCCCCGAGGGCACGGTCGAGTGGAACCTGATCAAGCAGCCCGGCTTCTACGGCTGGCCGTACTGCACCGGCAACAACACCCCGTTCAACGACTTCAACTTCTCCACCAACACCTCGGGGGCGAAGTTCAACTGCTCGGCGCCGGTCAACGACTCGCCGAACAACACCGGCCTGACCAACCTGCCGGCCGCCAAGCCCGCGACCGTGTGGTACAACTACCACGCCTCGGCCGAGTTCCCCGAGATCAACTGCTGCGGCGGCGCGGCCCCGATGGGCGGCCCGTTCTACCGCTACGACGCGGCCGGCGCCTCCGACCGCAGGTTCCCCCAGTACTTCGACGGCGCGACCTTCCTGTACGAATGGAGCCGCAACTTCGTCAAGGAGATGCGCCTCGACTCCTCCGGCAACCTCCTGAAGATCAACCCGTTCGTGGCGAACATCGCCCCGCACGCGCCGATCGACATGAAGTTCGGCCCCGACGGGGCGCTGTACATGGCCGACTGGGGCAACGGCTTCGGCCACGCGAACACCGACGACGCCATCTACCGCATCGACTACGTGGCCGGGAACCGCGCCCCCGTGGCCAAGGCGAGCGCCACCCCCGACTCGGGCGCCGCGCCGCTGACGGTGGCGTTCTCCTCGGCCGGCTCGTCCGACCCCGACGGCGACGCGATCACCTACAGCTGGGACTTCGGCGACGGCGGGACCTCCACCGCCGCCAACCCGTCCCACACCTACAACACCAACGGCACCTACACCGCCAGGCTGACCGTACGGGACGCGAGCGGGAAGACGGGCGGCATCACGCTGACCATCGCCGTCGGCAACACCCGTCCCAAGGTCGTCTTCTCGGCTCCGCCGGACGGCGGGTTCATCGACTTCGGTGACAAGGTGTCCTACACCGTCAACGTCACCGACCCCGAGGACGGCACCGTCGACTGCTCCAAGGTCAACGTGTTCACCGCGCTCGGCCACGACCAGCACGCCCACGACACCGGCCAGTTCACCGGGTGCTCCGGGACGGTCACGACGACCGCCTCGGGCCACGACGAGGCGGCCAACGTCTACTACGTCCTGGGCGCGGACTACACCGACAAGGACGGCCTGAAGGGCAACGCCGGCATCACCCTGCAGCCCAAGCACAAGCAGGCCGAGCACTTCAGCGGCTCCAACGGCGTCCGGGTCGTCGACGAGGCCGGAGCCGAGGGCGGCAGGCGCGTCGGCGACATCTCCAACAACGACTGGATCTCCTACACGCCGGTCAACCTGTCGGGGATCGACACGGTGTCCTTCCGCGTGTCGGCGCCGTCCGCCACCGGGGCGTCCATCGAGCTGCACGCCGGCTCGCCGACCGGGACGCTCGTCGCCTCCAGCTCCGTGCCGTCGACCGGGGGATGGAACAACTACGTTTCCCTCCCCGCGGTGCGGGTCACGAACCCCGGCGGCACCGGCGACCTCTACGTCGTGTTCAAGGCGCCGTCGGCGAACGCGTTCGACTTCGACTCCCTGACCTTCGGCGGCAAGGGCGTCGGGCAGGGCGACGGCACGTCGCCCTCACCGTCGGCCACGCCGACGTCCCCCGGGGACACGAGCGCGCTGAAGGGGACCGCCTCGGGGCGGTGCCTGGACGTCAGCGGGGCCTCGCAGTCCAACGGCGCGCAGGTGCAGCTCTGGGACTGCAACGGCCAGAACAACCAGAAGTGGACCTCGACCAGCGCCGGTGAGCTGCGGGTCTACGGCAACAAGTGCCTGGACGTGACCGGCGCGGGCACCGCCGACGGCACGGCGGTCACGATCTGGGACTGCAACGGCCAGAACAACCAGAAGTGGCGTCTCAACTCCGACGGCAGCGTCACCGCCGTCGGCGCGAACAAGTGCCTGGACGTCTCCGGCTCCGGTACGGCCAACGGCACCAGGGTGAACATCTGGACCTGCACCGGAGGAAACAACCAGAAGTGGACCCGAGCCTGACCGCTCGCTGACGCACGACCGGGCCCGGCGCCCCCGCGAAGTCCGCGGGGGCGCCGGGCCTCTGTGCTGCCGGCCGCCGGCTCGGTGTGGCGAGCGGGCCGTCGGAGGCCGTTGAGGCCGTCCGACGGGGGAAGCCCGGTGACGGGAACGGCCCCCCTGAGGCGCGGTGCGCGCCTCAGGGGGGCCGTTGCGGATCGTGTGGAGATCAGAGCACGGTCAGGGTGTGGTCAGGTCGAACCGGTTGACGGTGACCGCGCCGCCGAGTGCCTGGGTGGCGTAGTTGAAGACGGCGTAGCGGTAGCCCATGAAGAACTGCCAGGCGTTGCCCATCGTGAAGGCCGGCCCGAAGGAGGTGAAGTTCACCCCGTCGGTGCTGTAGGAGAACCTCGCCTGCCGGCCGCTGCCGGGCCGGATGTCGGCGTTGACCCGCAGCCAGATCCGCCCGCCGGAGATCGCGGTGGAGGCGACCTCGGTGCCGGTGGAGGTGGTCTGCCAGCTGCCGTTCATGGTCAGGTTGTTGGTCGCGACCAGGCGGGTCTGGCCGTTGTCGCGTCTGACGCCGATCCAGGCCGACGAGTCGCGGAGCATCGCCAGACCGCTCCGGTCACCGTCGCGCATGGCCGAGTAGTCCAGCTGGATCGTCGCGGTCGACGACGGGCCCAGGATGCGGTGGGTGAGGGTGTTGCGGGCCGAGTACAGGTCGTTGGTCACCGTGGCGGTCTGCAGCCGCAGTCCGTTGCCGACGCTGTACCTGGTGGTGTCGGGGTTGTGGTTCCACTCCCACTCCGGGCCGAGCTGGGTGCCGGCGAAGGTGTCGGTCCCGGTGGGGGACTTCACCTGCCGCGGCGGGCGCGGGACGTTCGGGTAGGGGTAGGAGCCGCCCCAGCCGCCGTTCACGGTCTGCACGGTCGGCCAGCCGTCGGAGGTCCAGGTGATCGGGGCCAGTACGGGGATCCGCCCGCCGGGGTAGGCGTCCTGGAAGGCCATGTAGTACCAGGCGCCGTTCTGGGTCTGCACCAGCCCGCCCTGGTGCGGCACGCCGCCGCCGGAGACCGGGCCGGACATGTTGAGCAGCACCTGGCGCATCTCGTACGGGCCGAACGGGCCGTTGGTGGACTTCAGCACGTACTGGCCGTTGGCCGGGCGGGTCAGGAAGATGTAGTAGGACCCGTTGCGCTTGTACATCCGCGACCCCTCCAGCGTGCCCACGCTGGACGGCGTGGAGAACACCTGCTGGCTGCGGACCTCGGTCTTGCCGTCGGCCGACAGCTGGGCCACGCTGATCTGGGTGTTGCCGTAGGCGACGTACATCGTGTCGTTGTCATCGACGAGCAGCCCGGCGTCGTAGTAGCACTTGTTGATCGTGGTGTGCCGGTTCCAGGGGCCCTCCGCGGCGGTGGCGGTGTAGATGTAGGTCTTGCTGAAGTCGATGCAGCCGCCCCAGTAGAAGGTCTTGTTGCTCTTGCGGTAGTTCAGGAACGACGCCCAGATGCCGTTGACGTACCCGCGCCCGCCGTTCAGGTCGTACTTCGACCCGAAGTCCAGCTTGGGCACCGAGTGGCCGGCGTACTCCCAGTTGACCAGGTCGTAGGAGCGCAGGATCGGCGCGCCGGGCGAGTAGTGCATCGTGGAGGCCGAGTAGTAGTAAGTGTCGTCGACCCGGAGGATGTCGATGTCGGCCAGGTCCTCCCACAGCACGGGGTTGGAGTAGGTCGACGACGGCGGCCACGGCCCGCTCGTGGGGGTGGCCGACGGGCTCGGGCCGGTCGACGGGCTGGTGCTGGGGGAGGGCCCGGTGCTGGGGCTGGTGCTCGGCGAGGGATCGACGGTCCCGCCGCAGGCGACGCCGTTCAGCGCGAAGTTCGTCGGCACCGGGTTGGAGCCGTTCTGGCTACCGTTGAACCCGAAGCTCGCGCTGCCACCGGTGGGGATGGCGCCGTTGTAGTCCGCGTTGGTCACGGTGACCTGCGAGCCGGACTGGGTGTGGGTGCCGCTCCACAGCTGGGTGACGGTCTGCCCGGCGGTGAACGACCAGGTCAGCTTCCAGCCGTTGACCGGATCGCCGAGGTTGGTGATGCTGACGTTGGCTCCGAAACCGCCGGACCACTCGTTGGTCACGGTGTAGGTGACCCGGCAGCCCGCGGCGGCCTGGGAGGAGCCGGCCGTCGCGATCCCGAGGGCGCCGAGCGCCGCGGCCATCGCGGCCGCGAGCCAGCGCCGATGTCGGATGAAACGCATTGATGTCTCCTGGGAGGTGGGGGATCCCCGCGAGGGGGCGTCGGGCGATGCGTCAGGAGGCGGTGCAGGGGGCTCCGTTGAGGGTGAACGCGGTGGCCTTGCCGGCGTCGCCGGTGTGGGTGGCCTGGAAGCCGATCTCGGTGGAGGCTCCGGGCGCCAGGGAGCCGTTGTAGGTGACGTTCTTCGCGGTGACACGGCCGGTGACGGGGGTGTAGGTGGCGTTCCAGCCGCCGGTGATGGTCTGCCCGCCGGGGAGGGTGAAGGCCAGGGACCAGCCGTTGACCGCCGAGGTTCCGGTGTTGGTGACGGTGAGGTTCTCGGTCAGCCCGTTGTTCCACGCGTTGACGGTGGTGCCGACCCGGCAGGCGACCGGCTCGTCGGGGGGCGTCGGGGTGACGCTGGGCGACGGGGTGATCGTCGGGGTGATCGACGGGCTCGGTGACGGGCCGGGGCCCTGGCTGATGCTGCCGGGGACCGACTGCAGGGCCTGGTACCAGGCGGCGGCCATCTTGTCGTAGCCGGTCGCGGTGGGGTGGACGCCGTCGATCAGGTCGGCCGTGGTCAGCTTGGCGTGCATGTCGACCAGGTGGACGTGCTTGCCGTTGTTCACCTTGGACTGCACGATCCCGGGGACCGCGGCGTTGAAGGTGCGGGCGGCGGCCTCCTGGCCGGAGTTCGACAGCGAGATGATCGTCGCGACGAACACCTCGGCGTTGGGCGCGGCCGCGGTGATGTGGTCGATCAGCGTCGACAGCCGGGACGGCGCCGAGGAGACGTTGTAGTTCTGCAGGACGTCGTTGGTGCCGATGTGCAGCAGCACCGTGCGAGGGGTGTAGGTGCGCAGCCAGCCGTTGATGTTGGCGTCGATCTGGTCGATCCGCCACCCGGGATGTCCCTCGTGGTCGTGGTCGCCCAGACCGCCCGGCCCGTTGTACTGCGATCCGACGAAGTCGATCGTGTAGCGGCCGGCCGCCAGGCGCTGCCACAGGCCGATCCGGTAGCCGCCCGGCACCTGGGTGCCCTCGGTGATCGAGTCGCCCAGCGGCATGACCCGCACCCCGCCGTTCGACTCCGCGGCTGCGGTGCCCGCGGCCGTCACCGAGCCCAGCACCGCGGCCGCCGCCAGGGCCACGGCCGACAGCGTCGCGGCCCACGGGCGTCTCCGCGCACGCGCGGCCGGTCCTCCTTCCGCGTTCCGGCGGGGCCGGTCCGTCCGGCCGGCGGCGTCCCGGCCGGGAGCCGGCGCGCCGGCGGTGACGGTGGTTCCGGCGCCGGTCAGGCGCCGGAGGCGTGCGATCTCCATGGGTGCTCCCGGGGGGTGCGGGGACGGGTCACGGGTTGTCGTCGCTCACGTGTGCGGCGGACAGGGACACGGGCCTGTCCGCCGCACACGGGTTCACGGGGTGGTACGGCGGGGCGCGCGGCCGTCCGCGTCGCGTCCGGCGGTCCGGACGCGACGCGGATCACCGCACCGCCGCCCTCAGGAGGCTTCAGGAGGCGGCGCACGCCTTCAGGGGGATGCGCCCGTTCTCACGGGGCGGCTCATGTTCTTCAGGAGGCGGTGCACGTGAGGGACGGCGCCGACGGCGCGCCGTCGGCGAGGAAGCCGAACGTCGTCGAGGCGGACGGCTGGAGCGAGCCGTTGTACGAGGCGTTGCCCACCGACACGGCCGAACCGGAGGTGCTCAGCGTGCCGCCCCAGACCTGGCTGACGGCCTGGCCGGCGCCCAGGTTCCACCTGACGGTCCAGCCGCCGATCGCCGAGGCGCCGGCCGTCACCGTGACCTCGCCCTGGTAGCCGCCGGACCACGAGTTGGTGGTGCGGTAGGTCGCGCCGCAGGCGCCGCCGCCGGGGGTGGGCGTGGCCGTCGGGGTGGGTTCGGCCGTCGGCCCGCCGCCGGAGCCGAACTGCCACCAGTCCACGTTGAACAGGTAGCCGCTCCCGCCGGTGTACCTGAAGTACAGGTCGTGGGTGCCCGTCGCGCCGTTCACCGCGCAGGACACGGTCGTCCATGCCTGCCAGCCGCCGGTGCCCGGGACGGTGCACGTACCGGCCAGGGTGCCGTTGACGCCGTCCAGGCGGAGCTCGATCCTCCCGCCACCGGACCCCGAGGCGACGCGCGTGGTGAAGGTCTTCGCTCCGGTCCCGAAGGCGACGCCCTTGACCTTGACGTAGTCGCCGTTCTCGATGAACCCGATGTTCATCCCGCCTCCGTCGGCGGGTTCCGTCTCCACACCGGACTCCCAGGCGATCGTCTCGGCCTCCTGCCGGACGTAGGGGTTCAGCGTGCCCACCTGGGGCGCCCCGGTCGTGGTCATGTTGATCGTCGGGATCGTGCCGTCGGCGTTGTAGGCGAACCTCTCCACGGCGACCGAGCGGGTGTAGCCGCCGCCGCCCGGCAGTGCGCCGTTGTGGTAGAAGAAGTACGAGTTCCCGGCGAAGTCGATGATGCCGGGATGGTTGGTGAAGCTGCCGCCCTGGGTGGGCATGATCGTGCCGCGGTAGGTCCACGGCCCGGTGGCGCTCGTGGCCGTCGAGTAGGCGATGAACTCGGAGCAGCACTTCGCGGCGAACACGTTGTAGTACAGGCCGCCCCGCTTGTAGACCCAGGGTCCCTCTTCGTACAGGGTCGGGCGGTTCGCGTCACCGGTGCGCGTGCCGAAGCCCGCGGTGGTCAGGGCGACCTTCGCCGGGCTGCCGGAGTACGAGGTCATGTCGGCGTTCAGCTTCACGTACCACAGGTTGGGGTTGCCCCAGTAGAGGTAGGCCTGGCCGTTGTCGTCGACGAAGACGGTGGGGTCGATCTCGCCGTTCTCCACCAGCGGGCGTCCGATGGCGTCCTTGAAGGGCCCGGTGGGGCTGTCGGACACCGCCACGCCGATGGCCATCCTGCCGGTCGCCCGGTTCTTGGTGGGCACGTACCAGTAGAACCTGCCGTTCCGGTGGATCGCCTGGCCCGCCCACGCGTCCGCGCTCGCCCAGCTGAAGGTCGCCAGGCTCAGCGGGGAGCCGTGGTCGGTCCAGTTGACCATGTCCGCCGAGGACCAGACCCGCCACTCCTTCATCGTGAAGTACGTCGAGCCGTCCTCGTCGTGGCCGGTGTAGAGGTAGACCCGGCCGTTGTGCACCAGCGGGGCCGGGTCGGCGGTGTAGATGGTCTGGACGATCGGGTTGTCCGCCCTGGCCGCGGCGGCCGGAAGCAGCATCATGACGGAGAGCAGGCTCATGATCCAGGCGAGTCCGCGCCTGGACGGGATCCCGCTCGGACCCGGACGTGCGATTCGCATGGATCTCCTCTTCGGGGGGTGGCCACTCACGGGGGCCGATCCGTCCTACGGGGCGGGGCGGCTTATGTTAGCGCTAACATAATTGTCGGGGTCAGCCCTTCTTCGATTGCCGTCGGATGGTGGCGGTGGTGTCGCGGAGCAAATATGACACCGCGGGGCCTGTCAAGCGCCGTCCCCGCCCCTCGACGCGCCGCCGGCCGCGACCCGGGTCTCCTGGCTGGGCACAAGCCGAGCCGGGACGCTCCCACGGGGAGTGAAACTTTCACAGGCGGGCGACCCGCGCGGTGAGGGCGGAGCCGGGAGAAGGCCCGCTCGCCGGACCGGCCCGGACGTGCCCCTCCCGGCGAGGTCGTGCCCCGAGTCCGAAAAGAAGTCTTGACAAGTTCGGTAATGATTTCGAAACTGACTCTCCAGTCGGCCTCCTGCCGGGTCGGTGGTGGAACGGCAGGAGCGCTTCGGCGCGCGGCCCCCTTCCGGCCGGATCGGTGTGATCCGGCCGCTTCCCGACCCGTGACGATCCCGCGCGCCGCGGACCGCCGGTGATGATCCCGTACGCCGTGGACCGCCGGGCCCACGCCGGGACCACGGACGGAGCGCACCTCGCGCCCGCCCCGGGACGGCGGAGACACCCGCTCACCGGACCAGGACGACCTGTCGCCTCGCCCGTCACGACCCGCGCCGGTGGACGCGGGGCGGGACGCGGGTCAGGCGTGCCGCCGGGTCCGTTCCGCGCGCCCCACGTGACCGAGAAGAACGTCCCCCTACGAAAGGGCTCTTCCGATGTCCTCGTTCCGGTTCAGCCGCCGCCGACTACTCGCCACGGCCGCGCTCACCACGGCCGCCGGCCTGCTGAAGACGGGCCCCGCCTGGGCCACCGAAGGCCCCCAGAGCTACACCCCGAGCTGGTCGTCGGTGGACCAGCACCCGCCGGCCGCCGAGTGGTTCCAGGACGCGAAGTTCGGCGTCTACTTCCACTGGGGCGTCTTCAGCGTCCCGGCGTTCGCGAACGAGTGGTACCCGCGCAACATGTACAACAACGGGTCGAACGAGAACAACCACCACAGGGGCGTCTACGGTGACCCATCGGCATGGCCGTACCACAACTTCATCAACGGCGCGCGGGACAGGGCCGGCAACTGGGTGCAGTTCGCACCGAAGCTGAAGTCGGCCGGCGGCGCCTTCGACCCGGACGAGTGGGCGCAGCTGTTCGCCGACGCCGGCGCCAGGTTCGCCGGACCGGTGGCCGAGCACCACGACGGCTACTCGATGTGGAACAGCAGGGTGAACGAGTGGAACTCGGTCGCCACCGGTCCCAGGCTCGACCTGCTGCGGCTGCACGCCGACGCCATCCGGGCCAGGGGCATGAGGCTGCTCGTGGCCATGCACCACGCCTACAACTTCACCGGCTTCTACCAGTGGGCGCCGGCCCAGTCGTCCGCCTCCCTCAAGAAGCTGTACGGCCAGCTCGGCTCCGCCGAGGAGCAGCAGCTGTGGTACGACAAGCTCAAGGAGGTCATCGACGGCTACCGGCCCGACATCATCTGGCAGGACTTCAACCTCAGCCGGCTGGACGAGTCGCGGCGGCTGAACTTCCTGGCGTACTACTACAACCAGGCGGTCGCCTGGAACAGGGACGTCGTCGCCACCTACAAGGACGGGTTCAACACCAGGGGCGAGGTCTTCGACTACGAGCGCGGCGGCCCCGCCGCCATCCAGACCCCCTACTGGCTGACCGACGACAGCATCTCCAGCTCCAGCTGGTGCTACACCGACGGCATCGGCTACTACTCGCTCAACGCCATGCTGCACTCGCTGATCGACCGGGTCAGCAAGAACGGCACCATGCTGCTGAACATCGCCCCGACGGCCGACGGCACCATCCCCTCGGGGCAGCGGTCGATCCTGCTGGGCATCGGGGACTACCTCCGCCGTTTCGGCGAGTCCGTCTACTCGACCCGGGCCTGGACCGTCCACGGCGAGGGACCCACCCAGATGGGTGGCGGCTCCTTCACCACGCCGCGGGCGGGGACCGCCACCGACATCCGCTTCACCCGCAGCAAGGACGACACGGTGCTGTACGCCACCGTGCTGGGCTGGCCGGGCGGCACGCTGCACATCACGACCCTGGGCTCGAACCGGATCAACCTCGGCGACCTGGTCTCGGCGCGGCTCCTGGGCTCCTCGGCCGGCCAGTACGTCGACCTGCCCGGCCGCACCCAGGACGGCTCCGGCCTGCACGTCTCGATGCCCTCGTCCACCGCCCCGTTCAGCGCGCCGGCGTACGTGGTCAAGCTGACCTTCAACGGCCGGATCCCCGCCCTGGGATCCGGTCCCACGCCGACCGGCTGGGTGCGGATCGCCAACGTCACCACCGGTCTGGTG
>NZ_JBEZNH010000069.1:0-37857 GCF_040653115.1 Streptosporangium sp. NPDC048047 | reverse complement strand
GCCGAGTGGCGCCGCCGGATCCGCAGGCCGCTGCGGGCCTCGCCGGTGTTGGCGAGCGACCGTGAAGGAGATCGTTCGCCGTGGGCACGTAGGAGTCGTCGGAGACCTTGACGTTGTTGAGGTAGGCGCCGCCCTCGTTCACCGCGCGACGGGCCTCGGACTTGGACTTGACCAGGCCGCTCTGGGCGAGCAGGTCAACGAACGAGGCTCCCAGCGCGGGGACCTCGGCACGCGGAACCTCGGCAAGGGCCTCTCCCAGCGTCCTGGCAGGCAGATCTTCCAGTGAGCCCTGTCCGAACAAGGCCGAAGAGGCCGCGACCACCGCGGCGCACTCCTCCGCGCCGTGCAGCAGCGTGGTGAACTCCGTCGCGAGCGCACGCTGGGCCTCACGGGCGGCCGGCCGTTCGGCGGCCACCTTCTCCAGCTCCTCGATCTCCTCTCGGGACCTGAAGCTGAAGATCTTGAGGAACCTCACCACGTCACGGTCGTCCGCGTTCAGCCAGAACTGGTAGAAGGCGTACGGAGAGGTCATCTCCGGGTTGAGCCACACCGCGCCGCCGGCCGACTTGCCGAACTTCGTCCCGTCAGCCTTCGTGATCAGCGGCACGGTCAGCGCGTGTACGTGCTCGCCGGTCACCCTGCGGATCAGGTCGGTTCCCGCGGTGATGTTGCCCCACTGATCGCTGCCGCCGACCTGCAACGTGCATCCGTACCGCTTGTTGAGCTCCAGGTAGTCGTTGGCCTGCAGGATCTGGTAGCTGAACTCGGTGTAGCTGAGTCCTTCGCCACCGAGACGGGCGGAGACCGACTCGCGCGCCAGCATGCGGTTGACGGGAAAGTGCTTGCCCACGTCGCGCAGGAAGTCGATCGCCGACAGGCCCTCGGTCCAGTCAAGGTTGCTGACCATGATCCCGCGTGACTCGTCGGAGAAGTCGAGGAACCTCTCCACCTGGGCCCGGATCCGTGCGACCCACTCGGCGACGACTTCCGAGGAGTTGAGCGAACGCTCGGTGCTGCGACCGCTGGGATCACCGATCAGGCCGGTCGCGCCACCGACCAGACCGATCGCTCGATGGCCCGCCCGCTGAATGCGGGTGAGGGTCAGCATGGGAACCAGGTTGCCGACATGGAGCGAGGGCGCGGTCGGATCGAAGCCGCAATAGACCGTGATCGGACCCCCGGCCATCGCCGCGCGCAAGGCGTCGATGTCGGTGGACTGCGCGATCAGGCCGCGCCATTCGAGCTCATCGAGGATGTCGGTCACGATCCTGGCTTTCCAATGTTCGAAGGGACACCTGTCACTTCCGTACAGCCTGCCCGATCACGGCCCCGCTTCGCCACTTGAAACCTCCCCCGTGACCGGTCTGAACTGGGGCGGGCAACGCGAAAGGCATCGAACGGGAACGAATCAGAAGATCTACGCGCAGATATCTCTCCTCAGGGCCGGAAGATCTTCACACCGGCGCCGCTTCTCAAGAGCGGAGGATCCGGCGCCTCCCCCAGAACCGGAGGGTCCGACGCCGGCGCCCGCCCTCAGGAAGCGCGCAGGCGCGGAACGTGTGGCCGGTACGGCGAGACCGTCCGCTCCCCGTCGATCCAGAACCGCCAGGGGACGTCCTTGGCCGCCGACACCCCGGTGCGCGGCCCGGAGCGGACGGCCCCGGACACCGGGGGATCTCCCCAAAGAACGCTGACCGGACCGGGCGGGCAGGCGTCCACCCCGTCGTGCTCCCGGGTGAAGCCCAGCGCGACCGCCAGCCGGGCGGGTCCCCGCGCCAGATCGCGCGGGGCGACGGCCCGGCTCGTGCCCGCCGTACGGCGGGCCGTGGCGACCTCCGCGCCGGCGACCACCTCCCCGGCGCGCAGGAGCACGCCCGAGCCGATCCCCTCGGGGAGGCAGACGAGGTTGGCGCAGAAGTGCATGCCGTAGGTGAAGTAGACGTACAGGTGTCCCGGCGGCCCGAACATCACCGCGTTGCGCGCCGTGCGGCCCCGGTAGGTGTGGGACGCGGGGTCCTCGCCGGGCACGCCGTACGCCTCGACCTCGGTGATGCGCACCGATACCGGCCCGTGCGTGATCACCCTTCCCAGCAGGTCGGGAGCGACCTCGGGGCCGGGCCGGTCGAAGAAGTCCCGGGTCAGCGGGGCCGACCCGGCAGGGACGGAGGCTCCCGCGGGCATCAGGCGCCGCTCGCCCAGGCCGCCTGGTCGTCGACGGTCTCGCGCAGCGCGACGAGCTGGTCACGGACCCGGTCGGGCGCGGTGCCGCCGTGCGCCTTGCGGGCGGCCAGCGCGCCGGGCACCGAGAGGACCTCGCGGGTGTCGGGCGTCAGGTGGGGTGAGACCTTGGCGAGCTCCTCGGCGGTGAGGTCCCCGAGGTCCTTGTCGTTGACCTGGCACCAGACCACCAGGTGGCCGACCGCCTCGTGCGCCTCGCGGAACGGCACCCCCCTGCGGACCAGCAGCTCGGCCAGGTCGGTCGCCAGGGCGAACCCGTCGGGGGCCGAGGACTCCAGCTTGGCGGTGTTGACGCGCATGGTGGAGACCAGGCCGGCCATGGCGGGCAGGACCAGCATGAGGGTGTCGACGGAGTCGAAGACCGGCTCCTTGTCCTCCTGCAGGTCGCGGTTGTAGGTCAGCGGCAGGCCCTTGAGCGTGGCCAGCATGGCGGTGAGGTTGCCGATGAGCCGGCCGCTCTTGCCGCGGGCGAGCTCGGCGACGTCGGGGTTCTTCTTCTGCGGCATGATCGACGAGCCGGTGGAGTAGGCGTCGTCCATCTCGATCCAGCGGAACTCCTGGGAGGCCCACAGGACGATCTCCTCGCCCAGCCGCGACAGGTGCACGCCGATCATCGCCGCGTCGAACAGGAACTCGGCGGCGAAGTCGCGGTCGGCGACGGCGTCCATCGAGTTGGGCGCGGCGGAGTCGAAGCCGAGCTCCCGGGCCACCGCCTGCGGGTCGAGCGGCAGCGACGAGCCGGCCAGCGCGCCCGAGCCCAGGGGCGAGACGGCCGCGCGGCGGTCCCAGTCGCGCAGCCGGTCGATGTCGCGGGCGAAGGCGTGCACGTGGGCCAGGAGCTGGTGGCCGAAGGAGACGGGCTGGGCGTGCTGCAGGTGGGTCATGCCGGGGGCGGCCGTCTCGGCGTGCTCCTCGGCCTGGCTCATCAGCGCGGTCTCCAGCTCGACCAGGCGGGACACGATGTTCCTGACATGGTCGCGGAGGTAGAGCCGCAGGTCGGTGGCGATCTGGTCGTTGCGGCTGCGTCCGGCGCGCAGCTTGCCGCCGAGCGTGCCGAGGCGTTCCAGCAGGCCGCGCTCCAGCGCGGTGTGGACGTCCTCGTCGGCCACGGTGGGCCGGAACTCGCCGGCCTTGCAGGCGCGTTCGAGGTCGTCCAGCGCGCCGATCATGCGCTCCAGCTCCTCGGCCGTCAGCAGCCCGGCGCGGTGCAGCACCCGGGCGTGCGCCCGGGAGGCCATCAGGTCGTACGGCACCAGCCGCCAGTCGAAGTGCACGCTCACCGAGAGCCTGGTCAGCGCGTCGGCCGGGCCTCCCTCGAACCTGCCGCCCCACAGCCGCATCGGCTTGCCACCATCAGTCACCGTTGTTCTCCTCCCCTTCCACTCCGCGACCTTAGCCCAACCTGGGCGTTCGGATGTTCCGGGCCGCGGCGGCCCTCCGGGGAAGTCCCCGCGGCCCGGCGGCGGCCCCGACGCCGGGGCTCCCGGCGGGGAGCGACGTGGCGGCGGAGGCGCCGGGATCACCGGAGAAGGCGGGCACGCCCCGGTCAGGCGTGATCAAGTGTTCTCCATGGTCCCCGGGTGCGGGTCACCCCGCACCGGGACCCGTGTCATGGGTCTTCCCGTGTGCCGCGATCACCCGCCACGACGGTCGGCGTGGCGGAGCAGCGCCTCGGCGACCGCGGCGCCGCCCGTCGGGTCGCGGCTGATGACGAGGATGGTGTCGTCTCCGGCGACCGTGCCGAGGATGGACTCCCAGTCGGCGTGGTCGATGGCCGAGGCGAGGAACTGCGCGGCGCCCGGCGGCGTGCGGACGATCACCAGGTTGGCGGACGCGTCGGCGGAGACGAGCAGTTCCTCGGCGATCCGGCTCAGCCGGGCGGCCGGGGTCTCGCCCGTCCCGACCCGGGCCAGCGGGATCCGGCCGCCGCCCTCGCCGGGCAGGGCGTAGACCAGGGAGCCGTCCTCGGCGCGCAGCTTGAGCGCGCCCAGCTCGTCGAGGTCTCTGGAGAGCGTGGCCTGGGTGACCTCGACTCCGCTCTCCAGCAGCAGTTTGGCCAGCTCGGGCTGCGAGCGGATCGGCCGGCGCTGCAGCAGCTCGGTGATCCGCGCCTGGCGGGCGACCTTCGTCATGGGGATCTTCACGTGACCTCCTCCGCCCGGATCGTAGCGGGGGCGCCGGTGTCCCCGCCGATCCCGCCGGTGGCGGCTCCACCGTTCCCATCGGTGCTCCCGCCGTTCCCGCCGGCGGTGAGCAGCCAGTGCAGCAGGGCCTTCTGGGCGTGCAGCCGGTTCTCGGCCTGGTCCCACACCAGGCTGCGGGGGCCGTCGATGACGTCGGCGGTCACCTCCAGCCCGCGGTAGGCGGGCAGGCAGTGCAGGAAGATCGCGCTCGGGGCGGCCAGGTCCATCAGGCGGCCGTCGACCTGGAAGGGCATCAGGTCGGCGACCCGCTGCTCCTTGCCGTCCTGTCCCATGGAGACCCAGGTGTCGGTGGTGACGACGTCGGCGCCCGCCGCGGCGGCGGCGGGATCGGTGAGCACGGTGGCCGACCCGCCGGTGGCGGCGGCGATCTCCTGGGCGCGGCGCAGGATCTCCGGGTCGGGGTGGTAGCCGGCCGGGGCGCCGATCCGCACGTGCATCCCGGCGACGGCGCCGCCCAGGAGGTAGGAGTGGGCCATGTTGTTGGCGCCGTCGCCGAGGTAGGCGAGGGTGAGGCCGGCGGTGGCGCCGAAGCGCTCCCGGACGGTCTGCAGGTCGGCGAGGATCTGGCAGGGGTGGAACTCGTCGGTGAGGGCGTTGACCACCGGCACCGAGGAGTAGGCGGCCATCGTCTCGATCCGCTCCTGGCCTCCGGTACGCCACACGATCGCGGCGACCTGGCGTTCCAGGACACGGGCGGTGTCCTCGATGGGCTCGCCCCGGCCCAGCTGGGAGGTCGCGGCGTCGATGATCAGAGGCAGGCCGCCGAGCTCGCCGACGCCGGTGGCGAAGGAGAGGCGGGTGCGGGTGGAGGACTTGTCGAACAGCACGGCGACGGTCTTCGGCCCGGCGAGGGGGCGGTAGCCGTAGCGGTCCTTCTTCATGGCCGCGGCGAGCCGGAGCACCTCGGCCTGCTCGACGGGCGTCAGGTCGTCGTCTCGAAGGAAATGCCTGGTCATTCTGCTGCCTCGTCAAGGATGGCGGGCAGGGCCGCCACGAAGGCGGCGGCCTGCCCGGAGGTGATCACCAGCGGGGGCGCGAGCCGTACGGCGCCGGGCTGGACGGCGTTGACCAGGAAGCCGGCCCGCTGGGCCGCGCTCTGGACCTGGGCCGCGCGGTCGGCGGTCAGCACGATCGCCAGCCACAGGCCCCGGCCGCGGACGCCCGCGAGCAGGGGGTGGCCGATCGCGGCGATGCCGCCGGCGAGCTGGGCGCCGACGGTCTGGACGTGTTCCAGCAGGCCGTCCGCGTCGATGGCGCCGAGTACGGCGAGCGCGGCGGCGGCCGAGACGGGGTTGCCGCCGAAGGTGGAGCCGTGGTCGCCCTTGGCGAAGATCGTTCCGGCGGGGCCGACACCGACGCAGGCGCCGATCGGCATGCCGCCGCCGAGGCCCTTGGCCAGGGTGAGCACGTCGGGCAGGATCCCCTCGTGCTGGTGGGCGAACCAGTGGCCGGTGCGGCCGATCGCCGACTGGATCTCGTCGGCGACCAGGAGCGCGCCGGTCGCGTCGCAGACGCGCCGGGCGGCCCTGAAGTAGCCGGCGGGCGGGGGGACGACGCCGGCCTCGCCCTGGGTGGGCTCCAGGAAGACGGCGGCGCACTCGGCGGTGACGGCGTCGCGCAGCGCGTCGGCGTCGCCGTACGGGACGAACCTGACGTCCGTCGGGAACGGGCCGAACTGGTCGCGGATGGCGCGTTTGCCGGTCAGCGACAGCGCGCCGAGGGTGCGGCCGTGGAAGGCGTTCTCGGCGGCCACCACGTAGGTGCGGCCGGTGCTCCCGCCGTACTTGAGGGCCATCTTGAGGGCGGCCTCGTTGGCCTCGGTGCCGGAGTTGGTGAGGAAGACCCTGGCGGGCGCGCCGAGCAGGCCGATCAGCCGTTCGGCGAGCAGCACCTCGGGTTCGTTGATGAACAGGTTGCTGGTGTGGGCGAGGACGGCGACCTGGCGGGACACCGCCTCCACCAGCGCCGGGTGGGCGTGGCCGAGGGAGCTGACAGCGATGCCGCCGATCAGGTCGAGGTACTCGCCGCCGTCGGCGTCCCAGACCCGGGCGCCCTCGCCGCGGGCCAGCGCGACCGGCGGAACGCCGTAGGTGGGCATGAAGGCGGTCTCGAAGCGCTTGGCGAGGTCGTCCCCCGCGGGCCGGCCGTCGATGCTCACTGCTCACTCCCGTTCAGGATCGTGGCGGCGGGCCGCGCGGCGTCGGGTACGGCCGGCGCGGCGTCGGGCAGCACCATGGTGCCGACCCCCTCGTCGGTGAAGATCTCCAGCAGTACGGCGTGCGGCACCCTGCCGTCGAGGACGTGCGCCTGGGGGACGCCTCCGTCGACGGCGGTCAGGCACGCCTCCATCTTCGGCGCCATGCCGCTGGACAGGCCGGGCAGCATCTCGCGCAGCTCCGAGGCCGACAGCCGGTCGATGACCTTTCCGCTGCGGGTCTCGGGGTCCCAGCCCCGGTAGAGGCCCTCGACGTCGGTGAGGACGATCAGCTTGGCGGCGCCGAGCGCCACGGCCAGGGCCGCGGCGGCGGTGTCGGCGTTGACGTTGTAGACGGTGCCGTCCTCGCCGCGCGCGACGGAGGAGATCACCGGGATGCGCCCGTCGTCCAGCAGGGCCCGCACGGCGCCGGGTTCGACGGCGACGATGTCGCCGACCTGGCCGATGTCCACCGGGGTCCCGTCGACGACGGCGTGCTTGCGCTCCGCGGTGAACAGGTGGGCGTCCTCGCCGGACATGCCGATGGCGAACGGCCCGTGCCGGTTGACCAGGCCGACGACGTCGCGGTTGACCTGGCCGACCAGGACCATCCGGACGACCCGCATGGCCTCGGGGCTGGTGACGCGGAGCCCGGCGGTGAAGGTGGACTCGATGCCGAGCAGGTCGAGGTGGGCGTTGATCTGCGGGCCGCCGCCGTGCACGACGACCGGCCTGAGCCCGGCGTAGCGCAGGAAGACCACGTCGGCGGCGAACTTCTCCCGCAGGTGCTCCTCGGTCATGGCGTTGCCGCCGTACTTCACGACGACGGTCGCGCCGTGGAAGCGGGCCAGCCACGGCAGTGCCTCGATCAGGGTGTGCGCCTTGGCCGGCGCGTCGCCGGCCGTCATGAGGAGTACGCCGAGTTCTCGTGGACGTAGGCGGCGGTGAGGTCGGTGGTGTGGATCGTGGCCGAGTTCGGGCCCGCCGACAGGTCGATGGTGATCGTCACGTCGCGGGGGCGCAGGTCCACCTTGGCGCGGTCGTCGCCGGCCGCGCCGCCCCGGCAGATCCAGACGCCGTTGATGGCGACGTTGACCCGGTCGGGCTCGAAGACGGCGTCGGTGGTGCCGACGGCCGACAGCACGCGGCCCCAGTTGGGGTCCTCGCCGTGGATGGCGCACTTGAGCAGGTTGGAACGGCAGACGGCGCGGGCGACGGCGAGCGCGTCGTCCTCGGAGGCGGCGCCGACGACCTCGACGGCAATCGCCTTGGTGGCGCCCTCGGCGTCGATGAGGAGCTGGCGGGCGAGGTCGGCGCAGACGCCCTGGACCAGGCGGCCGAACTCGGCGAGGTCAGGGGTGACGCCCGAGGCTCCGCTGGCCAGCAGCAGGACGGTGTCGTTGGTGGACATGCAGCCGTCGGTGTCGAGCCGGTCGAAGGTGAGCCTGGTCGCCTCGCGGAGCGTCTCGTCGAGCTGCCCGGCGGTCAGGTCGGCGTCGGTGGTGATCACGCAGAGCATGGTGGCCAGCCCCGGCGCGAGCATGCCGGCGCCCTTGGCCATGCCGCCGACCATGTAGCCGCCCTCGCCCCGCTTGAAGGAGATCTTCGAGACGGTGTCGGTGGTGCGGATGGCGTCGGCGGCGGCCAGGCCGCCGTCCCTGCTGGCCTGGGAGACGGCGAGGTCGACCCCGGCCAGCAGGGCGTCCATCGGCAGCCGCTCGCCGATCAGGCCGGTGGAGCAGACGGCGACCTCGCCGGCGGAGTCGCCGAGCGCGGCGGCGACCTTCTCGGCGGTGGCGTGGGTGTCCTGGAATCCGAGCGGACCGGTGCAGGCGTTGGCGCCTCCGGAGTTGAGGACGACGGCGTGGACCCGGCCGCCGGTCAGCACCTGCCGGGACCACAGCACCGGCGCTGCCTGGACGCGGTTGGCGGTGAAGACGCCCGCCGCGGCGCGGGAGGGGCCGTCGTTGACGATCAGCGCCAGGTCGCGGGCGCCGCCGGACTTGATGCCGGCGGCGACGCCGGCGGCGCGGAAGCCGAGGGGTGCGGTCACGCTCATGGGGCGACTCCGTTGAGAGGAAGGCCGGTCTCTTCGGGCAGGCCGAGGGCGAGGTTGGCGCTCTGGATCGCACCGCCCGCGGTGCCCTTGGTGAGGTTGTCGATGGCGATGACGGCGACGACGCGCCCGGCTCGCTCGTCCAGGGCGACCTGCAGGGCGGCGGTGTTGGCGCCCAGGGTCATCGAGGTGGCGGGCCACTGCCCCTCGGGCAGCAGCCGCAGGAACGGCTCGTCCTTGACGGCCGCCTCGTAGGCCTCGCGCAGCGTCCGCGGGGTGACGCCGGGCTTCGCGGGCGCCGTGCAGGTGGCGAGGATGCCGCGGCTCATCGGGGCGAGCACGGGGGTGAAGGAGACCCGTACCGGCGCGCCGGCCAGCGGCGAGAGGTTCTGTTCCATCTCGGGGGTGTGCCGGTGGACGCCTCCGGCGGCGTAGGCGGCGGCCGAGCCCATCACCTCGCTGCCCAGGAGGGCGGGCTTGGGCGACCGGCCCGCGCCGCTGGTGCCGCTGGCGGCCACCACGACGAGGTCGGGTTCGGCGAGGCCGGCGGCGAAGGCGGGGAACATCGCCAGGGTGACGGCGGTCGGGTAGCAGCCGGGGACGGCGATCCTGGTGGCCGTGCGGAGCGGGTCGCGGTGGCCCGGAAGCTCGGGCAGGCCGTAGGGCCAGGTGCCGGCGTGGGCGCCGCCGTAGAAGTGCTCCCAGGCGGCGGGGTCGGCGAGGCGGAAGTCGGCGCCGCAGTCGACGACGAGCGTGCCGTCGCCGAGCCCGGCGGCGACGGCGGCGGACTGGCCGTGCGGCAGGGCCAGGAAGACCACGTCGTGGCCGGCGAGGGTGCCGGGGGTGGTGTCGAGGAGGACCCGGCCGGCCAGCGGGGCCAGGTGGGGATGGTGGGCGCCCAGCGGGGTGCCCGCGCTGGAGGCGGCGGTGAGCGCGCCGATCTCGATGTCCGGGTGCGACAGCAGCAGACGCAGGATCTCGCCTCCGGCGTAGCCGCTCGCACCGGCGATGGCCGCTCTCATCCGCCCCCCGCTCTCTGCATGTTCATGCACTCTATCTCATGGATTTACTAGAAGAATTATGCATCCTCCGTAATCGTCATGCAAGCGGGCCAGGTGGGCGCGTCGCCTCAAGGACCCTCCGACCAGGAGGAACACGACTCCCCCGGCGCATGGACATGCGCGGCGCTTTTCGGCACTGTTGCACGTACCTACCGGTCGGTATCGTGGCGTGTCCGGTTCCCTTCGCCCCGGGAGATGTGAACGCATGACGGTCGCCCATGACGAGGTCCAGGCCCGGCTCACCGGCCCGGGACAGCTGTTCGAGACGGTGGAGGTCCCCGGCCACGGCGGCGCCGTCAGGACCTGGAAGCACGCGCCCGCGCACTTCCGCGCGCTGCTGGAGGGCAGCAGGGGCCACGGCGAGCAGGTCTTCCTCACCTACGAGGACGAGAGCCTCACCTACGAGGAGCACTTCCGCCGGGCCGCCACACTGGCGCACCGCCTGATCGCGGAGTACGGCGTGGCCAAGGGCGACCGGGTGGCCATAGCCATGCGCAACTACCCCGAGTGGATCGTCTCCTTCTCCGCGGTGCTGGCCGCCGGGGCGGTCGCCGTACCGCTCAACGCCTGGTGGACCGCCCAGGAACTGGAGTTCGGCGTGTCGGACTCCGGCGCGAAGGTGGTGATCGCCGACACCGAGCGCGCCGCCCTGCTCACCGGCCGCGCACAGCTGATCGTGGTCCGCGGCGAGGCGCCCGAGGGGGCGCGCCCGTTCGAGGAGGTCCTGGGCGAGGTCACGGCGGACGTGACGCTGCCCGAGGTGGAGGTGGCCCCGGAGGACCCGGCCACCATCTTCTACACCTCCGGCACGACCGGCCGCCCCAAGGGCGCTCTCGGCAGCCACCGCAACCTCGGCCAGTCGCCGATGACGGTGGCCTACGGCATGATGCGCAGCCTGGCCAGGGCCGGCAAGGACCCCGCCGAGGCCGCCGGGAAACGCCGCGTCACCCTGCTGACCGTGCCGCTCTTCCACGTCACCGGCTGCTTCGCGGTCATGACCACCACCATGTTCACCGGCGGCGGGCTCGTGCTGATGTACAGGTGGGACGCCGGGCGGGCCCTGGAGCTGATCGAGCGCGAGCGGATCACCACGCTCAGCGGGGTGCCCACCAACGTGTGGCAGCTGCTGTCCCATCCCGACCTGGAGCGGCGCGACGTCTCCAGCCTCACCTCGCTGGGCTACGGCGGCGCCCCCGCGCCGCCCAGGCTGCTGGAGCGCATCACCGGAATGCTTCCCGGCCGCGCCCCCTCCAACGGGTACGGCATGACCGAGACCACCGCGCTGGCGATCTACAACAGCGGCCCCGACTACCTCGCCAGGCCCGACAGCATCGGCCTGCCGGTGCCCGTGGTCGAGGTGAGGATCACCGACCCGCTGGGCCGGGAGCTGCCGGCCGGCGAGGTCGGGGAGCTGTGCCTGCGCGGCCCCAACGTCATCCTCGGCTACTGGAACCGTCCCGAGGCCACCGCCGAGACCTTCCTCGACGGCTGGCTGCACACCGGCGACCTCGCCCGGGTGGACGACGAGGGGTTCGTCTACATCGTGGACCGGGCCAAGGACATGGTGATCCGCGGCGGCGAGAACGTCTACTGCGCCGAGGTCGAGGCCGCGCTGTTCGAGCACCCCGCGGTGGACGACGTCGCGGTGATCGGCATCCCCCACGAGGAGCTGGGCGAGGAGGTCGGCGCGGTGGTACGGCCGGCCGCCCCGGTGAGCGCCGAGGAGCTGCGGGAGTTCCTGCTCGGGCGGATCGCGGCGTTCAAGGTGCCCGTCCGGTTCTGGATCCGCGAGGGCGAGCTGCCCCGCAACCCCGGCGGCAAGATCCTCAAGACCCGCCTGCGCCAGGAGGTCCTGGGCTCCTGACGCGGCCCGCCGACGGGCGGGCGTCAGCGGCGGGCCGAGTGGGCGACGCGGCCGTCCAGCAGGGTGAGCCACGCGCCGACCCCCGCCAGCTCGTCGGCGGGCAGCGCCTCGACGTCGGCGTCCAGCACCACCACGTCGGCGAGCTTCCCTGGGCTGAGCGAGCCGATACGGTCCTCCATCCGCAGCGCGTGGGCGGCGTCGATCGTGTGCGCCCGCAGGGCCTCGTGCAGGGAGACCGCCTGCTCCTCCCCGATCGGCCCGCCCTCGCGGGTCCGCCTGCGCACCGCGTTGGCGACCGTCTCCATCGGGCGCAGGGAGGAGACGAAGGAGTCGCTGGACAGCACCGGGCGCAGGCCCGCGTCGATCTCCTCCCGCATCGGCTGGAGCCGGTGCGCCCGCCGCGCGCCGAGCCGGCGGATGAAGTCGGTGCCGCTGTCGTACAGGAAGTTGGGCTGGTTGACCGGGATGACGCCCAGCGCGGCGAACTCCCTCACCTGCGCCGGGGTCGGGTGACCGCAGTGCTCGATGCGCGGCCTGGCGTCGTCCCCGGACACCGCCGCCGCCGCGCGGAGCGCGTCCAGGGTGAAGCCCATCGCCCGGTCGCCCTGGGTGTGCACGCCCACCTGCCAGCCGGCCTGCGCGGCCCGCTTCACCAGGTCGGTGAGCCGGTCGGGCGCGTGGTACAGCGATCCGGCGAACTGGCCGCGCTCACCGTACGGCTCGTCGAACATGGCGGTGCCGCCGAGGAGCGTACCGTCGCAGTAGAACTTCATGGCGCCGAAGCGCAGCCGGTCGTCCCCGAACGGCCCGGCCAGCCCCACCCTGACCAGGTCGTCGAGCAGGTGGGACAGCGGCATGCACACCGTACGGACGGGCAGCGTGCCGGCGGCGTGGGCGGCCCGGTAGATCCGCATCTCCCGCGCCGAGACCTGGGGGTCGCACACGGTGGTGACACCGGCCGACAGGTAGGTCTCCCCGGCCGCCTCCAGCCAGGACACCAACTGTTCGGCGGGCAGGTCGGTGTGGAAGTTGGGACCGTGGCAGCCGATGTCCACCGCGAGCGGCAGCAGCAGTTCCATGGCGGAGTCGATGACCATGCCCGTCAGTCGCCCGCCCTCGTCGCGCAGGAACGCGCCGCCCGCCGGGTCGGTCACCTGGTCGTCGAGACCGCGCCAGGCGAGCGCGGCGGAGTTCACCGCCGCCTGGTGCCCTGACACGTGGTAAATGATCACCGGATGGTCGGTCGTGGCCTCGTCGAGGCTGCGCCGGTCCGGCCGGCCCTCGGGGAACTTCGCGTCGTCCATACCGAAGGCGCGGATCCACCGGCCCGGCGGGGTACGGGCGGCCTCCGCCGCGATCGCCGCCGCCAGGTCGGCGACGCTGCCGACCCGCGGGTAGCGGGCGTCCACGGAGACGAGGGACTCGGCGGTGGACAGCAGATGGTTGTGCGGGTCGACGAACCCCGGCAGGACGGTCCTGCCTCCGGCGTCGACGGTCTCCGCGTCCGGCCCGGCCGCTCCGAGCACCTCCGGCGCCCGGCCGACGGCGAGGATCCGTCCGTCCCGTACGGCCACGGCCTCCGCGGCGGGACGGGCGGGGTCCATGGTGAGGACCCTGGCGTTGGTGATGACGATCGGGGACAAGAGGTCTTCCTCTCACTCTGCGGTCACGAGATCCACGGCCACGAAATCCGCGGTCACGAAGGAGACGGCCCGCCGGAGGGCCGGAGCCGGGACGGGGCGGCAGGCCGACGATCCGGGCGGGCCGGACGGGACCGCCTCCGGCTCCGGCCGGGCGGGGGCCGCCGGTCAGGAGCCGGGGGCGGCGGGAACCGGCCGGGGAGCCGGGTCCCGGTGCATCCGGATGAACGCCACGCAGCCGATGCTGAGCAGGCACATTCCGATGAGCAGGGCGATGGCCGGAGCCGGGCCGCCGCCGTACGCGGCGACCAGCGCGGTCGCGGCCAGCGGCGAGAGGCCGCCGAAGACGGCGTCGGCGACCTGGTAGGCCAGGGACATGCCGGTGTAGCGGACATCGGGCCGGAACATCTGGGCGAGGATCGTGGCCATCGGGCCGTACGTCGCCGACATGGCGAGCCGCATCAGGCCGAGGATCACGAAGATCAGCAGGGTGTCCCGGGTGCTCATCAGGGTGAACTGCGGCACCGCCAGGACGGCCACGCCGACGAGCCCGGCGATGACCACCCGCCGGGCGCCCACCCGGTCGCCGAGCCACGAGACGCCGAGCGTGGCGACCAGCTCCAGGAAGGCGGCGAAGCTCAGCGCGTTGAGGACCACCTGCTCCTCCACGCCGACGCCGGGGCCGGTCGCGTAGGCCAGCAGGAACGTGGTGGTGATGTAGTAGCCGCCGATGGCCACCGGCAGCGCGCCGATGCCGAGCAGCACCGTGCGCCAGGACGTCCGGAGGACCTCCTTGATCGGCAGGCCGGCCGGCGCGCTCCGGCGCGTCTCCTCGAAGACCGGCGACTCCTCGACCTTCAGCCTGATGAGGAGCCCGACCAGGACCAGCACCGCCGACGCGAGGAAGGGAAGCCGCCAGGCCCAGTCCCGCAGCGTGTCGCCGCCCAGGATGTTGAGCAGGCTGAAGGCGCCGGTGGCCAGCAGCGCGCCCGCGGAGTTGCCGAGCTGCGCGAACGACCCGTAGAAGGTCTTCTTGCCCTCCGGGGCGTGTTCCACGGCCATCAGCGCCGCGCCGCCCCATTCGCCGCCGACCGCCAGCCCCTGGACGATCCGCAGCAGCACCAGCAGCGCCGGGGCGAGCATGCCGGCCGACGCGTAGGTGGGCAGCACCCCGACGAGGAAGGTGGCCAGGCCCATCATGAGGAGGGTGACCACGAGCGCGGACTTGCGACCCACCCGGTCCCCGAAATGGCCGAACACGATGCCGCCGAGCGGGCGGGCCAGGAAGCCGACGGCGTAGGTGGCGAAGGAGGCCATGACGCCGGCGAAGGGGTCGGTCGAGGTGGGGAAGAACAGGTCGCCGAAGACCAGTGCGGCGGCGGTCGCGTAGACGTAGAAGTCGTACCACTCGATCGTGGTGCCGATGAACGCGGCGAAGGCGGCGCGGCGCGGTTCGCCGGTGCGGCGAGGCGGTTGTCCGTCCATGGGGCCCTCCGGGGGGTGCGTCGTTCCAGCGACGATATGCGCGGCTCAACGACGCTGCCTGTGGACGATTCGCACCGTCGGAGAGTGGCTATAGTGCGGAACGCACACCTTTCGGAAAGGTGCATATCACTATTTCGGCTGGTATATGCCCTGCTGTAGGAGCTTCACATGCCCCTGACCGTGGCCGACGTCCTCACCCTGCCGTCGCTGGAGATCCGGCTGCTCGCCGGAGCCGGCGGCCTGACCCGCCCTGTCCGGTGGGCGCACGTGACGGAACTGCCCGACCCGGTGCCGTGGCTGCGGGGCGGAGAGCTGGTCATGACGGTCGGTCTCGGGCTACCGGGTGACGCCGAGGGGTGCCGCGCCTACGTCGGACGGCTGGCCACGGCGGGCTGCGCCGGCCTGGCGTTCGCGCTGCACGAACAGATCACCGAGGTACCGCCCGAGGTGCTGGAGACCGCCGCGCGGCTGGACCTGCCCGTCCTGGAGATCACCGGAAGGACGCCGTTCATCGCCGTGGCCGAGGCGGTGGCCCGATGGCACTCCGACGAGCGCGTCCGCGGCGAGCGGCGGACCGTCTTCGGGCAGGAGGCCATGGCGCGCGCCGCGCTGCGCTCCGGCCCCTCGGGCATCCTGCGCGCCCTGGCCGAGCACACCGAGGGGGAGACGCTCCTGCTCGACCCCGGCGGCCGCCCCCGCGCCGCCGCCCCCGACACGACCCGGTCCTGGCACGCCGAGGCCGTCGGGGTGGCCGGAGAGGCTGTCGAGGCGGCCGGCGAGGCCGGAGCGCGGCACACCGCGATCGCCGTCGACCACGGCGACCGCGTCCTGCAGATGCAGAGCCTCGGCTTCACCGGCCCGCCCCGCGGCTGGCTGGCCCTGTGGACGGCCGGCCCCACAGACTGGCACGTGCGCGTGCTGGCCAACCAGGCGGCGTGCCTGCTGGCGATCGAACTGGACGGGGTGCGCCGGACCCGGACGCACGCGCACCGGCAGCGCGCGGCCGTGCTGTCCGGCGTGTTGTCCGGCGAACCGGCGTTCGCCGCCCGGCTGGCCGAGATCTGCTCCACCGCGCCTCCGCCGTACGAGGTCATGGTGGCGCGGGCGGCGGGCTGCGACGCCGCCGCCCTGGTCGACCCGGCGCTGGACGCGGTGGCCGACGTGCTCGGCGACCCGGCCACCGAGGAGCTGGCGTTCGTCTGCCCCCGCCCCGAGGGGCTCGTCCTCGTGGTCCCCGAGGGCGGATCCGCCACGGGCGGCGCGCCGATCGGCGGCGCGCTGACCGACCGGCTGACCGCCCTGTCCGGCCGCGAGGTCGTCGCCGGAGGCTGCCGGGCCCGCGACCTCGGTGAGATCCCGGTCGCGGTGCGGCACGCCACCGGACTGGCCGCGCGGGGCGGCGCCGGTTACGCCCACGTCGACGAGCTGGAGCCGTGGACCCTGCTGCGCGACGCCGTGGACCCGGCGGTGACGGCCCTGTTCGCCGACACCGTGCTGCGCCCGCTCCGTGAGCACGACGTACGGCACGGCACCGCGCTCCTGGCCTCGGTGCACGTGTTCCTGGAGTGCGGGGAGAACCTGGAGGCGGCGGCCCGGCGGCTGGGTGTGCACCGCAACACCCTGAGGACCCGGCTCCGCACCGCCGAGCGGTTGTCGGGGCGTTCCTTCTCGGACGCCTCCCACCGGCTGAAACTGTGGCTGGCGCTGGCTCTGCGGGAAGCCGTCCCCCCGGGGCGCCTGGACTGAGCGGGACCGGCGGGCGCCGGTCCCGCGGGGCTCCGGCCGGACACGGTCATCCGGGGTCGTTCAGTCCGTCTCACGCCAGCCGTCGTGCTCCTCGGCGAGCTCGTCCAGACGGGCCAGGTCGTCCGCGGTCAGGCCGTCGGCGTTCTCCACGACCACGAGCCACTGGGCGTCCTCGGCGTCGTCCTCGCCGGCCAGGGCCTCCCGCACGACGGCGGGCGCGCCCGCCCGCGGCAGCTCCTCCTCGACGAGCTCCGCGACCGCCTCGGCGTCGTCGCGGCCGGCGAACACCAGCAGGTGCCTCATCGTCCCTCCCGAATCGGGATCCGGGTCCGAAGCCGGATCCGAAGCCGAAGGGTCCCGGCGGAAGGCTCCGCCGGGACCCCGGACACACGGATCAGGCGCCGCGGAGCCGTGCCCCGGTGCGCTCGGCCGCCAGCGCCACGGCGGCGTCGCGGGCGGCGGTGGTCTCCTCGGCGGTCAGCGTCCGGTCCGGCGCCCGGAACCGCAAGGTGTAGGCGAGGGACTTGTTGCCCTCACCGGCCTGGGCACCGGTGTAGACGTCGAACAGGCGGATCGACTCCAGCAGGCCGCCCGCGCCCTCGCGCAGCGCCGCCTCCACCTCGGCCACCGGGGTGGCGGCGGCGACGATGAGCGCGACGTCCTGGGTGGCGACCGGGTAGGCGGAGATCGACGACACCTGGACCGGACCGGCCGACAGCGGCTCCAGCCGGGTGAGCTCCAGCTCCATCGCGGCGGTGCGCGGCGGCAGGCCGTACGCCTCGATGACGCGCGGGTGCAGCTCCCCGGCGTGGCCGACGAGGACGTCCCCGGCGTACAGGGCGGCGCAGCGGCCCGGATGCCAGGGCTCGTGCCGGTCGGCGCGGACCCGGAGCCCGACTCCGGCCTCGTGGGCCACCGTGCGGGCCGCCTCGACGGCGTCGGCCCAGCTCGCGGCGCGTCCTCCGCCCCACCAGCCGGACCGCTCGAACTCCCCGGCCAGCACGACGGCGACGCGGACCGGCTGGGCGGGCAGCGCGGACTCGATCGAGTCGAGCTCCTCGGCGGTGGGCCTGCGGTCCACGCCGAGGACCGGCGCGGTCGCCGGGGCCTCCCGGTCCGGCCGGTAGACCAGGCCCGTCTCGAACAGCGCGAGGTCGGCGAAGCCCCGGCCCACGTTGCGGACCAGCGTTCTGAGCAGCCCCGGCAGCAGGGTGGTCCGCATCAGCGGCTCGTCCTCGCTGAGCGGGTTGGCCAGCCGTACGGCCAGGCGGCGCTCGTCACCCGCGGGCAACTGCAGGGCGTCCAGGTCGCGCTCCCCCATGAAGGGGTAGGCGAGGACCTCGACGTATCCCGCGCCGGCCAGCGCCCGGCCGACCCTGCGGCGCAGCCGCTGGCCCTCGGTGAGCCCGGCGCCCGCCGGGGCGGCCGGCAGGACCGAGGGCAGCTTCTCGTAGCCCTCCAGCCGGATGACCTCCTCGGCGAGGTCGTTGGGGTCGGTCAGGTCGGGCCGCCAGGAGGGCGGGGTGACCGTCAGCATGTCGTCGCCGGTGACGGCGAGCCTGGCGGCGATCCCGCCTGCCGGGGCGGCGCCGCCGGCCTGGACCGTGCAGCCCACCTGCTCCAGGCGGCGGACCACCGTCTCGCGGTCGTAGGGAACCCCGGCGACCCGGCCGGGGTGGCCGCTCGGCATGGAGACGCGGACCGGCTCGACCTCGGCCTCGGCGTGGGTGACGCCCGGCTGGATGGTGCCGCCGCCCAGCTCGGCCAGCAGCCGCGCCGCCTTCCAGGAGGCGTACAGCGGCAGCTCGCGGTCGACGCCCCGCTCGAAGCGCTTGGACGCCTCGCTGACGAGGTTGTGGCGGCGCGACATCCGCGCGACGCCGCTGGGCGAGAAGTGCGCGGCCTCGATCACGATGTCGGTGGTCTGATCGGAGATCTCGGTCTTCAGGCCGCCCATCGTCCCGGCCATGGAGATCGCCCCCGAGCCGTCGGTGATCAGGACGTCCTCGGGGTGGAGCGGGCGGACGACGTGGTCGAGGGTCTCCAGGGTCTCCCCCGGCTCGGCCCGGCGCACCACGATCTCGCCGGTCAGCGTCGCCGCGTCGAAGGCGTGCAGCGGCTGGCCGAGCTCCAGCATCACGTAGTTGGTGACGTCGACGGCCAGCGAGACCGGGCGCACGCCGGCGCGGGCCAGGCGCACCCGCAGCCACAGCGGGCTCTCCGCCGCCGGGTCGAAGCCGTGGACCTCGCGCAGCACGAAGCGGTCGCAGACGGCCGGGTCGGCGATGGAGGCCGGGTGGGCGGCGCCGGAACCGTCGGGCGGGGTGATGTCGGCCGGGTCCCGGAACGGCACGCCGAAGGCGGTCGCGGCCTCCCGCGCCACACCCCGGATGGACAGCGCGTAGCCGATGTCGGGGGTGATCTCCAGCTCGATCACGTCGTCGCGCAGGCCGAGCAGCTCGACCACGTCGACGCCGATCGGGGTGCCGGGCGACAGCACGAGGATGCCGGGCGAGGACTCGGCCACGCCGAGCTCGGCCTCCGAGCAGATCATGCCGTCGGAGACGCGGCCGTAGGTCTTGCGGGAGGCGATCTCGAAGCCGCCGGGCAGCACCGCGCCGGGCAGCGCGACCGGGACGCGGTCGCCGGCCTGGAAGTTGGTCGCGCCGCACACGATCTCGCGCGGCGCGGCCTCTCCCACCTCGACCTGGCAGTGCCGGATGGGCTTCTTGAAGCCGGTGAGCTCCTCGATGGCGAGCACCTCGCCGACCACGATGTTCTTGATGTCGTGGCCGTAGGAGGTGATCGCCTCCAGCTTGAGGCCGGCGCGGGTGAGCGCGTCGGCGACTCCGTGGGCGGTGACGGCGGGGAGATCGACGTACTCCCGCAGCCATGAAAGCGGGACCTTCATCAGACCTCCATCCCGAACGGGAGCGTGAAGCGGGTGTCTCCCTCGACCATGTCGCGCATGTCCTCGACGTTGTGGCGGAACATCAGCGTGCGCTCGATGCCCATGCCGAAAGCGAAACCGCTGTAGCGGGCCGGGTCGACGCCGCAGGCGACGAGGACCCGCGGGTTGACCATGCCGCAGCCGCCCCACTCGATCCAGCCCTCCGACTTGCAGGTGCGGCAGGGCGGGTTGCCGGGCGTCGCCGAGGCGCCGCGGCAGACGAAGCACTTGAGGTCCATCTCGGCGGACGGCTCGGTGAACGGGAAGTAGTTGGGCCGGAACCGGGTGGTGATGCCCTCGCCGAACATGACCTCGGCGAACCGGTCGAGGGTGCCCTTCAGGTGGGCCATGGTCAGGCCCTCGTCGATCGCCAGGCCCTCGACCTGGTGGAAGACCGGGGTGTGGGTCGCGTCGAGCTCGTCGGTGCGGAACACCTTGCCGGGCGAGACCACGTAGACCGGCAGGCTCCGGCCGAGCAGCGCCCGGATCTGCACCGGCGAGGTCTGGGTGCGCAGCACCTTGCCGGAGTCGACGGACTCGACGAAGAACGTGTCGTGCTCCGAGCGCGCCGGGTGGTCGGGCGAGATGTTCAGCGCGTCGAAGTTGAACCACTCGCCTTCCAGCTCCGGCCCCTCGGCCACCTCGTAGCCCATCGCGACGAAGGCGTCGGCGACGCGCTCCTGCAGCGTGGTCAGCGGGTGCCGGGCGCCGCGCGGGGCGCGGTCCCAGGGCAGGGTGACGTCGACGGTCTCCTCGACGAGGACCCGTTCGTCGCGCTCGGCCTCCAGCTGGGCCTGGCGTTCGGCGAGGGCCTCGGCGACGGCCTTGCGCGCTCCGCCGATCCGCTTGCCGGCGTCGGCGCGGGCCGCCGGCGGCAGTGCGCCGATCTCGCGGTTGGCCAGGGCGATGGGCGAGCGGTCTCCGGCGTGCGCGAGCCGTACCTGCTTGAGTTCGTCGAGGTCGCGCGCCGCCTTGATGGCGTCGAGCGCGTCGTCCCGCATGCGCGCCAGCTCGTCGGCGTGCAGCGGTGTCACCTCGACCGGGTCGTAGTTAGACAAGGGAGCTCCGAATCCAGGGCTTAGGCGGCCATGAGTCTAGTCGGGAGAGCCCACCGGGCCCGCATCGACGCTCAGGCGAAGTGCTCAGGCGAAGTCAGGGGTGCCGGTGGGCACGGTAAATCGGAACTCGGCGCCGCCCTCGGGGCCCCGCCGCACGGAGATCGTGCCGCCGTGCGCCTCGATCAGGCCCTTGACGATGAACAGGCCGAGCCCGGTGCCTCCCCGGCGACGGGCGTTGCCCCGCCAGAACTGCCGGAACACGCGCGTGACCAGCTCGGGCGGGATGCCCTCTCCCTGGTCGCGGACGGACACGGCGACTCCCCAGTCGTTCGGCTCTATGGCTATTGTCACCGTACCGCGACCGTGGCGCACCGCGTTTTCCAGCAGGTTGGCCAGGACCTGGTCGATCTTGTCCTGATCGAGCCAGGTCTCGGGGAGCTCGCCGCGGACCTCCAGCCGGAAGCGGTCCTCCGGCTCTCCCGCCGCCACCCGCCCGGCGATGACCTTCCGGGCCCTGGCCGGGATGTCGACCACCTGGCGGTGGATCTCCAGGCGGCCCGACTCGATGCGGGAGACGTCCAGCAGCTCGGTGATCAGCCGGGTCACCCGGTCGGCGTCGGCGTTGACCGTCTCCAGCATGACGAGCTTCTGGTCGTCGGTGAAACGGGTCCACTTGGCCAGCAGCGTCGCGGTGAAGCCCTTGACGCTGGTCAGCGGGGAGCGCAGCTCGTGGGCGACCGTGGAGACCAGGTCGGCGCGGCTGCGCTCCAGCCGGGCGCGGGCGCCCGCGTCGCGCAGGGTGATCACCACTCGGACGACCGGGCCGCCCCGCTCGGGCCGGCGCACCAGACGGGCGGCCACGAGCATCTCCTGCCCGCCCGGAGTGCGCAGCGGCAGCTCCGGCTGGCGGGCCCGGCCGGGCAGGCCGCCGTAGGGGTCGAACCACTTCCACCAGTCGCGCCCGTCGTGGTCGCGGAAGGAGAACGCGTCCCGCAGGTGCCGTCCGAGAGCCCGGTCGCGGGTGACGCCGGTGAGGCGGACGGCGGCGCGGTTGACGGCCAGCACGTGGCCGTCCCGGTCGGTCACGACGAGGCCGTCGGGGAGGTCGTCCACGTCGATCACACAGGCGGAGTCAGCGCTCCGTTCGTCGGTGTGTTCGCCGTGCACGACCCCGCCTCCTCGACGCTACAACGCCGACAATAGCGGGTTTCCCGTGTCCTACGGCAGCCTCGCGGCGCTGCCCGGGGAACCGGCCCGCTGAGACCGGGCAGATGCGTACAGACAGACCGCGGCGGCGGTCGCGAGGTTGAGGCTCTCGGCCCCGCCGTAGATCGGGACGCGGACGACCTCGTCGGCCAGCTTCAGGATCTCCTCGGGCAGCCCCCACGCCTCGTTGCCGAAGACCCAGGCGACCGGCCCGGACAGGTCGACGTCGTCGAGGGTGCGCTCCCCCGCGCCGTCGGCCGCGAGCACCCGCAGGCCCTGCTCCTTCAATCGTCCGACGGCCCGTGCCACGGGGGTGCCCGTGACCACCGGGAGGTGGAACAGGCTGCCGGCGCTGGCCCGGACGCACTTGCCGTTGTAGGGGTCGACCGAGGCGTCGGTGAAGACGACCGCGTCGGCGCCGGCGGCGTCGGCGGTGCGCAGCACGGTGCCGGCGTTCCCCGGGTCGCGGACGTGCGCCAGGACGGCCACCAGCCGGGCGTCGGCCGTGACGGCGTCGTCCAGGGGGACGTGCACGAACCGGCAGACGGCCAGCAGGCCCTGCGGGGTGACGGTCTGGGCGAGCTCGGCCATGACCTCGCCGCTGGCGCGCTGCGCCGGCACGCCGGCCGCCGCGGCGGCGGCGACGAGGTCGGCGTGCCGGACCTCGGCCTCGGCGGTGGCGAACAGCTGCGTCACGACGCCGTCCAGCGCCAGAGCCTCGCGTACGGCCTGCGGCCCCTCGGCGATGAAGGACCGGTCTCGGTCCCGGAAGGCGCGCTTGGTCAGCCGCCGCACGGCCTTGACGCGCGGCGACTTGATGTTGGTGAGCTCAGATTCCGCCATGTTCGAATCCCCCAGGAATGCGGACGCGGCCCACAGCGTGATCGCTGTGGGCCGCGCCCTCGCCGGTGCCGGGCCGCGGCCCGGCGGGCGTGTTGCTCAGCCGGCGACCGGCGCGTTCACGTCAGCCGGGAGCGCCTTCTTGGCGGCCTCGACCAGCGTCGCGAACGTGGCGGCGTCGTTGACCGCGAGGTCGGCGAGGATCTTGCGGTCGACCTCGATGGAGGCCAGGCGCAGACCCTGGATGAGCCGGTTGTAGGTGATGCCGTTCTGGCGGGCAGCGGCGTTGATGCGCTGGATCCAGAGACGGCGGAAGGTGCCCTTGCGGTCCTTGCGGTCGCGGTAGGCATAGGTCATCGAGTGGAGCATCTGCTCCTTGGCCTTGCGGTACAGACGCGACCGCTGGCCCCGGTAGCCGCTCGCCCGCTCGAGAACGACCCTGCGCTTCTTCTTGGCGTTGATCGCCCGCTTCACGCGTGCCATGTCTATCTATCTCCCCGGGGGTCGTTACTTGGCGAGCAGCTTTTTGATCTTCTTGGTGTCGGCGTCGGACAGCACGACCTCAGGCTTGAGACGACGCGTGAGAGTGGAGGACTTCCACTCGTTGTAGTGCGCGCGGTTGGCGCGGCGCCGCTTGATCTTGCCGGTGCCGGTCAGCCGGAACCGCTTCTTCGCACCGCTGTGCGTCTTCATCTTCGGCATCTCAGCCGTCTCTCCCTCGATCGTGCCGATGTCCCGGGCCGGTAACCCGAGTCAAGGGCATGCCTGACTGTGAGACCGGACCCGGTCTCGGCTTAATCCCGCGACTGCCCGGTGGTCCGGGCCGTGCGAGTCACTCCTGCGGGACGGCCGCGCCGTCGTCGACGGACACGCCGTCGTCAACGAGCGCCGGAGCCTCTTCGGAGGTCTCGTCACGTCGCGCCTTGGCCGCCGCCTTCTCGGCCTTGGCCTCGGCCTTCTTCTTGTGCGGGCCGATCACCATGATCATGTTTCGGCCGTCCTGCTTGGGCTGGGACTCCACGAAGCCGAGCTCCGAGACGTCCTCCGCCAGCCGCTGCAGGAGCCGGAAGCCCAGCTCGGGCCGGGACTGCTCCCGCCCGCGGAACATGATCGTGACCTTGACCTTGTCCC
Source organism: Streptosporangium sp. NPDC048047 (assembly GCF_040653115.1). Taxonomy (NCBI): domain Bacteria; kingdom Bacillati; phylum Actinomycetota; class Actinomycetes; order Streptosporangiales; family Streptosporangiaceae; genus Streptosporangium; species Streptosporangium sp. NPDC048047. The sequence goes on along the minus strand of NZ_JBEZNH010000069.1, from coordinate 14,184 downwards.
CGGCCTTGAGGAACCGCACCACGTGACCCTTCTTGGTCTCGTAGTCGTGCGGGTCGATCTTCGGACGGAGCTTGATCTCCTTGATGATCGTGTACGCCTGGTTGCGCCGCGCCTCGCGTGCCTTCATCGCGGACTCGTACTTGAACTTGCCGTAGTCCATGAGCTTGCACACGGGCGGGCGAGCCGTAGCCGCGACCTCTACGAGGTCGAGGTCGGACTCCTGAGCCAGCTTCAGGGCATCGCCGATGGAGACGATGCCGACCTGCTCGCCGTTCGGGCCGACGAGGCGGACCTCGGGGACACGAATACGGTCGTTGATGCGGGGCTCGGCGCTGATGGGGCCTCCTAGGTCGGATCCGCCGCCGGCTTGCCCGGCGGCGTCTGCCACATACTCGATCGTGCCGGGAAGTCACCCCCGAGGCCCCGAGGGCCCGGAATGCGAAATGCCCCGCACGTCGCGCATGCGGGGCCACATGAGCTCATCGGCTTCGCCGCCGCGGGCTCTTTCCGGAGTCAACCGGTGTGATCCTTGACCTGCCGGCCTTTCGGCCGACCAGGTGGGAGGTGAACCTCCGCTTGCGCGTCCGGCAGGCATGCCGGACCGATCGAGTAGTCACTCTATCACAACACGGAAGGCCCCTCGAACCTTCCCGGGAGCGGCGGGACCGGCCGGTCCACGGCGGGTCCGGTCAGCCCGTGGCGGGTCCGGTCAGCCCGCGGCGGCCCGCCGGGCGATCTCCGCCTCGCCCGCCGCGCGCATCGCCTCCACCGGCACGTCGGTCCGGCCGGTCATCAGCTCGACCTGCCGGACCGCCTGGTGCAGCAGCATGGGGAAGCCGCCGACCACCGTGCCGCCGCGGGCGGCCACGGCCGCGGCCAGGCGGGTGGGCCAGGGGGCGTAGACGACGTCGAAGAGCGCGGGCACCCCGGCCACCAGGTCCGCCAGGCCGTCGGCGGCGCCCGCGGGCAGCGTCGAGACCACCAGGTCCGTCTCCAGGGCCGTGCCGACCTTGTCGAAGGTCAGCACCTGCAGCGCCGTCTCCAGCCGCTCGGCGGCCCCGGCGGTCGTCCGGGCCCGCTCCGGGTCGCGCACCACCAGAGTCGCCTCGGCCAGGCCCAGCTCGCGCAGCGCGGCCAGCGCCGAGGCCGCCGTGGCCCCGCCGCCGAGGATCGTCGCCGACCGGGGCGGCGCCACCCCCGCCTCGGCGAGCGCCCGGACGATGCCGTGGACGTCGGTGTTGTGGCCGTGACGGGCGCCGCCGTCGAAGACCACGGTGTTGGCCCCGCCCACCCGCACGGCGAGATCGGAGACCGTGTCCAGCAGCGGCAGCACCGCGCGCTTGAGCGGCATCGTCAGCGACAGACCGGCCCACTCGGGGCCGAGCCCGGCGACGAGGCCGGGCAGGGCGGCCTCGTCGCACTCGATCGCCTCGTAGCGCCACCCGTCCAGGCCCATGGCCGCGTGGGCGGCGCGGTGCAGGACCGGCGACAGCGAGTGGGCGATGGGCGAGCCGAGAACGGCGGCCCTGGCGGCCCGGGGAGTCCCGGTCATCCGCCGGCCTTGTTCCGCTCGTACTCCGCCTTGATCTTGAAGAAGTCGGCCTCGTTGGTGGCGAACTTCGTGATGCGGCGCTTGGGGTCGACGGTGACGAAGAACTTCCAGTCGCCCTTGGCCGGGTTGAGGGCCGCCTGGATGGCGTCGTCGCCCGGATTGGAGATCGGTCCGGGAGGCAGGCCGAGACGCTTGTAGGTGTTGTAGGGCGAAGGGCTCTCCAGGTCGGCGTGGCTGGCCTCGATGCCGTACTTGCCGAGCGCGTACATGACCGTGCTGTCCATCCCGAGCTTCATCGGCGGCTCGGAGTGGAGCCGGTTGTAGATGACGCGGGACATCTTCGCCATGTCGTCGATCGTGCCGGCCTCGGCCTGGACGATGCTGGCGATCGTCACGATCTGGTGCGGGGTGTAGCCCAGGGCCTTGGCCTCCCTGGCCAGGTTCTCCTTCTCGGCGGTCTCCTTGAAGCGGTCGACCATCGCGGTCAGGATGTCGGAGGCCGTCATCTTGGGGGTGATCTCGTAGGTCGCCGGGAAGACGTAGCCCTCCGGATTGCCCCTGGCGTAGGAGGGCAGGCCCAGCGCCTTGCCGTTCTTGGCGGCCTGCTGGAACTCCTTCAGCGGCTTGCCGGTCTGCTTGGCGAGCTCCTGCAGCATGGCCGTCAGGCGCAGGCCCTCCTTGATGGTCACCCGCTCGTGCAGCCGCTTGGCCGGGTCGAGCAGCTTCACGGCCTCGGCGGCGGCCATCTGCTTGCGCATCCGGTACTCGCCGGGCTGCAGGGAGGAGCTCTTGCCGGCGTCGGTGATGGCGTCGGTGAACGCCTCGGAGCTCTTGACGACGTCCTTCTCCTGGAGGGTCAGGGCGATCTGGGAGGCGGTCTGCCCCTCCTTGATCTCCACGACGACCTCGCCGCTGCCCTGACCCTTGTAGTCCTCGACGGTCATCGCGTCGCGCACCCACAGGTAGCCGTAGTAGCCGCCGGCGCCGAGGCCGCCGACCAGGATGATGACCGCGAGCATCGGGGCGAGGAACCTGCCGCGGTTGCGGCGCCGCCGTCTGCGGCGCCCGCGGCCGGTCCGGCGGGGACGGCGCGAGGGATCGTCGTCCTCGCCGACCAGGAAGTCCATATCGAGATCGTTCATAGGTCCGCTGGCCAATCTCCCGGGTGGGACGGCCTGGCGTCAAGCGGGCATGCCAAACCGAGGGGGGACACGGGGTCGAGCGGCCCGGTGTCCCGGGATCCGCGCCTCGGCCGCGCAGTGGGCATCGCCGCTTGCGGCGGAACCGGGGATGTTCCGCCGGACATCAATGCGCCCCGAGGTATCTGTTCAGCTCTTCCCGGTATCTCACAAACTCACTCTCTTTGTCAGTGAATTTCGTGATTCTACGCTTTGGATCGATCGTGACAAACCAGAACCAATCACCCTGATCTGGACGGAGAGCCGCGATGATCGCCTTCTCCCCCGGATTCGCGATCGGTCCCGGAGGCAGCCCGGGATGAGCGTAGGTGTTGTAGGGCGACTTCACCTTCGTGTCCTTCTCCGTCACCCTGAGCGTCCGGCGGTTCTGCGCGTAGAGCACCGTACTGTCGATCTGCAGCGGCGTCCCCGCCTTGATCCGGTTGTAGATCACTCTAGCGATCTTCGGATAGTCGGAGTCGCGCCCGCCCTCCGCCTGGACGAGGCTGGCCACCGTGACCGCCTCCAGTGGCGTCAGGCCGCGCTCGGCCGCGCGGTTCTCCAGCTCCAGCTTGGCCGCGGCTCTTTTGTACCGTTCCACCATGAGGCCGAGCACGTCGGCGGGGGTCATGTCCGGCTCGACCTCGTAGGTCGCCGGGAACATGAAGCCCTCGGGTCCCTTGGCGTAGGACGGCAGCTCCAGCTCCTCACGGTCCTGGGAGGCCCGGACGAAGGCGTCCCTGGGCATACCGGTCTTGGCCGCCAGCCTGTCGAACAGCTCGGTCAGGCGCAACCCCTCGGGGACCGTGACCCGGCGCACCACCCGCGACCCCGGGGCGAGCAGCAGGTCGAGGGCGGAGTCGGCGGCCATGCCCTTCCGCAGGCGGTAGTGGCCGGGCCGCAGACTGCCGGTCTTGGCTCGTTCCTCGGCCGCCTTGACGAACGCCCCGGCGCTCGCGACGACCCCCGCGTCGGCGAGCGTCTCGGCGATCTCCCCGGCGCTCGCGCCCGAGGGGATCCGCACGACGACCGAGCCCGAGCCCTGCCCGGCGAAGTCGTCGGGCATCAGCCGCGGCCCGACCACCACGTAGCTCCCGGCGGCCGCCGCGAGGAGGACCGCGGCGGCCCCGCCCGCCAGCAGCCACGCGGGCCGGGGGATCACCGCGGTGTCCCGTCACCCGATCCCGTGCCGGGCGGCCCGCCCGGCGGCCCCGAGGCACCCAGAGCACTGCCCGGCGGCCTCCCGGTGGCGCGCTCGGCGTCCAGGGCGGCCTGCAGCAGCACGATGGCCGCCGCCTGGTCCACCACGCCGCGCTGGTTCTTCGCCTTGACCCCGCTGGCCCGGAGGCCCTGCTGGGCGGTGACCGTGGTCAGCCGCTCGTCGAACAGCCGCACCGGGACGGGCGCCAGCCGGTGGGCGATCCGGGCCGCGAAGTCGCGGGCGAGCCCCGCCGCCTGCCCCTCCCTGCCCGACAACGAGGTCGGCAGGCCGACCACGATCTCGACGACGTCGTACTCGGTCGCGATCTCCGCGAGCCGTTCCAGGTCTCCTCTGCCGCGCCGTACGGTCTCCACCGGCGTGGCCAGCAGCCCCGAGGGGTCGCTGCGGGCCACGCCGATGCGGACCGAGCCGACGTCGACGCCCAGGCGAATGCCGTTTCTCATGTGGTCATCGTCCCCGCCTCCGGGCCTGGTCAGACACCCGGTCGCCCGGTGTCAGGAGGCGGCCTGCGCGATCGCCTGCTGCACGGCGCCGAGCGCGTCACCGATCGCCTCGGGACGGGTCCCGCCGCCCTGCGCGACGTCGTCCTTGCCTCCGCCGCCGCCGCCGAGCGCCTTGGCCGCGACACCGACGAGCCGGCCGGCCTTCAGGCCCCGGGCGCGTCCGGCGTCGTTGACGGCCGCGACGACGACGGGCCGGTCACCGGGCACGCCGGCGACGACGACCACGGCGGCGCGGTCGGCGGGGAACCGGCCCCGCACGTCGAGCGCCAGCTTGCGCAGGTCGTCCGGGGAGGTGCCGTCGGGCGCCCGGTGCGTCACGACCGAGACGCCGTCCAGGTCGCGGGCGGTGGCGGCGAGCTCGCCGACCACGGCCAGCACCTGGGCCGAGCGGAGCCGCTCCAGCTCCTTCTCCGCGGTGCGCAGCCGGGTGACGATACCCTCGATCCGCTCGGGAAGCTCCTCGCGGCGGGCCTTGAGCTGCTCGGACAGCTGGGCCACCAGCACGCTCTCGCGGGCCAGGAACCGGAAGGCGTCCAGGCCGACCAGGGCCTCGACGCGGCGCACGCCGGCGCCGATCGAGGACTCGCCCAGCACCTTGACCAGGCCGAGCTGGCCGGAGCTGGCGACGTGGGTGCCGCCGCACAGCTCCCTGGAGTAGTCGCCCACCTCGACGATGCGGACGGTCTCGCCGTACTTCTCGCCGAACAGGGCCAGCGCGCCCATCGCCCGGGCCTCGGACTGGGAGGTGTGGAAGGCGTTGACCGTGAGGTCGTTGATCAGGACGGCGTTGACCTCGTCCTCGACGTCGCGCAGCACGCTGGGCGGCACGGCGCCGGCGGCGGTGAAGTCGAAGCGGAAGCGGCCGGGCGAGTTCTCCGAGCCCGCCTGCGCCGCCGTCTCCCCCAGCGCGTTGCGGAAGCCGCGGTGCACCAGGTGGGTGGCGGTGTGGCTGCGGGAGATGGCGCGGCGCCGCTCGACGTCGATCTCGGCCTGGGCCTGGTCGCCCACCCGGATCTCCCCGGCGCGGACCTTGCCGCGGTGCACGATGACGCCCGCGACCGGGGACTGCACGTCCACGATCTCGACCTCGGCGCCGCCGGTGCGGATGACGCCCTGGTCGGCGAGCTGTCCGCCGCCCTCGGCGTAGAAGGGGGTACGGCTCAGCACGACCTCGGCCGTGGTGCCCGCGCCGGCCGCGGGGACCGGCACGCCGTCCACCAGCAGCCCGATGACCTGCGCCTCCGCCGTCACCTGGTCGTAGCCCAGGAAGTCGACCTTGCCGGTCTTCTCCAGGATCCGGCCGAACACCGAGATGTCGGCGTTGCCGGTCTTCTTGGCGGCGGCGTCGGCCTTGGCGCGGTCGCGCTGCTCCTTCATCAGCCGGCGGAAGCCCTCCTCGTCGACCTTGAGGCCCTGCTCGGAGGCCATCTCCAGGGTCAGGTCGATCGGGAAGCCGTAGGTGTCGTGGAGCTGGAAGGCCTGGTCCCCGCCGAGGGTGCCCCGGCCCTTGCGCTTGTTCTCCTCCACCGCCGCGTCGAAGATCGCGGTGCCGGTGCGGAGGGTGCCCAGGAAGGACGCCTCCTCGGCGTCGATCACCGCGTGGATCTGCGGGGCGTCGGCCTTGAGCTCGGGGTACAGCTCGCCCATCACGGCGATGGTCACCGCGGTGAGGTCGTGCATGTAGCGCTCCTCGCCCGCGCCCAGCAGGCGAAGGTTGCGGACGGCGCGGCGCAGGATGCGCCGCAGCACGTAGCCGCGGCCCTCGTTGGAGGGCAGCACGCCGTCGGCCACCAGCATCACGCTGGTGCGCACGTGGTCGGCGACGACCCGCAGCGAGACGTCGGCGCGCTCGTCGCGGCCGTAGCGCGTCCTGGTCAGCTCGGCGGCCCGGTCGAGGATCTTGTAGGTGGTGTCGATCTCGTAGATGTTGTCGACGCCCTGCAGGATCGCCGCCATGCGCTCCAGGCCCATGCCGGTGTCGACGCTGCGGGCGGGCAGCTCGCCGACGACGTCGAAGTCGGTCTTGCTGCGGACCGCGCCGAGCTGGAACTGCATGAAGACGTTGTTCCAGACCTCGAGATAGCGGTTCTCGTCGGCGACGGGGCCGCCGTCCTTGCCGTACTCGGGGCCGCGGTCGTAGTAGATCTCGGTGCAGGGGCCGCCCGGACCGGGCACGCCCATGTGCCAGTAGTTGTCCTCCAGGCCGCGGCGCTGGATGCGCTCGGCCGGGACGCCGACCTTCTCGTGCCAGAGGCGGTAGGCCTCGTCGTCGTCGTGGTAGACGGTGACCCAGAGGCGGTCGGCGGGGAAGCCGAAGCCGCCCTCGGACTCGGGCTTGGTCAGCAGCTCCCAGGCGAGCGGGATCGCCTGGTCCTTGAAGTAGTCACCGAAGGAGAAGTTGCCGAGCATCTGGAAGAACGTGGCGTGCCTGGTGGTCTTGCCGACCTCGTCGATGTCGGGGGTGCGCACGCACTTCTGGACGCTGGTGGCCCGCTTGAACGGGGGCTTCTGCTGCCCGAGGAAGTAGGGCTTGAAGGGCACCATGCCCGCGGGCACCAGCAGCAGCGTCGGGTCCTCGGCGATCAGGCTGGCCGAGGGCACGACGGTGTGCCCACGCTCCTCGAAGAAGCGCAGGAAGCGGCGCGCGATCTCTGCCGACTCCATTTCAGCGGCCGTCCTTTACGTCGTAGTGGTTGGTGTCGTCAACACTGTCCAGCCCGAACCGGGAACGCAACTCGGTTTCCCGCCGGGCGGCGCCGTCCAGGGCGTCGCCCGCGAACTCCCGCGCCTGCTCCAGCATCCCGGCGGCGCCGTGGAGGGCGCGCCGGGCCACGTGGTTCGGATGCAGTGCCTGCAGCTTACGCATCGTCCACACCGCGCAGAACGCGCCGAGGGACATGTAGAACAACCGGCGGATCATGACCTGCGCCCCTCCAGCACCCGGGGGGCGGACCGGCCGCGGGCACGGCGGGCGCCCAGGGCCCGCCGGACGCCGTGACCCAGCGCCGCCACCTTGATCAGCGGCCCGGTGATGAGGGTCTGCGTGACGTCGCTGACCTTGGCGACGTGGCCGCTGACCTGCTTGACGTCCTCGGCGATGGCCTCGACGGCGACGAGCCGGCGGTTGGCCTCGCCGACGGTGGCCGTCATGTCCTCCAGCAGCGGCACGACGCGGTCGCCGAGCTCGGAGACCATCTTGGACGTCTGGGTCAGCAGGCGTGCCAGCCTGACCAGGACCACGGCAAGAAAGCAGACCAGGATCGCCCAGAACATGGCGACCATCAGGCCCGCGACCTCTCCGGCGGTGAGCATGCGCCGATCTCCCTACTTCACCCGGCTGGAACGGCAAGACCCTATCGCGTCTGACCGACCCTTCCCGGCACACGTCCCGCGAACCGCGCCTCCGTCCGCGGGCCGCCGCCGAAGGCGTCCGCGCACAGCTGCGCGAACCAGGTCACCCCGGGCAGGAGAAGCGCCCAGCCCAGCAGCGCCCAGCCGAGGTGCACGTGGACGAGGGCGCGGGCGACGGCGGCGACCCCCTGGGCCGTGCCCCCGCCGGGACCGGTGTAGGTGATCCGGCGCAGGCCGGCCGGGTGGTCCTCGGCCGCCAGGATCCGCAGCCCGGCGGGCCGGCGGCGGGCGAACCAGGCGCCGACCCCCGCGCACTGGCCGCAGACGCGGGAGACGTGGAGTGTGGCGCCGGGCACACCCTCCGGTACGGCGGGCCGCAGGCGCGGCACCCAGGGACGCACCGCTCGCCGGTACTCCTCCCAGGCCGCGCCGTACCGTTCGCCGAGCCGTTCGCCCTCGTGCCAGGCCGCCAGCCCGGCGCCGTAGGCCAGGGCGACCGCCGCGGCGGCCAGGAAGACCCTGTCGAGCGTCGCGAGGAGCAGGTAGGCCGCCGTCATCGAGACCTGCATCGGGTTGCGCACGTAGGCGTAGGGGCCGGTCCGCACCAGCCGCTCCGGCGGGTCGTACGGCAGCGGCGTGCCCCGGCCCTCCTCGGCGAACTCCCGCACCGCGGCCAGGCCGAGCAGCAGCGGCACGGCGAGCGCCTGGACGAGCAGGCCCAGCGCCCACGACGGCTGCCGCCACGCCTGCGTGGCGGCGATCGGCAGGGCCAGGCCGAGGCCGCCCGCGAGCAGCGCCTGCATCGCGACCCGGGCGCGCAGGCGGCGCCCGGCGGACGTCCACCGCGAGAGGAGCAGGCCGGGGACCAGGGCGGCGGCGACCGCCAGCGCCTCGCCCGTGAGCCAGCCGTCGCCGAGCACGACGACGGGCCGGCCGAGCGGCATGACCGCCAGGTCGAACCACGCCAGGGCCGCCACGACGAGCGGCGGGGGCGCCCGCCGGGCGGCCAGGGCGGGCAGCGCCCCCCACAACAGCGCCCAGCCGAGCAGCAGGTCCGCGGGGACGCCGTGCCAGACCGCCCCCTCGGCGGTGAAGCGCCACCAGCCCGCGCCGATGGCCAGGACGTTCACGGCGGCGAGGACCGTCAGGTTCCAGGCCGTGGCGAGGATCGCCGCCGCGATGTCCCGCTCCGGGTGACGGCGGGCCGCGGCGGCGGCGAGCACGGCGGCCACGGGGACCAGGAGCGCCAGGCCGCGGACCAGCGCCGGGTCCGCGGTCATGCCGGCGAGGGCCGCGCTCAGACCGGCGGGGTCCGGGACAGGGCCGGCGGCCGCCGCCGGGGCTCCCACGGCGACGGTCATCGCCGGACTCCCGCGCCGCCGGCCGCCGCCGGGATCATCGCGGCGCCGCTCGCCGCCGGGGCTCCCGGGGCGCCGGTCATCCGAACGTCCGGGCGAGGTAGGCGGCGGCCTCGCCGAGCGCGTACCGCTGGAGCGGGCCGAAGTACCAGCCGGGGTCGAAGGTGCGGCGGTAGCGCAGGGTCACGGTGACCCGCCCGCCGCCCCAGGCGAACTCCGCCTCCCTCAGGTCGAGCCAGCGGGCCAGGGTGGTGTCGCCGAGCACCGAGAACGTCACCCGGCCCGGCGCCCGCTCCTTCACCCCGAGGGTCATCGACCGGGGCTCGGGGGCGGCGCCGATGCCCAGGGAGCGGCGCGGGGTGAAGACGACCTCCCGCCGGTCCCCGATCCGCAGCCCCTCCCCCGCCGCCCGCACCGGCCGGGGGAAGCCCAGCCGGAGCAGCGGCGAGTCGAAGGCGCCGAACCGCGGCGCGGCGGCCAGCGCCCGCTCGACGTCCCTTCCGGAGGTCTGGACGGACACGGTCACCTCGCCGTCGCGGGGCGGGGCGGCCAGCTCGGCTCCCCCGGCGGCCAGCGTCAGCAGCACCAGCGGGACGGCGATCGCGTTGGGCCCCTGTCTCCGGACCCCATCGGCGATGAGCCCAAAGACCAGGCCGATGAAGTAGAACAGCGGGGCCGCGAAGACGAGGCAGACGATCCCCTCGCCGAGCAGCGGACCGGCCAGGGCGAGCCCGACGGTGATGGCCGCCATGATCAGCCCGGTGACGGTGCGCGGCCGGGCGGTGAGTATGACGGTGACGGCGATGACGGCCGGCAGCCCCAGGTAGAAGAGGGCCGTCTGCTCCAGGTGGCCGGCGTGCAGCACCCGGTAGAGCAGCAGCGCGGCGAACAGGGCGATCACCAGCGCCGCGAGGATCCGGCGCACCCGGTTCCGGTGCGCGGGGTCCGGCTCCTGGGAGGGCCCGGGAGCCGGTTCCGGTGCCGGAGGCGGCCCGGAGGCCGGCTCGCGTCCCGGCTCGGGTTCCGGCTCGGGTTCCGGCTCGGGGAACGGTTCGGGGGATCGGGGTGAGTCGTTCACGGGGCCTCTTCATCGATTGGTTTAATCACTTGATTAAACCGTACGATGAGGAGATCGCCGGAGCAAGGGAGGCTCGGAGTGAGCAGGCAGGCAGGGGCGGAGACCCGCGAGCGGCTGGTCGAGGCGGCCTCGCGGGTGCTGCGGACCGAGGGGTACGCCGGGACCAGCGCCCGCGCCATCGCCAAGGAGGCGGAGGTCAACTCGGCCCTGGTCTTCTACCACTTCGGCGGCGTGGACCAGCTGCTGCTGGCCGCCCTGGACCGCTCCTCCGAGCAGCGCATGGCCGCCTACCGGGAGGCCGTGGCGGGGGCCCGCACGCTGGAGGAGCTGGTGGAGGTCGCCAACGCCATCTACCGCGCCGATCTGGAGGGCGGGCACATCACGCTCTTCTCCGAGCTCGTCGGGGCGGGCCTCGCCAGGCCCGAGCTCCGCGCGGAGATCACCAAGCGTGCCGAGCCGTGGATCGGCTTCGTCGAGGAGACCCTGGAGCGGGTCATCGGCGGCTCACCGCTCGCCCGCCTCATGCCGCCCCGCGACCTCGCCTACGCGGCGATCACCTTCTATCTCGGCGTCAACGTCTTCACCCATCTCGACGCCGACCGCTCCCGTACCGAGGCGCTGTTCGACCTGGTCGGCAGGGTCGCTCCGCGCGCCAGGCTGCTGACGGTGCGGCTGCCGCGCCGCCGTACGCCGCCCGCCCCCGGCTGACCGACCGCCTGCCCGGCCCGCCCGCCGTACGGGCCGTACCGGGACGGGCAGGGCGCATGGCGGGCCGCAGCGGGACCGGCGGACCATGGCGGAGCGGGCCGTAGCAGGGCGGGCCGTACGGCGAGCGGTGCGCTACCGGCCGCGCAGGAAGGACCGGATCCGCGCCCAGCGGTCGGCGAAGCCGGCCTCGGCGCCGTGCCGGGTGGGCCGGTAGTAGCGGCGGTCGCGGATCTCGGCGGGGGCGTAGTCCTGGCGGACCAGGCCGTGCTCGAAGTCGTGAGGGTACTTGTAGCCCTCGCCGTGGCCGAGTTTCCCCGCGCCCGCGTAGTGGGAGTCGCGCAGGTGGGCGGGGACCTGGCCGATGTCGCCGCGCCGCACGTCCGCGGCGGCGGCGTCGACGGCGGTGATCACGGCGTTGGACTTGGGGGCCAGCGCGCAGTGGATCACCGCCTGGGCGAGGTTGAGTCGCCCCTCGGGGAGGCCGACGAACTCCACCGCCTGGGCCGCGGCCACCGCGACCTGCAGGCAGGTGGGATCGGCCATGCCGACGTCCTCGGAGGCGAAGATGACGATCCTGCGGGCGATGAACCGGGGGTCCTCGCCCGCCTCGACCATACGGGCGAGGTAGTGCAGGGCGGCGTCGGCGTCGGAGCCCCGCATGCTCTTGATGAAGCCGCTGATCACGTCGTAGTGCTGGTCGCCCTGGCGGTCGTAGCGCACGGCGGCCTTGTCCACCGCGCGCTCCACCGTCTCGACGGCGATCTCGCCGTCGGCGATCAGCGCGGCGGCCTCCAGGTAGGTGAGGGAGCGGCGGGCGTCGCCGCCGGCCAGCCGTACGAGGTGGCCGGCCGCCTCCGGCGCCAGCGTCACCTTCCCGTCCAGGCCGCGCGGGTCGGCGACGGCGCGCTCCAGCACCTTCTCGACGTCGTCGTCGGACAGGGGTTCGAGCGTCAGCAGCAGCGAGCGCGACAGCAGCGGCGAGATGACGGAGAAGAACGGGTTCTCGGTGGTCGCCCCGATGAAGGTGACCCAGCGGTTCTCCACCGCGGGCAGCAGGGCGTCCTGCTGGGCCTTGTTGAAGCGGTGCACCTCGTCCACGAACAGGACCGTCTGCCGGCCCGACATGCCCAGTTCCCGGCGGGCCGACTCGATGGCCGCACGGACCTCCTTGACGCCCGCCGACACCGCGGAGACCTCGACGAACCGGCGCTCGGTGGCGCCGGCGACGACGTAGGCGAGGGTGGTCTTGCCCGTGCCGGGCGGGCCCCACAGGAACAGCGACATCGGGGCCTCGGACTCGACGAGCCGGCGCAGCGGCGTGCCGGGGCCCAGCAGGTGGCGCTGGCCGATCACCTCGTCCAGGCCGCGCGGGCGCATCCGCACCGCCAGGGGCTCGTGGCCCCGATGGGCTTCCTCCGCCACCGAGTCGAACAGGCTGTCCACGCCTCGACAGTACCGTCAGGGCGCGCGGGCGGCGGCCGGGGAGCCCCGGGACCGGGGACATCGGAAGCGCCGTCGCCGAGAAGCCCCGTCCGCCGAAGCCGCGGGCCCGGGGCGGAGCCCCGCTCAGTCCCCCCAGACGGCGACGGCGCCGCTGTGGCCGGCCCGCACCGCGTAGTAGCCCGCCACGACGGCCACGACCGCGGTGAGCACCGCGACGGACGTCGTCACCGCGCGGCCGCCGACACGGTGGCCGCCGTCGCCGTCGCCGTCGCCGTCGCGATGGCCGCCGTCACCGGCGTTCCCGCCGCGGCGCACGAGGTAGAGGAGGACGAGCGAGAGCGCGCCCAGTGCGAAGGCGGCGATCAGCAGGGGGTCGGCGAACTCCTCGTGCTCGGCGATGCGCCGGGCCAGCGGTCCTGTCGCCGAGGCGAAGCGCCGGTGCTCCAGCGACTCGCCGCTCTCCTTGGCGACGAAGGCGGCGGCCGGGGCGATCACCGCCAGCCCCGCCACCGCCCAGCCGAGCGCGGTGCGCGTACGGGGCGCCAGCCCGTAGACGACCGCCAGGACCGCCAGGACCGGGACCGCGATCACGGCGGCGTGGACGAGCAGGGGGTGGGCCGGCAGGCCGAGGATCTCGTCGAACATGTGGTGCTCCGGTCGTGGGGGTCGCCGCTCTGTCCGAGGCCGGACGCCGGCGTCGGAGATCGGAATCTATCGTGGGGAAGCTGCGCAACACAGCAGGACAAAGCACCTCATTTCCCACTTATCACCATCGTTAACCCTCGTCACTTACGTCCAGCACACCCGGGGGCCGGTACGCTTTCGGCCAGTCAGAGGTAATGAGACGGCAAACCTGGAGGACATAGCGGTGAGCGGCGAGGACCGCCAGAGCCAGCTGGCGCGGGAGCACAAGGAGCGGCAGGCTCAACGTGCCGAGCAGACGACGGCCAAGGCGAAGCGGAACACCTTCATCGGCGCCGGTGTCGCCGTGGCCGTCGTCGCCGCGGGCGTGGTCGGCGTCGCGGCCTTCGCGGGGGGAGACGATCCCGAGCCCGCGGCCGCCTCCTCCCCGGCCCCCTCGACCGCGGCGCCCCAGGCGACGCCGACCATCCCGGCCGCCCCCGGCAAGGTGACCTGTACCTATCGCAAGGACACCAGCGGCGTGCCCGCCAAGAAGGTGGGCATGCCGCCGAGCAAGCCCGACCTCAAGCTCAAGACCATGACGATCGCCACCAACCAGGGTGACATCGTGATCGACCTGATGACGCAGCAGGCCCCCTGCGCCGTGAACTCCCTGGCGTTCCTGGCGGAGAAGAACTTCTACGACGGCACCAGGTGCCACCGCCTGGCCACCCCGGAGAACTCCGGCGTGGCCCTGCTGCAGTGCGGTGACCCGCAGGCCAAGGCCGACGGCAAGAACCCCACCGACGGCCAGGGCAGCTCGGGTTACGTCTTCGACGACGAGAACCTCGGCATGCCGTACGCCAAGGGCGTGGTCTCGCTGGCCCAGCCGGCGGACGCCTCCAACCAGAACGGCAGCCAGTTCTGGTTCTCGCTGGGCGACGAGAACACCCAGCTGGAGAAGGCGTACACGCCGTTCGGCACGGTCTCCAAGGGCATGGAGGTCCTGGAGAAGATCTCCCAGGGCGGCTGGATCACCAACCCCGACGACATCACCGGCGACGGCGGCTCCACCGCGCCCAAGCTCCCGGTGATCATCAAGAACGTGAAGGTCTTAGCCGCCGAAGGGGAGCCACTTGACGCCGTACTCGGTCTCACCCTTGTGGCGCG
>NZ_JBEZNH010000068.1:26960-40187 GCF_040653115.1 Streptosporangium sp. NPDC048047 | reverse complement strand
GCTACCAGGCACCGAGTCTGCCTGATCAGCCGACCCGGTAGCTCCCATTAGCGGAGCGGCACCTCGGCGCCCTCGGTGGTGCCGCCCACGCCGAGCGGCGGGTCGCCGAACAGGCGGATGCCGGTGACCTTCGCGTCCTTGGGGATGTCGAACCACAGGTCCATCTCGATCCTGACCTCGGCGCCGAGGGGAAGGGTGTCGGGCTGGCGTTTGATGGCCTGGGCGAAGGCGTCGACGGTGTGGGCTGCGCCGTCCGCGGTGAGGAGCCGCTGGCGTTTGGCGTCGAACCGGGAGTTGGTGCGGCCGGGGTTCTCGGCGACGATCCGCACGACCACGTATTGGCCCTTGGCCTGCCACTCGCCGTGGCTGCCGACGAAGCCGGCGAGGCCGGTCTGCAGGCCGATGACCTGGAAGCGGGTGTCGCCGTCGGTGACCGGGGCGGCGCGCACGGCCCGTTCGCCCGGCCGTACGTGGCGGGGCGGCAGGTCGTAGGCGGGCGCGGGGGAGGCGTTTCGGGCGGCGGTCGCCGCCGGGTCCGTCGTGGAGCAGCCGGAGAGCAGGAGCACGGCCAGCGCGGCACCGGCGAACGCGGTTGGGGGGTTGCGCACACCGGGCAACGTAACCGAGGCGGTCGCGGAGATCAATGCGTCCGGCGCGGGCGCGGGGAGCGGCGGCGGGGTCGCGGGTCCCGGCCCGCGTCCGCCGATCGGTCCGCCCGGTGGAGGTGTGTGAAGAGGGACACACCGCTCTGAAGTGCGAATATAGTTCGTTTACATTGTTCTGGGGCGCGGCCTGACCGGTCGCCGTCCTCGCAGGCCGGCGTGAAACCGGGCGTTGGCCGTCGGATGAAGGAGGTGCCGGGGTCGAATGCCCGGACAGGGCGGCGATCAGGCGGCTCCGAGCGTGACTGTTGTCCGAATTGTGTCGTATCGGTGATCTGCATGGCCATGCAGCTGGGAAAGCATCTCCAGCACTGAGGTATCTGTTGTTCGGATGCGACATCGATCCGTGAGGAGGCCGTTGTGGGCCTGAGTTCTGTTCTCCGCCGTCGGACGCTGGCGGTGGGCGCCATGGTCGTCGCCGGCGCGCTCGGCCTGTCGGCCTGTGGGAGTGACGGTGGCGACACCACCGCGTCGAGCGGGGGCGCCTCGTCGAACGCGTCCGCCGCGGGCGGCGGCGTCAAGGTGGTCAAGCCCGGCAAGCTGACCGTCTGCACCAACCTTCCCTATGAGCCCTTCCAGTTCAAGCAGGGCGACAAGACCGTCGGGTTCGACGTCGACATCATGGACCTGGCGGCCAAGAAGCTCGGCCTGACCCAGGACATCGTGGACATCGACTTCGCCGTCATCAAGAGCGGCGCGGCGATGGCGACCGGCAAGTGCGACGCGGCCGCGGCCGGCATGACGATCACGCCGGAGCGCAAGGCCAACATCGACTTCTCCGAGCCCTACTTCGACGCCACCCAGGCGCTGCTCGCCAAGAAGGGCGTCGGCGTCAAGACGCTGGACGAGGTCAAGGCCAAGAACCTGCGGCTCGGCGCGCAGGCGTCCACCACGGGCCTCGACTACGTCAAGAAGCAGGGTCTCGACCCCAAGGAGTTCGCCGACTCGCCCAAGGAGCTGCTGGGCCTGCAGTCGGGCCAGGTCGATGTGATCGTCCAGGACCTGCCGGTCGTGCTGACCTGGCTGAAGAAGCCGGAGATCGCCGACAAGTTCGAGCTGGTCGCCAGCCTGGACACCGGCGAGCAGTACGGCATCGGCCTGAAGAAGGGCGCCGACCCGACCCTGCTGAAGACCATCAACGAGGCGATCGCCACCGCCAAGTCGGACGGCACCTACGACCAGATCTTCATGAAGTGGTTCGGCAAGAAGCCCGGAGAGCTCGGCTGATCCATGACCGACCATCTCACCACGGCTGAGCCGCCCCCTCCGGCCGGAACCCCCTCCGGCCGGACGGGCCTCAGCCCCCGTAAGAAGCAACGGATCAGCCGGGCCGTCCAGTACGTCGTGCTGGTGGCCCTGGTGGTCTTCCTCGCGCTGCGCATCGAGTGGGGTCCGCTCGGCCAGAACTTCGCCAAGGGCGAGGTCGCCCGGGAGATGTTCCCGGACCTGTTCACGGTCGCGCTGAAGAACACGATCATCTACTCGGTGGGCGGCTTCGTCTTCGCCTTCCTGCTGGGCCTGGTGTTCGCCCTGATGCGGATGTCGTCGGTGCGCCCCTACCGGTGGATCGCCGTCTCCTACATCGAGATCTTCCGCGGGCTGCCCGCGCTGCTGATCTTCCTGCTCATCCTGTTCCTGCCGCTGGCGCTGCCGGGCTTCGAGGTCCCGGGCGGCACCTACGGCCAGGGCATCCTGGGCCTGACGATCGTCGGCTCGGCGTACATGGCCGAGACGCTCCGGGCGGGCCTGCAGGCCGTACCCAGGGGGCAGATGGAGGCGGCCCGCTCGCTGGGCATGTCGCACGCCAGGGCCATGGTCAGCATCGTCATCCCGCAGGCCGTGCGAATCGTGATCCCGCCGACGACCAACCAGTTCGTGTCCCTGCTCAAGGACTCCTCGCTGGTGCTGTTCCTCGGCGTGTCCGGCGAGTACGTCGAGCTGACGAAGTTCGGGAACGACACGGCCTCCACCTACGCCAACGCCACCCCCATCCTGGTGGTCGGCATCACGTACCTCCTGGTCACCATCCCGCTGGGCTACCTCGCCTCCCGGCTGGAGCATCGTCAGATGAAGGGACGGTGAGCGGGATGGAGCACGCGGTCGAGATCCGCGACCTGCACAAGTCGTTCGGCAGCCTTGAGGTCCTCAAGGGCATCGACTTCTCCGTCGAGCCCGGCCAGGTCGTCTGCGTCATCGGCCCCTCCGGGTCGGGCAAGTCGACGCTGCTGCGGTGCGTGAACCTCCTGGAGCAGCCCACCTCCGGCCGGGTGGTCCTGGAGGGTATCGAGATGACCGACCCCGACGTCGACCTCGACGCGGCCCGGCGCCGGGTCGGCATGGTCTTCCAGCAGTTCAACCTGTTCCCGCACATGACGGCGCTGCAGAACGTGATGATCGCCCAGCGGCGGGTGCTCAAGCGCGGCAGGGCCGAGGCCGAGCGGGTCGCCCGGGAGAACCTGGAGAAGGTCGGCATCGCCGAGAAGTGCGACGCCTACCCGGCGCAGCTGTCCGGCGGCCAGCAGCAGCGGGTGGCCATCGCCCGGGCGCTGGCCATGGACCCGGCGCTGATGCTCTTCGACGAGCCCACCTCGGCGCTGGACCCCGAACTGGTGGGGGACGTGCTGACGGTCATGCGCAAGCTGGCCGAGGAGGGGATGACGATGCTCGTGGTCACCCACGAGATGGCGTTCGCCCGCGACGTCGCCGACCGGGTGGTCTTCATGGACGGCGGCGTGATCGTCGAGGACGGTCCGGCCGCCCAGGTGATCGGCGATCCGCAGCAGGAGCGCACCAAGTCGTTCCTGCGGCGGGTGCTGGACCCGACCCACACCGACGTCTGAGGGATCTCTCGCGGCCCGCACCCCGGGTGCGGGCCGCGGGCCGTTCCCGGGGCCCGGGGGAGGCCTTTGGCGCCGTGCAGAGCTTCCCCGACCCTGCGCGTTTTCTACTCGGCCTCCCCGCGGGCACCGCTGTCACCCACCGTAGCGACCCATGTGCCGATAGTGCAAAGACGTGCGGCCCGGATCCGGCCTCGCAACGTAAAGGATCGGCGGTCTCCCGGCCTGGAACGAGGCGGAGGCCGTACCGGGGACGGCGCGGAGGCCGTATGGGATCAGCGGTCGTCAGCGGTCGCGCAGCACGCAGGTCAGGCGCGAGGTGCACACCAGGCGGTCCTGCTCGTCGGTGATCCGGATGTCGTAGGTGGCCAGCGTGCGGCCTCCGTGGATCCGGGTGGCGACGCCGGTGACGTGGCCGGAGGTGGCCGAGCGGTGGTGGGAGGCGCTGATCTCGACGCCCACCGCGATCCGGCCGCGCCCGGCGAACAGGGCCGCCCCGGTCGAGCCGAGGGTCTCGGCCAGCACGCAGGAGGCGCCGCCGTGCAGCAGGCCGTACGGCTGGACGTTGCCCTCGACCGGCATCCGCCCGATCACCCGGTCCGGGCCGGCCTCGGTGATCTCGATGCCCATCCGGTCGACCAGGGTGCCGGCGTGGTCGGCGCCGAGTCGCTCCTGCAGGCGGCGGGCGATCTCCTCGGGGTCTGTCAGGGTCAAGGGGATGTCTCCTGTCGTGCCGGCTCAGGTTTTCTGTCGCACCAGGAGACTAGGCTTCTGGTGTGCCGAAGAACGAAGCGACCCCCTCTCGTCCGTGTCTGCTGCTGCTGGACGGTCACTCCCTGGCCTACCGGGCGTTCTACGCCCTGCCGGAGGAGAACTTCTCCACGACGACCGGGCAGACGACCAACGCGGTCTACGGTTTCACGTCGATGCTGGTCAACGTGCTCCGTGACGAGCAGCCCACGCACGTGGCGGTCTGCTTCGACCGGTCGGAGCCGACGTTCCGGCACGAGGAGTACACCCCCTACAAGGCCAACCGCAGCGCGAGCCCCGACAGTTTCCGCAGTCAGATGAGCCTGATCCACGAGATGCTCGACGCGCTGCGGATCCCGCACCTGTCGCTGCCGGGATACGAGGCCGACGACCTGATCGCCACGCTCGCCGTCCGCGCCGCCGACCAGGGGATGAGCGTGCTGGTCGTCACCGGCGACCGTGACGCGCTGCAGCTCGTCGACGACCGGATCACGGTGCTGATGACCCGGGTCGGGATCAGCAACATGACGAGGTTCACGCCCGAGGTCGTCGAGGAGAAGTACGGCCTCACCCCGGCCCAGTACCCCGACTTCGCCGCGATCCGCGGCGACAACAGCGACAACCTCCCCAACATCCCGGGCGTGGGGGAGAAGACCGCCGCCAAGTGGATCCGCGAGTTCGGGTCGCTGGAGGAGCTGGTGAACCGGGTCGACGAGGTCGGCGGCAAGGTCGGCGAGAAGCTGCGGGCCCACCTCGACCAGGTGCTGCTCAACCGCCGTCTCACCCAGCTGCTGCGCGACGTTCCGCTGGAGCACGAGGTCGGGGCGCTGACGATCGGCCGGTGGGACCGCGAGGAGATCGACAAGATCCTCGACACGCTGGAGTTCCGCGGCGAGATCCGCGACCGGCTGTTCAAGACGCTCGGCGCGGCCGAGGCCGAGACCGCGGGCGGCGAGGCGTTCGAGGCCGACGTCGTACGGCTCGGCCCCGACGAGGTCGCCGCCTGGCTCGCGGGGCTGCCCGCCGGTCCCGGTCACCGCGCGGGCCTGGCCTTCACCGGCTCCTACGCCAAGGGCACCGGCCGCCTGGACGGCGTCGCGATCGCCGTTCCGGGCGACGGCGCGCCGGGCCGCGCGGCCTTCGTCGATCCGGCGGCTCTCACCGAGGCCGACGAGGCGGCGCTGCGGGCGTGGCTGGCCGACGAGTCGGCGGCCAAGGCCGTCCACGACGCCAAGGGGCCCATGCTGGCGCTGTGGGCGCAGGGGATGGAGCTGCGCGGCCTGACGTGCGACACGGCGCTGGCGGCCTACCTCGCCATGCCGGGGCAGCGGGCCTTCCCGCTGGAGGACCTGGCGCGCTCCTACCTCCACCGGGAGCTGCGGGGCCAGGCCGACGACGGCGGCCAGGCGAGCCTGTTCGACGACCAGGAGGAGGAGGCCGCCCGCGACCTGGGCCTGCGGGCGCTGGCCGTCGCCGAGCTGGCCGACGCGCTGGAGGCGTTCCTGGAGACGCGCGGCGGCGCCGGCCTGCTGCGCGACGTGGAGCTGCCGCTGGTGGGCGTGCTGGCCGAGATGGAGCGGGCCGGGATCGCCGCGGACGGCGCCCACCTCGGCCGGTTGGAGGCCGAGTTCGGCGCCGCGGTCAAGCAGGCCGTGGAGGCGGCGCACGCCTGCGTCGGCGAGCAGTTCAACCTCGGCTCGCCCAAGCAGCTGCAGGAGATCCTGTTCGTCCGGCTCGGGCTGCCCAAGACGAAGAAGACCAAGACGGGCTACACCACCGACGCCGACGCGCTGGCCTGGCTGGCCACCCAGACCGAGCACGAGCTGCCGACGATCATGCTCCGCCACCGCGACCAGGCCAAGCTCAAGGTCACCGTCGAGGGGCTGATCAAGGAGGTGGCCGATGACGGGCGGATCCACACCACCTTCAACCAGATCGTCGCGGCCACCGGGCGGCTCAGCTCCGAGAAGCCCAACCTGCAGAACATCCCGATCCGCACCGTGGAGGGCCGCCGGATCCGGCAGGGCTTCGTGGTCGGCTCCGGCTACGAGACGCTGCTGACGGCCGACTACAGCCAGATCGAGCTGCGGATCATGGCGCACCTGTCCGGCGACGAGTCGCTGATCGCGGCCTTCGAGTCGGGCCACGACTTCCACCAGGCCACCGCCGCGCGGGTATTCGACATCGCCCCCGGCGAGGTCAACGGGGAGATGCGCGCCAAGATCAAGGCGATGAACTACGGCCTGGCCTACGGCCTGTCCGACTACGGGCTGTCGGCGCAGCTGAACATCCCGGTGGCCGAGGCCAGGGGCCTGAAGGAGGAGTATTTCCAGGAGTTCGGCGGCGTCCGCGACTTCCTCAACGCGATCGTCGCGCAGGCCCGGCACGACGGCTACACCGAGACCATCCTGGGCCGCCGCCGCTACCTCCCCGACCTCAACAGCGACAACCGCCAGCGTCGCGAGATGGCCGAGCGGATGGCGCTCAACGCCCCGATCCAGGGGTCGGCGGCCGACATCATCAAGGTCGCCATGCTGGGCGTGCACCGCGCGGTCGAGGAGGCCGGGCTGCGGTCGCGGATGCTGCTCCAGGTCCACGACGAGCTCGTGTTCGAGGTGGCCCCCGGAGAGCTCGACACGCTGCGCGAGCTGGTCGTCGGCCGGATGAACGCCGCCTACTCCCTGCGGGTCCCGCTGGAGGTCTCGGTGGGCGTCGGGCGCACCTGGGAGGACGCCGGCCACTGAGCCCCGGCCGCGAGGATGGCCCGGGCCGTGAAGCGGAGCCGATCGCCGTTCAGCGCGCTGAGCCCCGGCCGCGAGGATCGTCCGGCCCGCCCGGCCCGTCCGGATCTGCTCTAGGGTGGGTCGTCGAGCCGACATCTTCGACGTCACGGGGGTTTCGTGCGGAGTCTGACGCCGTTCGCACAGATCATCATGTTGGTGAACGTGCTGGTGGTGGCCGTCGCGGTGGTGGTGCTCCTGGTGCTGCCCCCGGCGACCACCCCGGTCGCCGACTGGACGAGGGGGCGGGCCGCGGATTCGCCGTCCGCCACGCCCGGCCCCTCGGGGCCCCCGGGCTCCGCGAGCTCCGCGGAGTCCGCCCTGCCGTCGGTGGAGCTGCCGCCGCCCGTCCCGGCCACCCCGGAGTTCGCCCGGCAGGTCGGGGCGAACGAGGCCGGGATGGTCCCGGTGCTGATGTACCACCGGATCGTCGCCGAACGCGCCGCCTCCATCGACCGCACGCCCGCCCAGCTGCGCAAGGAGCTGGAGAGGCTCGCCGCCGACGACTACGTGCCGGTCACCGCGCGCGAGTTCGTCGCCGGACGGATGGACATCCCGGCCGGCAAGCACCCGGTCGTGCTGACCTTCGACGACGGCCACGCCAGCCACTTCGCGCTGGACGACTCCGGCATGCCGGCCAAGGACACCGCGGTCGGGGTCATCTACGACGTCGCCAGGAGGCACCCCGGCTTCCGCCCGGTGGCGACCTTCTGGGTCAACCGCGAGCCGTTCGGGCTGCGCGCGGAGAAGGACCAGAAGCGCGCGGTGGGCTGGCTGACCTCCCACGGGTTCGAGGTGGCCAACCACACCTGGCGCCACCCCTACCTGCCCGCCATGCCGAAGAAGAAGATCGCCGAGCAGCTCGCGCGGACCGAGCGGCTGCTCGGCCGGCTCGGCGCGGGGCCGTCGGAGACGATGGCGCTGCCCTACGGCGCGATGCCGCGCAAGAGGTCCCTCGTGCAGTCCGGCAAGTGGGACGGCGTCAAATACCGGTTCAAGGGCGTCTTCCTGGCCGGGGCGCAGCCGTCGGAGTCGCCGTTCACCAAGGGCTACGACCGGCGGGCCATCCAGCGGATCCAAAGCAACGGCAAAAAAGGCGAATGTCGTCGATGGTGCTCGCAGTACTGGCTGGAGTGGCTGCACGACCACCCCGGGCGGCGCTACACCGCCGACGGCGATCCGGCCCGCATCTCCGTTCCCAAGGGACTTCGCGGTAAGATCAGTTCTCCGAACAGGGGACGGGTGATCGTCTACTGACCGAGCCCGATCACGGTCCGGATCAGCTGATTTCCGGTCCTGACCCCCGGCGTGTCGTGCCCCCGGATTGACCGGGCCCGTCTGGTCTCATATGCTGATCGCTGCGCTGTGGGCTCGTGCGTGTCTCGGACCGAGTGGGCTCGCGCTCGATCAGACCGACGCCAGTTCGGCCGATCGATAAGAGGCCTGCTGCGTGTTCGCCACATCGACATCTGTCCGCGTTCGGAGCACTTCCACACATGACGAGCAGCACTGAGGCCACCTCGAGCACCCCGCAGGTAGCGGTCAACGACATCGGGTCCGAGGAAGAGTTCCTCGCAGCGATCGACCTGACCATCAAGTACTTCAACGACGGCGACATCGTCGAGGGCACCGTCGTCAAGGTCGATCGAGACGAAGTTTTGCTCGACATCGGCTACAAGACCGAGGGTGTCATCCCCTCGCGTGAGCTCTCGATCAAGCATGATGTCGATCCGGCGGATGTCGTCGAGGTTGGCGAGCACGTCGAGGCGCTCGTCCTCCAGAAGGAGGACAAGGAAGGCCGTCTGATCCTGTCCAAGAAGCGCGCTCAGTACGAGCGGGCCTGGGGCACGATCGAGAAGATCAAGGACGAGGACGGCATCGTCACCGGCACCGTCATCGAGGTCGTCAAGGGTGGTCTCATCCTCGACATCGGCCTCCGCGGCTTCCTGCCGGCGTCCCTGGTCGAGATGCGCCGTGTCCGCGACCTGCAGCCGTATGTCGGCCGCGAGCTCGAGGCGAAGATCATCGAGCTCGACAAGAACCGCAACAACGTGGTCTTGTCCCGCCGCGCCTGGCTGGAGCAGACCCAGTCCGAGGTTCGCCAGACGTTCCTCAACACCCTGCAGAAGGGTCAGGTCCGCAAGGGCGTCGTCTCCTCGATCGTCAACTTCGGTGCGTTCGTCGACCTCGGCGGCGTCGACGGTCTGGTGCACGTCTCGGAGCTGTCCTGGAAGCACATCGACCACCCCTCCGAGGTCGTCGAGGTCGGCCAGGAGGTCACCGTCGAGGTCCTCGACGTCGACATGGAGCGCGAGCGGGTCTCCCTGTCGCTCAAGGCGACGCAGGAGGACCCCTGGCAGCAGTTCGCCCGGACCCACCAGATCGGCCAGGTCGTTCCCGGCCGGGTCACCAAGCTGGTGCCGTTCGGTGCGTTCGTCCGGGTGGAGGAGGGCATCGAGGGCCTCGTCCACATCTCCGAGCTGGCCGAGCGTCACGTCGAGATCCCCGAGCAGGTCGTCACGGTCGGCGAGGAGATCTTCGTCAAGATCATCGACATCGACCTCGACCGTCGCCGGATCTCCCTGTCGCTCAAGCAGGCGAACGAGTCCGCGATGGGCGCCGACGTCGAGTTCGACCCCACGCTGTACGGCATGGCGGCGACCTACGACGACCAGGGCAACTACATCTACCCCGAGGGCTTCGACTCCGAGACCGGCGAGTGGCTCGAGGGCTACGACAAGCAGCGCGAGGAGTGGGAGCGGCAGTACGCCGAGGCCCAGAACCGCTTCGAGGCGCACAAGCGCCAGATCGAAGAGGCTCGCAAGGCCGACGCCGAGGCCGAGGCCGCTCCGACGACCTACACCGGTGAGACCCAGTCCGCCGGTTCGGGTGGTGGCGGCGGCAGCAGCAGCAGCTCCTCCGCTCCGGCGGCCGGCGCTCTCGCCTCCGACGAGGCTCTCGCCGCTCTGCGCGAGAAGCTCGCCGGCGGTCAGAACTGACACCGGTCCCGCGGGGCGCACGCCCTGAGCGAGTGATGTGAGGAAGGACCCCGCTTCGGCGGGGTCCTTTTTCACGTTCCGGCCGCCTCCGGCCGCCGGATCCCCGTTCCGGGCCGGGGAGGCCCGCGCCCGCCGTACGGTACGCGGTGCCGTAGGGTGGCGGCCGTGACCGTGATCGAACGGGCCGGGCCCGGGGACGCCGGAGAGATCCTGACCGTGCAGCGCGCCGCCTACGTCAGCGAGGCCCAGCTCTACGGCGATCCGTTCATCCCGCCGCTGGTGGAGTCGGCCGGGCAGGTCCGCGTGGCCGTCGAGACCGGTGTCGTCCTCGTCGCCCGCCAGGAGCGCAGGATCGTCGGCGCGGTCCGCGGGAGGATGTCCGGCACCACCTGCCTGGTCGGCCGCCTCGTGGTCGCCCCCGACGCCCAGGGACGCGGCGTCGGAGGGTCCCTGCTCGCCGCGCTCCACGACGACGCCTCTTCCGCGCTGGCGTTCGACCTGTTCACCGGGCACCTGTCCGAGGGCAACCTGCGGCTCTACCGCCGCCACGGCTACCGCGAGACCGGCAGGGAGCGGATGAGCGACCACCTGACCCTGGTCCACATGCGCCGCGAGCCCTGAGGCGCAGGACTGGGGTCCTGGCTGGCGGGCCGTACCGCGTATGCTGCGGATCATGCTGAAGGTGGGACTCACCGGTGGGATCGGATCCGGCAAGAGCGAGGTGGCGCGGCGGCTGGCGGCCCTGGGCGCCGTGGTGATCGACGCCGACAGGATCGCCCGCGAGGTGGTCGAGCCCGGCACGGAGGGACTCGCCCGGATCGTCGAGGTCTTCGGAACGGAGATCCTCCGCCGGGACGGCGCCCTCGATCGGGAGAGGCTCGGCTCCATCGTCTTCTCCGACGCAGGGAAGCTGGCCGCCCTCAACGGCATCGTGCACCCGCTGGTCGGCGCGCGCGTCGCCGAGCTGCAGGACCGGGCGGCGGAGGAGGCGATCGTGGTCTACGACGTCCCGCTGCTGGCGGAGAACGGCCTCGCCCCCATGTACGACGTGGTCATCGTGGTGGACGCCGCCGACGATGTGCGTCTCGCCCGCCTGCTGGAGCTCCGTGGCATGACCGAGCGGGACGCGCGGGCCCGCATCGCCGCCCAGGCGACCCGCGAGGACCGGCTGAAGGTCGCCGACATCGTCGTGCCGAACGACGGGACGCTGGAGGAGCTGCAGGTCAGGGCCGAGGAGGTCTGGGCCGAGCTGTCGGCTCGCTCCGGCCGGGGCGTGCGTCCGAGGTGAGCGGAGCCGTTCGCCGATCGCCGCGACGCGTGCGGCCGGGACCGCCTCACCGCTGCCTTCGGAGCACACCGTGACCGTGGGGGGCGTCGCGGCGATGAGCGGGCCGGCAGCGGGGGCGGCGCGTGAGAAGAGCGGGCCGGCGGCGGGGCGGCGCGTGAGAAGAGCGCCCACCCCGCGGGCGGGCGCTCGTTCTCGCCGGTGAGGTCCTCCGGACGTCCCGTCCGGGACCGTCGCTGCTTCGGGCTACCACATGGGGATGAGGTACATGTGCAGGTCGTTCAGGTTATTGCTCGGGTTGTAGGTGCAGTAGGTCCTGTAACCCTGGTAGTTCACCCCTTCCTTGGCCCTGCAGTCATTGCAGTTGCTGTAGCTCCTGATGAACTTGCTGGGGGACGTGGCGTGCGTCGGGAAGTTGCAGGAGTTCGCGGCGAAGGCCGGAGTCGGCGCCACGACGGCCGGCAGGAACGCCGATGCGCAAAGAGCCACGGTCGCGAAGGCTTTTTTCGTTATTGCCATGAATCCTCCTACCAAGAGCGCATGGATGATTCGGTCCGGCCAATATTCGCCAAACCGGCGTACGCACCATATAACGCGTATATCGGGGTGACCAGTGGTCGGGAAAAACGGGTCAGTGCGTAATCAACCGGTGCCGTTCCGCCTTCATCCGGCCCTCCGGTCGAGGGCGACATGCGATCTCGGCCGACCTCGTGGATCATGGCTGCCGTGCTGCGGCGACTGAGTGTTCTGGACTGGATCCGGATCGGCCTGCTGGTGCTGGGCCTCCTGTCCGTCCTGACCGGCCTGCTGCCCGCCGGGGACGCGCGGGCCGAGCTGACGCGGATCGCACCCGTCCTGCTGTTCCTCGGCGCGGTGATCGTGATGGCCGAGCTCGTCAAGGAGGCCCAGGTCTTCGACGTGATCGCGGCGAGACTGGCGGCGGCCGGGCGGGGGAACCACGCGGCGCTGTTCCTGCTGTGCACCGCCTTCGCCGCCCTGGTCACCATGTTCCTCAACCTCGACACGACCGCCGTGCTGCTCACGCCCGTCATGCTCGCCCTGGCGGCCAGGAGCGGCATCGCCGCGCTGCCGCTGGCCATGACCACCGTCTGGCTGGCCAACACCGCGAGCCTGCTGCTGCCGGTGTCGAACCTCACGAACCTTCTCGCCATGGACCGCCTGGGCATGTCCACCAAGGAGTTCGCCGGGCGGCTCTGGCTGCCGCAGGCCGCCTCGATCGCGGTCACCATGGTCTTCCTGTGGGTGTTCTTCTGGCGGCGCGGCCGGCGCGGCGCCGACCGCTACATCCCGCCTGGCCCCGTCCCGGTCGCCGACCCGCTGCTGTTCCGCATCGCGGCCACCGTGTGCGCGCTGTTCATCGCCGCGCTTCTGCTGGAACTGCCGATCCAGCTCGTCTCCCTCACCGCGGCGGTGCTGATGGTCGCCGCCTTCGCCTGGCGCGACCGCTCCAAGCTCACCTTCGCCCTGTTCCCCTGGCAGCTCCTGGTCTTCGTCACCGGCCTGTTCCTGGTGGTGCCCACCCTGAGCCGGTACGGCCTGGCCGGCCTGATGGGCGCGCTGACCGGTACGGCGGGCGACGCCGCCGGCGCCTACCGGGCGGCGGCCACCGGCGGCGGGCTGGCCAACCTGATCAACAACCTGCCCGCCTACACCGCGGTGGAGAAGGTCATCCCGGCGGGCGACCGCGACCGGCTCCTCGCCCTGCTCATCGGCGCCGACGTCGGGCCGCTGATCACCCCCTGGGCGTCGCTGGCCACCCTGCTGTGGTTCGAGTGGTGCCGCCGCCGCGCGGTGCGGGTGCCACCGCTGACGTTCGTGCTGGCCGGGGCCGGACTGGCGGTGACCGGGGTGGCCGCCGCCGTGGCCGCGCTGCTGCTCACCGCCTGACGCCCG
>NZ_JBEZNH010000068.1:0-26863 GCF_040653115.1 Streptosporangium sp. NPDC048047 | reverse complement strand
CCGGGAACCGTCTGACGCCCGGGAACCGTCTGACGCCCGGGAACCGTCTGACGCCCGGGAACCGTCTGACGCCCGCGAACCGCCCCCGGCGACGGACCACGACCGGGACCGCGGCCGCCGCGGCACTCACGGCGTTCAGGCTCGTTCCCGGTTTCCTCCGGACGGTCAGGACGTGATCCCGGGGACGGCCCTGACCTCCTCCAGCAGTTCCTCCTGCAGTCCGGCCCGCCCGGCGACGAAGTCACATACGCTCCCGTCCAGTGGAACGCGGTCGAACGGCGCCCCGTCGAAGCCGCTGACCACCGCCCCGGCCTCCTGAGCGATCAGCAGGCCGCCCGGCAGGTCGACGACCCCGGTCCGGTGACCGACGATGCCGTCGATGTCCCCCCGGGCCAGCATCACCCAGGCGAGCAGCGGGGCCCACAGCCGCAGTACCCGGCGGGCGCGCAGATCGAGCGCCGCCTTCAGCGCCGTGGCCACGGGGTCGCCGCGGCGCACGCCGTACCCCTGGATCCAGGCCAGCACCGGACCGGAACGACCGGGCCGGTAAGGCGGAGCCGTCAGCGGGCCCGCCGGGCCGACCGCGCCCCGGCTACGCACGGCCGACCAGGTACGGCCGGTCACCGGCTCGTGCACGACTCCCAGCTCGGGACGCCCGCCGCGGCACAGAGCCAGGCCCACCGCGTACAGAGGCAGGCCGATCGCCACGTTGTTGGTGCCGTCGAGCGGGTCGATGACCCACGTCCACTCCGACCCGGCCTCACCCAGCGCGCCCGCCTCCTCTGAGATCACCGCGTGCCCGGGGAACGCCGAAAGGACCCGGTCGACCAGCAGCCTCTCCGACACCAGGTCCAGGTCGGTGACCACATCGCCGTCGTCTCCCTTTGGATTGACCACGAGGGCCGCCCGGGTGCCCTCGGTGATCAGCCGGCCGGCCGCCCCCGCGGCGTCGACGGCGACCCGGCGGGCGTGCTCCAGATCCGGCGGCGCGACGACGCGGTCCTCGCCCCGCCCCGCGGCCCCGCCCGGTTCACCGCTCCGCGCGGCCGATGCCTCTGTCGTCATGGCAGGACCGTATCCCGCCGCCCTCCGGGCACGGAACGGTGCGGAACCCCTGGCTCCGGCCGGACATCGACCCCCGCTCCGGCCTGACCGGCGCCCAACCGCCTACGACCCTCGCCGAGAGCGGACGCATCCGGGACGGTCGGCGTGAGGCCGGTGCCCGGCCGGTCTCGCGACCCTCACCGGGCAGTTCCTCACCCGGTCGAGGGCGGGGACGGTTCGGCGTCGGTCCAGCCGGACTCCAGCACCACGGTGGCCCGGTCACCCTTCCGCGGCACTCCGGTGTCTTCGGCGGTCAGCACCTTGGAGGTGCCGGGATCGATGATCAATTTGTTCCGGGAGGGCAGGCCCTCCTGGATCGGGAAGGTCACGGCGACCCCCGGCCGCCCCTGCGGGTCGGTGGCCCGGCCTTCGATCCGCACCGCGGGCAGTGTCGCCAGCGCCTGGTAGGCGGCGCCGCGCACCTGCGGGGAGACGGGCAGGCGATACAGGAGTTCGGCCAGGACGGAGGGCAGGCCGTCCTCCACCGAACCGGCGAAGTCCTGATCACTGCGGATCGCGTCGGCGGCTCGCTTCTTCAGCGCCTCGGGATCTGCGGGAAGCGCCTCGATCTCCTTCAGCGTCAGGGGCAGGGCACTCCAGTAGAGCTTCCGCCGTCCCTTGAGCGGGGTGAGCGTGCCCTCGCCGGGCGAGGTGGAGTAGACGCCGCCATCCGGTCCCATCTCCCATTCGGCCGGCGAGCCGTCCCTGCGCCACGCCTCCGTGTCGAGAGGGGTGGCGGCCAGCTGCCTGCGGCCCATCCATCTGCGGCCGTCCTTGGCCACCCAATCCTCCGAGAGGTAGGTGGTTTTGAGCCGGTAGGCGTCGCCGCTTTCGCCGTACGGCCCCGCCGACCCCACGTACAGCTCCCGAAGGCGCCAGTAGGCCCCTTCCGGGGCGGCTTGGGCCTTGGCGGCGGCGGCCAGCAGGATCGACGTTCCCTGCAGGGCGGTGACACCGGTGACCGCAGGAGAGGGCGAGGAGGCGGGGACGGCCTGGCCGAGGAGGACCACCGCGGCGGCCGCGGCCACCGCGAGCCCGAGGGCACCGGCCTGCCACCGCGGGCGCCACCGAGTCGTCCGGCGCCGGTCCGCCTGGGTCGCCATGATCAGCTCACGCAGTTCGCGCGCACCGGGCCCCTGAGCCGGTGCGTGCGGTGCCGGGTCGATGGCCCTGACCAGGTTGTCGATGTCGCTCATGCTTCCTCCATCGCGATCGTCAGAGAGGCCTGCCGCGCCAGCGCGGCCGCGAGCCGCTTGCGCGCCCGATGCAGCCGGCTCCGGGCGGCGACGGCCGTACATCCCATGACCTTGGCGATCCGCTCGCTGGTCAGGTCCTCCCAGCAGGCCAGCGCCAGGACCTCGCGGTCACGCTCGGGCAACCCGTGGAAGGCGGCGCGGACGTGCTCCAGATCGGCCGGTTCGGCCGGCCGGCCGGCGGCCAGTTCCGTACGCAGCCGCTCGGCGAGCACGGCCCTGCGGAGATCACCGCGCTGCCGGTTCGCCAGCACGCGGCGGGCCACCCCGTACAGCCACAGCAGCGCCTCCTCACCGTCGGGAACGTCATCGATACGCCGCCAGGCGGTGAGGAACGTCTCGGAGATGACGTCGGCCGTGTCGTCGGGGGAGCGGGTACGACGGGCGGCGTACTGATGTATCGCCGGGTAGTACGCGTCATAGACCGCCTCGAAGCGATCTCGGTGTGTCACAGGATCTCCTTGCCGAAAGGTGCCGGACACCTGGTGAATGTCCGGCACCTTTTGGAATGTGGCAGATCACTGTGAGCGGTTCGCGCCACGGGCCCCGCCATCGAAAAGCCCTGCCGGAGCCGATGACCTGGTGGGGCGCGGAATCCCGGACACGCGGGCCGCGCGATCGGAACGGCCTGCCTCGCGCCCCTCCCGGAGTCCCGGGCCGTGGCCGGTGTGGACGGTCAGAACCAGCCGCGCCTGCGGGCCATCGCCTCCAGCCCCTCGCGCAGCGACTGCTCCACCTGGCCCGGATGGTCGCCGTGGCGGACCGTGAACCGGTCGTAGGTGTCGCCGCCGGACGACAGGAACCCGCCGCGCCTGTCGGCCTCCAGGATGACGTCCATCGAGTGCGGCCCGGTGATGAACGTCAGCTCCAGCTCGCTGAAGTGCCGGCCGTACTCGTGGCCCGCGTGGTACTCGATCTCCTGGAAGAACGGCATCCGCGAGCCGCGCAGCGTGCCGCGCTCCAGGTCGGCCTTCTTGAAGTGGAAGCCCATCCGGCTCAGCGCGCCGAGCACGTTGTCCTGGGCGGGCAGCGGGTTGACGAACAGCGGGTCGAGGTCGCCCTTGTCGAGCGCTCCGGCCAGGGCCAGCTCGGTGGCCACGCCGAGCCGCATGCCGCGCAGCGGGTGACCGCCGACGGCGCTGATCGGGGTCTCCCACGGGACGGCGATCTCGAACGACGCCGAGTGGGACGCGCCCGCCGCGAGCTGGAACGGCCCGGCCACCTGCTCACGCAGGAAGCTGTAGGTCGCGTGATGCTCGTTGTCGCCGCTCTCGACCTCGACGACCGCGGTGAAGTCGATGAAGATGCCCTCGACCTGGTGGTCGGAGCCGCCGCCGCGGAAGTCGACCCGCCCGCGCAGGATCTCACCGGGACGGACGTGGGAGTTCTGCAGGATCGTGTCGACTTCGACGCCCGCGCCGAACGCGGCCATCAGCTTGCGGAAAACCATGGGGACTCCCCGGTTGGTGTCTGATCTGAGATGGAAAGCGCCCGTTCGGGCGCGTGGTCGGGATGGGGCGAGGGGACAGGCCTGGCCGGACCAGGGATCGGACGTCCCGGCGGCGCCCGGCCCGGCCGGGGCGGGCGCCGGCCGGGACGGGACCGCCGGGACTGGCTCAGCCGGCCTGGCCGGACGGCCAGGCCTGGCCGTTCGCGCCGGTTCCGTTCCCGTTTCCGTTCGCGCCGCCGCCGTCGCCGATGCCGCCGAGCCGCGGCAGAAGCTGGGCCAGGAGCATCGTGGACAGCGCCGACGACTCGCCGGACGTGCCGTCGGTGCGGACCACCAAGGGACGCGGGGCGCTCTCGGCGAGCCTGGCCCCCACGTCGAGGCGGCGACGGGCCAGCTCGTACTGGAGCACGGCCCGGTTGTCGCGATAGGAGTCGGCCAGCCTGCGCAGCCCCCGGGCCTCGTTCTCGGCGGAGGTGAGCTCGGCCCGCCCCTTGGCCTCGATCTCCCAGCGCACCCGCTGCGCCTCGGTCTCGTGCTCCTCCAGCATGCGGGCGACGTCCTTGCGGGCGGTGTTGGCGGCGGCCCGCACCTCCACGATCCGCGCGTCCCGCGTCTTCTTGGCGCGCTCGATCTCCATCAGCAGCGTGTCGATCCGCCGCTTGCGGGTGAGCTCCCACTCCCGCTCGAACGCCGACAGCTCCTTGGCGACCTTCTCGCGGGTGGCCAGGTGCTGCTGGTAGGCGTCGGGCAGCTGCACGTCGGGGATGTTGGCGCCGGTGATCCGCACGCCGTACCGGCCGAGCTGGCGGGTCAGCAGCTCCTGCATGTCACCGACGTCGGACCCCCGCAGGTCGTAGGCGCGCTCGGTGTGCACCCTGCGGCTGCGCTGACGGATGGCGTCCTGTACGGCGCTGCTCAGCACCAGGTCGAAGTTGCTCGCCCCGATCGTCCGGACGAAGGCCACCGGGTCGACGATGCGGAACTTCAGGAAGAACTCGATCGACTTCAGCGGCACGTTCTCCGCGGTCGGGCAGGCCACGATCGGCGCCGAGTAGGGGATCTCGGTGGAGGTGTCCACCACCGCGTCCACCCGGTCCCACGGCAGCCACAGGTAGTGGCGGCCCGGGGGCAGGGTGCCGGTGACCGCGCCCCAGCGGCTGCGCACGCCGGTGGTGCCCTCCTCGATCTCGATGATCGCCCGCCGCCACACCCACACCAGCGTGACCAGCAGCAGGACCACCGCGCCCACCGCGGCCAGGAAGGAGATCACCCCGTCGGCGAGCACCGCCGTGCCGGCGAGGTAGAAGGCGGCGAACAGCAACGTCAGCCAGGCGAAACCGCGGCGGTCCTTGGGGATGACCACCGGGACCAGCCGGCCGGACTCGCCGCCGCGCAGCAGCTGGCGGATCTCCGACCAGGACGCCAGGGATTCCTTGATCTTGGAGAACTCGGCGCTCATCGCACGTCCTCGCCTTCCCGGGCCGCCGGCCCGTCCTGCGCCCCGGCCGTCCGGAGCGCCCGCCCCGGCGGTTCCGCCTGCTCAGGCCGCGCCGTCTGCGCCGTCTGCGCCGTCTGCACCGGCTGCGGTGTCTGTGGTGTCCCGCCGGTCGGCCCCGCCGTACCGATTCCGCCGGTCGTTCCGCCCGCACCGGCGCCGCCGGCCTCCGGGGCCGGGTTCAGCAGCGCGGCGATCTCCGAGCCGCGCTCCTCGACCCGCCTGCCGATCTCGGTGACGCGCGACCTGATGGCCGCCATGTCCTCCTCGGAGAACAGCTGCGTCTCACGGCTGCCGACGAGCTGCCTGGCCAGGGCCAGCAGGTCGATGTCGGGCCGCTCGCCCACCTGCACCATCCGGGGCAGGTGCGCCGCCACGGACTCCAGCTTGTCGAGCAGGTCCTGCTGGAACCGGTAGTCCAGGATCTCCGGCGCCTGGGCCGCGCTCAGCGCCCGGATGTCCAGCGCCTGCGCCTCCAGCAGCGCCGCGTTGGCCTTGGCGGTGGACTCCGCCTCCACCAGCCGCTGGCCCGCCTGCGCCTTGGCCTGGTAGGAGGCGCGCTCCAGCGCGGTGTCCATCCGGGCCTGGTAGCCGGCGATCTCGGCCTGGATCGCCGACAGCTGCTCCTGCAGCCCGGCGAGCTCCCTGACGATGTCGCCCTCGTTCTGCTCCTTGCGCAGCTGCAGCTCGTACTCGTAGGTGTAGGCCTCCTTGGCCACCCTGATCATCTCGGGGGCGGCGAGGTCCATCCGGTACTCCTGGCTCGTCGGCTCGGCGTGCGTGATGTTCACGTCGGTGAGCCGTACGGCGGGCAGGAACTGCTGGTTGAGGGTGTCCAGCATGCCCAGGGTGCTCTCGCCGACCAGGTCGTAGATCTCCTCGGCGCGCTGGGAGTAGATGAGGGAGCGGGTGACCTCGCTGATGGCGTTCTGCAGCTTGGCCTGGAAGCCGCTGACCGAGCCGAGGACGAAGATGAACTCGGCCGGGTCCTCGATGCGGAACTGCAGGAACAGGTCGACGCTCGCCTTGACGCCCTGCTGCGTCGGGGCCTCGCTGATCGGCGCGTTGAAGGGGTACTCGCGGGTGGTGTTGACGATGTAGCTGACCCGCTTCCACGGGTTGAACAGCGTCACCCGGCCCGGCTCGGCGATCTGCACGAGCTTGCCGAACTTGGTGATCAGCGCCTTGGCGCCCTCGGGGACCATGACCACGCTGCGCCGCCACCACAGGAACGCGGCGGCCAGCACCAGGACCAGCCAGTAGTGCGGGCCGAACAGCACCCGCGCGCCGTCCGGCAGCCCGGTGGCCACCAGCCCGGCCAGGCCGAGGACGGCCAGGACCACCAGCGGAATGACCACCCGCGCCGTCGTCCCCTTGGGGATCACCACCGGCGAGATCACGTGGGCCGGCCGGCCGTCCGGCCCCGCCGCGGCGAAGCTCCGGCCGAGGATCTCACCGGCCTCGGTCAGTGAGGCGCTGCGGGCCTCGATGACCGTCCCCGTGGAGATGTCCTGGTCGCGGGCCGCGGCGAAGTCGGACGGGTCGAGCGCGAAGCCCTGCTCGCCGGACCCCTGGCCGGTGAACCGGCCCGCGAGCCGGCCCACGGCCTGGCCGGCCATCTGGCGTGGGTCGCCTCCCTGTCCTATCGCCTGGGCGGCCGCCGTGGCGGTCCGCATGACCTGTTGTGACCGGGACATCTGACCTCCGGGAGGTAGTCGTACTAGATAGTCCGATATATCAGTCTTCGCGAGTTTTTGTCCGGCGCATTGAGACGGGGAGCCGGATGGCGAGGCCGTACCCGGCAGTGAAGTCCACCGGGCTTGACGTCGGCTTGCCGCCGGATTGAACCGGATCGAAGCCGCCCGGCCCACCCCGGAAGTCACCCGCCGATCCCGCGCCCCCGCCCCTCGCCCCCGCCCGTCCGGACGTTTTCTTTACACCTTCTTTACGCCCAACGTGCCCGGCGGGCCGAAGGTGCCCGTACGGCCGGACGGATTGCGCTCGTTCCGCCCGCGCGCCGGGATCCCCCCGTGCCGTGGAGAAGAACGCCGGGGAGCGAGGCCGGCCGTACGGCCGGACGGAAATGTCGGTGGGCCCGCCTACAGTGGGTGGAGTGAGGCCGGTAACTGATTTGCAGCGCAAGGTGGCGCCCTTCCAGGTGGTCACCGAGATGACCCCGTCGGGCGACCAGCCCGCAGCCATCGCCGACCTGGAGCGGCGCGTGCGGGCGGGCGACAAGGACAGCGTCCTGCTGGGCGCCACCGGCACCGGCAAGACCGCCACGATCGCCTGGCTGATCGAGCGGCTGCAGCGGCCGACCCTGGTCATCCAGCCCAACAAGACGCTCGCCGCGCAGTTCGCCAACGAACTGCGCGAGATGATGCCGAACAACGCGGTCGAATACTTCGTCTCGTACTACGACTACTACCAGCCCGAGGCGTACGTCCCGCAGAGCGACACCTACATCGAGAAGGACTCCTCGATCAACGACGAGGTCGAGCGGCTGCGCCACTCCGCGACCAACTCGCTGCTGACCCGCCGTGACACGATCGTGGTGGCGTCGGTGTCGTGCATCTACGGCCTGGGCACCCCGCAGGAGTACGTCGACCGCATGGTCCGTCTCCGGACGGGCCAGGAGATCGAGCGCGACCGCCTGCTGCGCCGCCTGGTCGACATGCAGTACACCCGCAACGACCTGGCCTTCACCCGGGGCACCTTCCGGGTCCGCGGCGACACCATCGAGATCATCCCCAAGTACGAAGAGCTCGCCGTGCGCATCGAGATGTTCGGCGACGAGATCGAGAAGCTCTCCACGATGCACCCGCTGACCGGCGAGGTGATCACCGACGACGACGAGGTCTACATCTTCCCCGCCTCCCACTACGTCGCGGGCCCCGAGCGGATGGAGAAGGCCGTCAACGGCATCGAGGCCGAGCTGGCCGAGACGCTGGAGAGGATGGAGCGCCAGGGCAAACTCCTGGAGGCCCAGCGGCTGCGCATGCGCACCACCTACGACCTGGAGATGCTGCGCCAGATCGGCACCTGCTCCGGCGTGGAGAACTACTCGCGCCACATGGACGGCCGCGCCCCCGGCAGCGCCCCCAACACCCTGCTCGACTACTTCCCCGAGGACTTCCTCCTCGTGCTGGACGAGTCGCACCAGACCGTCCCGCAGATCGGCGCGATGTACGAGGGCGACGCCTCCCGCAAGCGCACGCTCGTCGAGCACGGCTTCCGGCTGCCGTCCGCGATGGACAACCGCCCGCTGAAGTGGGAGGAGTTCCTGGAGCGGATCGGCCAGACCGTCTACCTCTCGGCCACCCCCGGCTCCTACGAGCTGGGCCGCTCCGGCGGCGACGTGGTCGAGCAGGTCATCCGGCCGACCGGCCTGGTCGACCCCGAGGTGATCGTCAAGCCCACGACGTCGCAGATCGACGACCTCGTCCACGAGATCAGGATCCGCGCCGAGAAGGACGAGCGGACCCTCGTCACCACGCTGACCAAGAAGATGGCCGAGGACCTCACCGACTACCTCCTGGAGCTCGGCATCCGGGTCCGCTACCTCCACAGCGAGGTCGACACCCTGCGCCGCATCGAGCTGCTCCGCGAGCTGCGCTCCGGCGAGTTCGACGTGCTGGTCGGCATCAACCTCCTGCGCGAGGGCCTCGACCTGCCCGAGGTGTCACTGGTGGCCATCCTCGACGCCGACAAGGAGGGGTTCCTGCGCTCGGAGACCTCCCTGATCCAGACGATCGGCCGCGCCGCCCGGAACGTCTCCGGCCAGGTGCACATGTACGCCGACCGGATCACCCCCTCCATGGAGCGGGCGATCGAGGAGACCAACCGCCGCCGGGCCAAGCAGGTCGCCTACAACGAGGCCCGCGGCATCGACCCGCAGCCGCTCCGCAAGAAGATCGCCGACATCCTCGACTCGCTCAACCGCGAGGACGCCGACACCGAGCAGCTTCTCGGCGGCAACGGCCGCCAGCAGTCGCGCGGCAAGGCACCGGTCCCCGGCTTCGCGTCCAAGGCCGCCGGCCAGCACGCCAAGGCCATCGCCGGGGAGATGCCCCGGGCCCAGCTGGAGGAACTGGTCGCCTCGCTCACCGAGCAGATGCACCAGGCCGCGGCCGACCTGCAGTTCGAGGTCGCCGCCCGGCTCCGCGACGAGATCAAGGAGCTCAAGCGCGAGGTCCGCGACATGCGCGAGGCCGGCGTCTCCTGACCGCCGCCGGGGAGACCCGGCGGCCCGGCGACGGTCAGGAGACCGGCGATCGGCCGCCCCGTGACCTGGGGCGGCCGGCGGGCGCCTCCGTGTACGACGCCGATGACGGCAGGCATCCGCGCGTGCGATGCCGATGACGACGATCCCGTGGCCGCGGCGCGACCCTTGATGCCAGAATGCCCGGCATGGGCCGAAAAGCGGTGCGCTCAGCTCTGGCGGGCCTGGCCATGGCGGCTCTGTCCGCTCTATCCGCTCTGTCCGCCGGATGCTCGGCCGCCCCCGGACCCGGCGCGACGGTTCCCTCCCCGGGGCCGCAGGCCGAGCCCCGTCCCGGCGCGGCGTGGACCCCTCCCGGCGCGGTGACGACCTCCCCCGGTCCAGTGGAGACCTCTCCCGGGAACCGCTGCCACCTCCATCCGGGCTCCACGCTGCCCCCTACCCCGCCGCCGCTCCCCTCCGGGGGTGGGATGCGCCTCGTGCACTACAACGCCTACCCCTACGGCGACGACTACCGCGCTGTGACGGCGCTGCCCGACGGCACGGTGTACGCCGTCGGGGAGCGCGAGTTCCCCGCGACGGGCGACCCCTGCGGGCCGCGCCGCACGCTGACGTACGCGATGCGATGGGACGGCCGGCGCTGGCACGGGCTGCCCGAACTCGACCGGGTGGTGGAGGCGCACCGGATCGCGGCCTCCCGCGACGGCACCCTGTGGGTGTTCGGTCTCTGCAACGCCATCAAGGCGAACGGCGGCTCCGATAGCTGCGCAGCCCGCTGGGACGGCACGTCATGGACGGTGTCCGTGCTGAACGCGGGGGGCGCGGGGGCCGCCACGACCGGCCGTGACGAGGTCTGGGCGGCGACCTCCGACAGGATCCGCCACTGGGACGGCGAGCGCTGGCTCTCGCAGAGGTCGCCCTTCCGCGTGAAAGCCCTGCAGGCGACCGCGTCCGGCCAGGTGTGGATCGCGGGAGACGAGGGCGGGCACGTCGCCCTCGCCCGCCGCAGCGGCCGCCGCTGGACTTCGGTCCCGCGCCCGCCGATCCCCCGCCTGTACGGGGACCGGCAGCGGGAGACCGTGGTGGCCGCCCTCGCGGTGGGCGACGGGGGAGAGGTGTGGGTGCTCGGCTCCATGTACCGGATCTGCGGAGCGGAGGAGATGATGTGCATCCGGCCCGTGCTCATGAGATGGAGCGGCGGCCGGTGGCTGGTCAGGGTCGTGCCCGAACGGCTCTCCATCGGCCGTGACATCGTCGCCGACGGCGCGGGCGGCCTGTGGGTGACCGTCCCCCACGGCGTGGGCCGCCTCACCGGCGGGAGATGGCGGACGTACGAGGCCGACCGCGGCCCGCTCGGCGGACGCTCGGTGGCGGCGCTCGCCCGCCGCCCCGGATCGGCCTCGGTCTGGGCGGTCGGCCGGGACCACACCGAGTCCGAGGAGATGCCGTTCACCAACGGCATGATCTGGCGTCTGGACTAGGTTCTGTTCGGTGGATGTCCGCGGTAGGCGGGATGACCCGCGAAACGGAACCTAGCCGGGACCGGTCGTCGCGGAGGGCTCCGCCGCGGAGGCTCCCGCAGACCTTCGCCTCCCATCGGGCCGTGGGTGACTGGACCATCCCCGCGGGCCGCACCCTGACGAGTTCGACGTGGTGGCCGGTGCCGGCCTCCCGCGCGGGCGAGGTCCGCGGCACGCGCGAGGCCGATGTCTCCTAAGATCGTCTCTTGAGATGACCGACACGGCAGATCGCGAACCCTCCTGGAGCGACCCGGCCCGGTGGAAGGTCCGTTCCCGGACACCCGGGACGGCGGAGCCACGCCGGTGCCCCGCATGCGGCTGCCGGGAGTACGGCGGAGCCCCCGGCTGCGCCCGGTGCGCCGCACTGGTCGACCGGATCGTCGATGACGCCTGGCAGGACTTCCTCCGGGACCACTTCGGCGCGGCCGAGCCGGCCCGGGAGGACGAGCTGCTGATCGCCGAGATGGTGACCGGCGAGCCCGACCGGCACGACTGGCGGGTGGTGGACGCCGCCCTGGACCGGCTGACCTGCGGTGAATGCGGGTCGGCGCTGGGCCGGGGCCCGCTCGGCTGCCCGCCCTGCGCCCTGGCCGACGGGTTCCGCTACTCGGCGATCGAGACCGACCGCCCGGGCGTGCCACCGGGCAACGAGCACGCGGTACGGGTCGCCGTCGCCGTGGTTCGCGCCGGTCACCGCCACTCCGACCGGGCGCTGCTGGGCTGGCGCGTGGCCCTGCCCGAGGTGCTCGACGGCTTCCTGCCCACCACGGCCCAGGCCCAGGCCATACGGGCGCGCATCAACCACGGCGCGACCTACGCCGAACTGATCGACTTCGGGGAGCCGCCCGACGGGGGCGGAACGCGGGCCGGCTCCTAAGGAGCCATGCCTCCCATGTACGTGCTCAGGTCGAGGTCGATGTCCACGTCGAAGCCGGCGTACGTCCGCAGCCGTCCCCGGTGGATGCCGGTCGGCACGTACGCCCTGACGGCGGGCTCCAGCTCGAAGGTGTAGACGACGGCGCCCTCGTCCTCCTGCTCGACGCGCCAGAAGTATCTGATCCCGGCGTCGGAGTACTTGATCGGCTTGGTGGTGCGATCCCGCTCCATGGACTCGGCGGACACCACCTCGACGACGAGGTGGACGTCCTCCGGTTTGAAAGTGGTCGTGCTCAGGTTCCGCAGGGCCGCCCTGTCGACGACGAGGACGTCGGGCTCCGGGCGCTGGCGCAGGCCCAGGGTGACCGTCATCTCACGGGCGACCACCAGCTCGGCCGGTGGGCGTATTCCTCGCTCCGAATCGATCAGAAGATTGATCATGAACATGTGGAACGCGGTTTGCGGTGACATCATGACGAGTGACCCATCGATCAGCTCGACGTGCCTGGGCGCGTCGGGGGGAAGACGGTCGAGCATGTCGGCCGTCCACCCGCCGGGCGGACCCGGATAGAACCACTCGGGAAATGCCGTGGTCATATGCCGACCTCCTTGAACTGCCCCGCCTTTTCGCGGTGCGTGTTCATGATGACACGCTCCGCACCCGTCAGCGGGGCTCTTCCCGCTGGGGGCGGCTGAGCATCGTACGGCGGTAGAGCTCGTCGATCTGGTCCAGCGGGTCGGGGGCGCGGCGGCGGGCCTCGATCTCCAGGTCGGTGCGACTGTGGAGGTCGGCGATGACCCCGGCCGAGTGCGTCATCTGGTCGTTGAGCAGATCGGCGCGGATGCGGGAGCAGGCCCCGGTCAGCTTGGCGTGGTGGTCGCGCAGCAGGCCGAACGAGTGGGGGTCGGAATGGGACGGCATGCGGGCGTGCCGGGCGTAGAGGCCGAGCTGGGCGTCGACCTGGTCGGCCTGCACGGCGATCTCCGCCATCAGGTGGGGCAGGTCGCCCAGGCCCCAGCCGTCGCGCAGCGCCTGCTCGACGGCCTGGCGGGTCAGGGAGACCTCCCGGCGCAGGTCGATGCGCATCCGCTCGGCCTCGGCGGCCTCGCCGGTGCCCATCGACGCCACGTGGGTGGCGACCCGGTCGCCGACCTTGCGGGCCTCCTTGGTGGCCTTCTTGCCGACCTTGACCAGGAGGTAGATGCCGGCCGCCGAGGCGAGAAGGACGAACAGCAGGATCACCAGTGCGATGGTGATGAAAGTGCCGATGGGAGCCACCTCCTGGCGGGGGCGAGACGGGTTCTTCGAGCATATCCCCGGGAATGCGGCCGGGGCGGAGCCGTGGGGCCGCCATCCGGTGCCGGATCGTCCGGGCGGGGACGGGGCCAAGGCAAGGGTGTCAGGCGAGACTTCGGCGCAGGGCGCGGCGGCGCCGTACCCTGCGGACCGCCCACCAGCCGAACAGGGCGAGGACCGCCACGCCGACGACCACCAGCACCGGCATGAAGACGGCGACCAGGCTCATGCCGAGCGCGCCGGCGTCCTCCAGGGTGCTGACCACGGGGGCGCCCACCCCGGCGGTCGAGACGTTGACGACCGGCCTGGCGGTGGACTTCATCAGGTGTACGGCCAGCGCGATCGCGATGCCCAGCACCCAGCTCAGCCAGGGGTTGTGGCTCATCCAGGTCGAGCCGTCGAGCCGGGCCGCCGCCTCGGTGGCGCTGAACACCACGCCGCCGGAGGCCGGGCGGACGACCGTCTGGATCATGTCGTTGACGCTGTCGACCGCCGGGACCTTGTCGAGCACGATCTCGGCGAGCAGCAGCACGCCGATGATCGCGAGCACCCAGCCGTTGGACAGCCAGGCGAACTCGCTCGGCAGCCGTACCTCGTCGGTGAGGTTGGCGAGGACGCCGACGACCAGCAGCGGGATGTAGG
Organism: Streptosporangium sp. NPDC048047; assembly: GCF_040653115.1. Classification (NCBI taxonomy): domain Bacteria; kingdom Bacillati; phylum Actinomycetota; class Actinomycetes; order Streptosporangiales; family Streptosporangiaceae; genus Streptosporangium; species Streptosporangium sp. NPDC048047. The sequence goes on along the minus strand of NZ_JBEZNH010000068.1, from coordinate 13,004 downwards.
CGTTGAGCCCGGCCGCCGTGGAAAGCCCCAGACCGGTTAGTGCCGCGAGCATCGTGTCTCCTCCGTGTGTCGCCCTTCCCTCAACGAACGATCACGGGGCAAAGATCCCGCCCCGGCGGACCGCGGCGGCGGAGGAGGCCCCGGGAGGTACGGGGGTCACGGTGTCCCCGAGGTCACCGCGCCGTCGGACAGCACGGTGAGTCCGGGAGTCGTGAGGGCTCCGGGGGAGCCGTCGGCGGCAAGGTGGGGCGGGAGCCAGCCGTGGCCGGGGACGTGGCGGCGGACCACCCTGGCCGGGACGCCGGCGATCACGCTGTGGTCGGGGAACTCGCCGCGGACCACGGCCCCGGCGGCGACCACGCACTGCCGGCCGATCCGGGTGCCCGGCAGGATGATCGCGCCGGTGCCCAGCCAGGAGCCGGAGCCGATGACCACGGGGTTGTTGCGGGGCCACTGGCGGCCGATCGGCGTCTCGGGGTCGTCGTAGACGTGGTTCTGGTCGGTGATGTAGACGTAGGGGCCGGTGAAGACGTGGTCGCCGATGTCGATCGACTGGTGCCCGACGATGTGACCGCCCCGGCCGATGGAGCAGTGCCGGCCGATCCGCACGATGCCGTCGGGGCCGAGGTCCGCTCCCGGGGCCATGCCGGCGGAGAGGGAGACCCGCTCGCCGACGAGGGTCTCCTCGCCGATCTCGATCCACTGCTCGCCGAAGACCGCGCCGGGGGGGAAGGCCAGGCGGGCGCCCTCGCCCAGGCGGCGGAACCGGTAGCCGCCGGGGCTGGCCGGGGTGACCTCGCCGGCGGCGCGGAGGACGGACCAGCCGCGGTGGACGAGAGCGCTGAGGGTGCGCCTCAACACCCCATGTACTGACATAAGGGCATAAGTTACCGGTCAGGGGTTTACCTGGGGAATGCGGGGCAGGGGCAGGTGACGGGGCGGTTCGCGACGGTCGTTTGATATTCTGAGAGCCCGTGGACAGTAGGCCCCTATCAGGGGGTGCCTGCAGCTCTATCGCGACCACGGGAGACTTCTTGCGCAGCGCCGCACAAACCAAGCATCTGTTCGTCACCGGCGGCGTCGCCTCCAGTCTCGGTAAGGGACTGACGGCGTCGAGCCTCGGACGCCTCCTCAAGCTGCGTGGCCTGCGAGTCACCATGCAGAAGCTGGACCCCTATCTCAACGTCGACCCCGGGACGATGAACCCGTTCCAGCACGGTGAGGTGTTCGTCACCGACGACGGAGCCGAGACCGACCTCGACGTCGGCCACTACGAGCGCTTCCTCGACACCGAGCTGCACGGCTCAGCGAACGTGACCACCGGCCAGGTGTACTCCAACGTGATCGCCAAGGAGCGCCGCGGCGAGTACCTCGGAGACACCGTCCAGGTCATCCCGCACATCACCAACGAGATCAAGGACCGCATCCGGTCCATGGCAGGCCCCGACGTCGACGTGGTCATCACCGAGGTCGGCGGGACCGTCGGCGACATCGAGTCGCTGCCCTTCCTGGAGGCCGTCCGCCAGGTCCGCCACGAGGTCGGCCGCGACAACGTGTTCTTCCTCCACGTCTCGCTGCTGCCGTACATCGGGCCGAGCGGCGAGCTGAAGACCAAGCCGACCCAGCACTCCGTGGCCGCGCTGCGCAGCATCGGCATCCAGCCCGACGCCATCGTCCTGCGCTCGGACCGGCCGGTCGCCGCCCCGATCAAGCGCAAGATCAGCCTGATGTGCGACGTCGACGAGGACGCCGTCGTCTCGGCCGTGGACGCCGCGAGCATCTACGACATCCCCAAGGTCCTGCACTCCGAGGGCCTGGACGCCTACGTCGTCCGCCGCCTCGGCCTGCCCTTCCGCGACGTCGGCTGGAAGGAGTGGGAGCAGCTCCTGCGCCGGGTGCACCACCCGGCCAGGGAGGTCACGATCGCGCTCGTCGGCAAGTACATCGACCTGCCCGACGCCTACCTGTCGGTCACCGAGGCGATGCGCGCCGGCGGCTTCGCCAACGACGCCCGCGTCAACATCCGCTGGGTCAAGAGCGACGACTGCGAGACCCCCGAGGGCGCCGCCCGCGAGCTCGACGGCGTGGACGGCGTGCTCATCCCCGGCGGCTTCGGCGTGCGGGGCATCGAGGGCAAGCTCGGCGCGATCCGGCACGCCCGGGAGAACAAGGTCCCGCTGCTCGGCATCTGCCTGGGCATGCAGTGCATGGTCATCGAGGCCGCCCGCAACCTCGCGGGCATCGAGGACGCCGGCAGCACCGAGTTCGACCCCGAGACGCCGCACCCGGTGATCTCCACCATGGCCGACCAGAAGGACGTCGTCGCCGGCGACCGCGACATGGGCGGCACCATGCGGCTGGGCCTCTACCCCGCCAAGCTCACCGAGGGCTCGCTCGCCCGCCAGCTGTACGGCAAGGCCAGGGTCGAAGAGCGTCACCGTCACCGCTACGAGGTCAACAACTCCTACCGCGCCGACCTGGAGAAGATCGGCATGGTCTTCTCCGGCCTGTCGCCCGACGGGCGCCTGGTGGAGTACGCCGAGCTGCCCGCCGACGTCCACCCGTTCTTCATCGGCACCCAGGCGCACCCGGAGTTCCGCTCCCGGCCGACCCGCTCGCACCCGCTGTTCTCGGGTCTCGTCTCCGCCGCCCTGGCCTACGCCGAGGCCCGGAGCGACGCGGCGAAGACCGGGCGGGGCAAGTGAGCGCGCCCGAGCCGCGGGCGGGCCGTGCCGGCGGGTCCGGCGCCCCCAACGCCTCTGGGCCGGACGGGCCGGACGGGCCGGTGGCGGACCGGGCGGACGCCTCCGCCGGTCCCGGGGTCCCCGAGGTCGTCGACGCCCCGGCGGAGTGGAAGGTCGTCTCCTCGGCCGAGCACTTCTCCGGGCGGGTCATCACCGCGCTGACCGAACGGGTCGTCATGCCGGACGGGGACGGCGAGGACGAGGTCGTCGCGCGTGACTACGTCCGCCACCCCGGGTCGGTGGCCGTGGTGGCGCTCGACGACGAGGACCGGGTCCTGATGATCCGCCAGTACCGCCACCCGGCCCGGCGGCTGCTGTGGGAGCTGCCCGCCGGGCTGCGCGACGTCGACGGCGAGCCGCTGCACGCCGGGGCGGCGCGGGAGCTGGCCGAGGAGGCGGGCTATCGCGCGCGGACCTGGCACACGCTCGTCGACGCCTTCACCTCGCCGGGGATGACGGACGAGCGGACCCGGATCTTCCTCGCCAGGGACCTCAGCCCCATCCCCGACGGGGAGCTGGACTTCGTCCGGCGGCACGAGGAGGCCGACATGCCGGTGGTGTGGATTCCCCTGTCCGAAGCGGTTCGGCGTGCCCTGGCGGGAATGATCCACAATTCCCAGGCCGTGGCCGGTATTCTCGCCGCATACGCCGCTTCGGCGGACGCTTTCGCCTCTCTGCGGCCCGCCGACGCACCGGAGGCATGACGGGAGGACACCCTGAGCGAGACGGAGGCCGTCCTCGAGAGCTACCTCGCCCACCTCGCGGTGGAGCGGGGGCTGGCCGCCAACACACTGGCCTCCTATCGCCGTGACCTCCTGCGGTACACCGCGCATCTGAGGGACCGCGGCCGCGTCGCCCTCGGCGAGGTCGTCGAGGGCGACGTCACGGCCTTCCTGACCGCGCTCGGGGACGGCGACGAGGACCACCAGGCCCTCGTCGCCAGCTCCGTGGCGCGCGCCGCCTCCGCCGTACGCGGACTGCACCGCTTCGCGCTGCGCGAGGGCCTGTCCAGGCGGGACCCCGCGCACGCGGTGCGCCCGCCACGCCGCCTGCGGCGGCTGCCCAAGGCGATCAGCGTGGCGGAGGTGGAGCGCCTCATCGCCGCCGCCGGGCCCGAGGACGCGCCGCTCACCATCCGCAACCGGGCGCTGCTGGAGCTGCTGTACGGCACCGGCGCCCGCATCTCCGAGGCCGTCGGGCTCGCCGTGGACGACGTCGACCTGGACGCCGGGATCCAGCGGGTACGGCTGCGCGGCAAGGACGGGCGGGTCCGCGCGGTGCCGCTGGGCCGCTTCGCCAGGGAGGCGCTCGGCGCCTATCTCACCCGCGGGCGCCCTCGAATCGCCGCCCGGGGAAGGGGCGGCCAGGGGCTGTTCCTCAACGCCAGGGGCGGCAGGCTGACCAGGCAGGGAGCCTGGGAGGTGCTCCAGGCCGCCGCCGAGCGCGGGGGACTGGCCGGAATCTCCCCCCATATCTTGCGACATTCGTTCGCAACACACCTCCTGGACGGGGGTGTGGACGTTAGGGTGGTTCAGGAGCTGCTCGGCCACGCCTCGGTGACGACCACGCAGGTCTACACCCTGGTCACGGTCGACAAGCTCCGGGAGGCGTACGCCGCCGCGCGCCCCCGCGCGCGGCATTGAGCTTGCTTGTGTTCGGGCGTGCCGCCTTGCCGCATACGTGTTGACGCCATAGTGTCCGTCCGGACGGTCCGGTTCGAGGCCGTCAGGGAGGTTCAACTGGTGACTGTGACCACCGACGGTTCTGCTCGGGGAACGACCCCGGGAAACCCCGAGAATCCCTGGGGCGACACCAAGACCGCGGGGAGCCCTCACCCGGGGGGAGTCCTCGGCCCCACCGGGCGGCCCCGCCCGGTCTTCCCCGATCCGCCCCCGCGCACGGTGCACGGACCGGCGCGCGTCGTGGCCATGGTGAACCAGAAGGGCGGGGTCGGCAAGACCACCACCACCATCAACCTGGGCGCGGCGCTGGCCGAGGCCGGGCTGAGGGTGCTGCTGGTCGACTTCGACCCGCAGGGCGCCCTCTCGGTCGGCCTGGGCATCAACCCCCACCAGCTCGACCTGACGGTCTACAACCTCCTGATGGACCCGCAGATCACCGCCAGGGAAGTCCTGATGGAGACCGGCGTCGAGGGCATGGACCTCCTGCCGAGCAACATCGACCTGTCCGCGGCCGAGGTCCAGCTCGTCACCGAGGTCGCCCGCGAACAGGTGCTCGGCCGGGTGATCAAGCCGCTGCTGCCCGAGTACGACGTCTGCCTGATCGACTGCCAGCCCTCGCTGGGCCTGCTCACGATCAACGCGCTGGCCTGCGCGCACGGCGTCATGGTCCCGCTGGAGTGCGAGTTCTTCGCGCTGCGCGGCGTCGCGCTGCTCATGGACACCATCGTGAAGGTCCAGCAGCGCATCAACGAGGACCTGGTCATCGAGGGCCTGCTCGCCACCATGTACGACGCGCGCACCCTGCACGGCCGCGAGGTGCTGGCCCGGGTGGTCGAGGCGTTCGACGAGAAGGTCTTCCACACCGTGATCAACCGTACGGTCCGCTTCCCGGACGCCACGGTGGCCGGTGAGCCCATCACCAGCTTCGACTCCTCCTCACTGGGCGCCAGCGCCTACCGCGAGCTGGCCCGCGAGGTCCTGGCCAGGTGGAGCGCCGAGGAGCACGCCCAGGAACGCTGACCCGCCGCGGGAGAGGCGTCCGGGGGACGGGCGCGGTGGAGCGCCGGGGGCGACCCGGCGTGACGAGCGTGGACGGGCCCGGTGGCGCGCCGGGGGCGATGGGCGCGGCCGGGGTACGGGACAGCCGGGGTACGGGACAATGGCGGGATGACCGAGCAGCCGCTGCTGGCCGGGCAGGCAGAGCCGGCCGCCGACACCTTCCGGGTCCGCCTGGAGGTCTTCGAGGGTCCCTTCGACCTGCTGCTCAGCCTGATCGCCAAGCACAAGCTGGACATCACCGAGGTCTCCCTCAGCCAGGTCACCGACGAGTTCATCTCCTACATCCGCGCCAGGGGACCGGAGTGGGACCTCGACCAGACGAGCCACTTCCTGCTCGTCGCGGCGACCCTGCTCGACCTGAAGGCGGCCCGGCTGCTGCCGTCCGGCGAGGTGGACGACGAGGAGGACCTCGCCCTGCTGGAGGCCCGCGACCTGCTGTTCGCCCGCCTCCTGCAGTACCGGGCCTACAAGGAGGTCGCGAAGGTCTTCTCCGGCCGGATGGCCGAGGAGGCGCTGCGCTTCCCCCGGGTCGTCCCCATGGAGGCGCGGTTCGCGGGCCTGCTGCCCGAACTGGTGCTGGGCATCGGTCCCGAGCGCCTCGCGGAGATCGCGCGGCGGGCCTTCACCCCCAAGGCGCCGCCCTCGGTGTCGGTCTCCCACATCTACCAGCCGCTCGCCAATGTCCGCGAGCAGGCGGTTATCCTTGTCGAGCGGCTGAGACGGATCCGCCGGGCGACGTTCCGGGCGCTCACCTCCGACTGCGCCGGCACCTTCGAGGTCGTCGCGCGTTTCCTGGCCGTCCTGGAGCTCTACCGGGAGGGGGCCGTCTCCTTCGAGCAGGTCGAGCCCCTGGGAGAGCTGCACGTGACCTGGACGGGCAGCGACGACGGCGATGTCGCCGTGGCGGACGACTACGACGAGAGCGGCGGGAAAGAGCCTTCATGACCGACGTGGCGCCCGAGGCCGGCCTGCGAGCCGGGCTTGAGGCCATCCTGCTCGTGGTGGACGAACCGGTCGCCGAGGTCACCCTGGCCCAGGTGCTCGAACGCCCCGTCCCGGAGATCGCCGCCGCTTTGCGCGCGCTGTCGGCGGAATACACCGCCGCCGGACGGGGTTTCGATCTGAGAGAGGTCGCGGGCGGCTGGCGGTTCTACACGCGGGCCGAGTGCGCGTCCCTCGTGGAGCGGTTCGTCCGCGACGGCCAGCAGGCGCGGCTCACCCAGGCCGCGCTGGAGACCCTGGCCGTCGTCGCCTACCGCCAGCCGGTCAGCCGGGCCAGGGTGGCGGCGATCCGGGGCGTCAACAGCGACGGCGTGATGCGCACGCTGGTGGCGAGGGGGCTGGTCGAGGAGGCCGGCACCGACTCCGATAGCCAGGCACTTCTTTACCGAACGACCTCGTACTTTCTCGAACGGATGGGCCTGCGGGACCTCGAGGAGCTTCCCGAGCTGGCACCGTTCCTTCCCGACGACGTGGAAAACCTAGAGGAGCAGAAGCAGTGAACGACAGGCGTAGCACCCCGTCCGGTGATGGACGCGGTCGAGGCCGCGGCGGAGCCCCGCGCGGCGGCGGCCCCCGTGGAGGCGGCGGCACCCGGGGAGGATCCGGGGCCGGCGGGTTCCGCGGCGGATCCCGGGGCGGCTTCCGCTCCGACGCGCCGCGCCGCGACGACCGCTCCGGCGGCCCGCGCCGCGACGACCGGTCCGACGCGCCCCGGCGTGACGACCGCGAGGGCTTCCGGGCCGAGCGCGGCGGTTCGCGTGGCGGGTACGGCTCCGGCCGCGACGACCGCTTCGGTGGTCCCCGCCGCGACGACGCCCCCCGGGGCGGTTCCGGCCGTGGCGAGCGCTTCGGCGGTCCGCGCCGTGACGATCGTTCGGGCGGTCCGCGCCGTGACGATCGTTCCGGCGGCTTCCGCCGCGATGACCGTGGCGGATCCCGTTCCGACACGCCCCGATTCCGGTCCGACGCGCCGCGCCGTGATGACCGTTTCGGTGGTCCGCGCCGTGACGATCGTTCGGGCGCTCCGCGCCGTGATGACCGTTCCGGCGCTCCGCGCCGTGATGACCGTTTCGGTGGTCCCCGGCGTGACGACCGTGAGGGCTTCCGCGCCGAGCGCGGCGGTTCGCGTGGCGGGTACGGCTCCGGCCGCGACGACCGCTTCGGCGGTCCGCGCCGTGACGACCGTTCCGCCGGTCCGCGTCGTGATGACCGCTTCGGCGGTTCCGGCAGCGGCGAGCGCTTCGGCGGTCCGCGCCGTGATGACCGTTCCGCCGGTCCGCGCCGTGATGACCGTTTCGGTGGTCCCCGGCGTGACGACCGCGAGGGCTTCCGGGCCGAGCGCGGCGGTTCGCGCGACCGTTTCGGCGGTCCGCGCCGTGACGACGCCCCCCGGGGCGGTTCCGGCCGTGACGACCGCTTCGGCGGTTCCGGTCGTGAGGAGCGCGTCGACGCCCCCCGCCGTGACGACCGTTCCGGCGGTCCCCGCCGCGACGACGCCCCCCGGGGCGGCTCCCGCGGCCGATTCGGCAGGACCGGCCGCCGGGACGAGATCCAGACGATCGGCGGCGCGCGGTCCGGCTCGTACGGCGAGCGCCGGAGCCCGGCCGCCCGCGCCTCCGGGGCCCCTGCCGCGCGCAGGCCCGGCGGGACCGCGAACGACCGGTTCAAGACCGCCCGCCAGCCGCGCCGCGACCCCGACTTCTACGACGCCGACTACACCGACGAGCGCGACACCACCGAGATCCCCGGCGGCGTCCGGCTGCAGAAGGTCCTCGCCCAGGCGGGCGTGGCCAGCCGCCGGGCCTGCGAGGAGATGATCGGCGAGGGCCGCGTGACGGTCGACGGTCAGGTCGTCCGCCGCTTCGGTGCCCGCGTCGACCCGGCCAGGCAGGTCATCCACGTGGACGGCAAGCGCCTGCCGACCATGCCCGACCTGGTCTACCTCGCGATCAACAAGCCCATCGGCGTCGTCAGCACCATGGCCGACCCCGAGGGCCGTCCCTCGCTGGCCGACTACGTCGCCGACCGCACCGAGCGGCTCTTCCACGTCGGCCGTCTCGACACCGAGACCGAGGGCCTGATCCTGCTCACCAACGACGGCGAGCTGGCCAACCGGCTCACCCACCCCAGCTACGGCGTGCAGAAGAAGTACTGGGCGAAGGTTCCGGGCAAGATCGAGCGCGACCTCGGCCGCCGCCTGCAGAAGGGCATCGAGCTGGAGGACGGCATCGCCAAGGCCGACTCCTTCGGCGTGGTCCAGGAGCACGGCCAGCAGGCGCTGGTGGAGATCGTCCTGCACGAGGGCCGCAAGCACGTCGTGCGCCGCATGCTGGAGGAGGTCGGCCACCCGGTCATCGACCTCGCCCGCATCGAGTTCGGCCCGGTCAAGCTCGGCCGCCTCAAGCCGGGCACGCTCCGCGCGCTGACCCTCAAGGAAGTCGGCGAGCTCTACGCCGCCGTCGGCCTGTAATCTCGGATACACACGCGTTCGGGGCACACCGGACCCGTCCCGCTTCGGGCGGGTCCGGCGTGCACATGAAGGGGGAGCGGCGATGGTGCGGGCGATCCGCGGGGCGATCCAGGTCGACGGAAACGACCGGGAGTCCGTCCTGTCCGGTGTCACCGAGCTGGTCACCGAGGTGATGGGGCGCAACAGGCTCACCACCGACGACGTGATCAGCGTCATCTTCACCGCCACCCCCGATCTGACCGCGGAGTTCCCCGCCCTGGCCGCCCGCAAGCTCGGCTTCCACGACGTGCCGCTCATCTGCGCGTCCGAGATCGACGTCCCGGGCGCGCTGCCCCGCGTCGTCCGGCTGATGGCCCACGTGGAGACCGACCGGCCGCGCCAGGAGATCCAGCACGTCTACCTGCGCGGCGCGGTCGCCCTGCGGGTGGACATCGCCCAGTGAGCCCGGCGGCGGTCTGACCGGTGATCCCGGCGGTGATCCGGGCGGCGGTCCCGCCGCGGTCACCGCGGAGGATCCCTCCGGCCCCGCCACGAGCTCCAGCACCCTAAGGACAGACGTGAGCGGCCTCGAAAACGTCCTCGTCGTCGGCACCGGCCTGATCGGCACGTCGGTGGCCCTCGCCCTGCGCGGGCAGGACGTCACCGTCCACCTCGCCGACCGCGACCCGGCCTCCGTACGGCTGGCCCGCGAGCTGGGCGCCGGCGTCGAGTGGGCCGGTGGGACCGTGGACATGGCGGTCATCGCGGTCCCGCCGCAGGCGGTGGCGGGCCAGCTCGCGGAGCTGCAGCGGGCCGGGGCGGCCCGTTTCTACACCGACGTCGCCAGCGTCAAGGCGCTCCCGCTCCGTCAGGCCGCCGAGATCGGCTGCGACCTGGCCACCTACGTCGCCGGGCACCCGCTCGCGGGCCGGGAGCGCTCCGGTCCCGCGGCGGCCCGCGCGGACCTGTTCCTGGGCCGCCCCTGGGCGCTGTGCCCCACGGAGAAGACCTCGCCCGACGCGGTGGAGGCCCTGCGCCTGCTGATCAAGCTCTGCGGCGGTGAGGCCGTACAGGTCGAGGCGGCCGAGCACGACCGGGCCGTCGCGGTCGTCTCGCACGCCCCGCACGTGACCGCCTCCGCGGTGGCCGCCCGGCTCGCCGAGGCGCCGGCCACCGCGCTCGGCCTCGCCGGGCAGGGCGTCCGCGACGTCACGCGCATCGCGGCCGGGGACCCGAACCTGTGGACGGGCATCCTGTCGGGCAACGCGCTGCCGGTGGCCGACGTGCTGGAGGCGGTGGCGGCCGATCTCGCCGCCGCCGCGGCCTCGCTGCGCGCCTCGGCCGGCCCGGACGCCGAGGGCGCTCCGGGTGCCGGGGACGCCCCGGCCGACCCGGAGGCCATGGGCAGGGTCACCGAGCTGCTGCGCCGCGGTGTCGCGGGCACCGGCCTCATCCCCGGCAAGCACGGCGGCCCGGCGCGCGACTACGCGACCGTCCAGGTCATCATCGGCGACCGGCCGGGCGAGCTGGCCCGGCTGTTCCAGGTGGCCAGGGACGCGGGCGTCAACATCGAGGACGTCCGGCTGGAGCACGCCCCTGGTCTGCCGCTGGGCGCGGCGGATCTGCTCGTGCAGCCGGAGGCGGTGTCGGCGCTGTCGGAGGCGCTGCGCGCCCACGGCTGGCACCTGCCCTGACCGGAGCGGGACGGCGGCCCTGAAGCGCGCCGTGGCACCCGCTCCGGCGCGGCGGAGACCGTGACGGGGGCCGTGACGGGGCGGTGGGCCCGGTCTCCGATGCGAGGTTGCGGTCCCGCTGCCGGTAGCCTCGTACGGACAACTGAAGCGGGCTGTAAGGGAGAGGCGCCGTGGCCGGACTGGTCATCGCCATGGACGGTCCTTCGGGGTCGGGCAAGTCGAGTGCGTCGCGCGGGGTCGCGCGGGCGCTGGGGCTGCGTTATCTCGACACCGGGGCGATGTACCGGGCGATCACGTGGTGGATGCTGCAGCGGGAGGTCGATCTCGCCGACCCCGCGGCGATCGCGGCCAGGGCCTCGGAGCCGGTCCTCTCGATGGGCACCGACCCCGACGCGCCCACGGTCGCCGTCGACGGCGCCGACGCCGCCGGGCCCATCCGGACGGCCGAGGTCACCGCGGCGGTCTCCGCCGTCAGCGCGGTTCCCGAGGTGCGACGGCGCCTGGTGACCGAGCAGCGTGAGATCATCGGGGCGGGCGACATCGTCGTCGAGGGCCGTGACATCGGCACGGTCGTGGCACCCGAGGCCCCGGTCAAGATCTACCTGACCGCGAGCGCGGACGCCCGCGCGCTCCGCCGTACGGCGGAGCTCGCCGGTACCACGGTGGAGGCGCAGAAGGCCGCGATGGCCCGGCGCGACACCCTGGACTCGACCCGGAAGACCGACCCGCTGGCGAAGGCGGCCGACGCCGTCGAACTCGACACCACGGCGCTGAACCTCGAAGAGGTCATCGCCGTGGTGCTGCGTCTGATTAAGGAAAAAGTGTGAGTGAAGACAGCGGCTGGATCGACGCTGAGCCGACCGATCCGGGTACCGACGCCGGCTTCCCGGAGGCGGGCCCCGACCTGGGCCCCCAGCCGGTCGTGGCCGTGGTGGGCCGTCCCAACGTGGGCAAGTCCACCCTGGTCAACAGGATCATCGGCCGCCGTGAGGCGGTCGTGGAGGACGTGCCGGGTGTGACCCGCGACCGGGTCACCTACGACGCGGCCTGGCGCGGGCGCAGGTTCACGGTGGTCGACACCGGCGGGTGGGACCCCGACGCGACCGGCATGGCGCTGCGGATCGCCGAGCAGGCGCAGATCGCGGCCGACCTGGCCGACGTGATCCTGTTCGTGGTGGACGCGACCGTGGGCGTGACCGACGCCGACGAGATCGTCGGCCACGTGCTGCGCGGTTCCGGCAAGCCGGTCATCCTCGCCGCCAACAAGGTCGACAACCAGCAGATGGAGCTGGAGGCCGCCGCGCTGTGGTCCCTCGGCCTGGGCGAGCCGCAGCCGGTCTCCGCCCTGCACGGCCGCTCCAGCGGCGACCTGCTCGACGTGATCCTCGACGCGCTGCCGGAGACGCCGAAGCAGAGCTTCGAGGCCGAGCGCGGGCCGCGTCGGGTGGCCCTGGTGGGCAAGCCCAACGTCGGCAAGTCCTCGCTGCTGAACAAGCTCGCGGGGGAGGAGCGTGTCCTCGTCGACCCGATGGCCGGCACCACCCGCGACCCGGTGGACGAGCTGATCCAGCTCGGCGGCCGGACGTGGCGCTTCGTGGACACCGCGGGCATCCGCCGCCGCGACCGCGAGCTGAAGGGCGCCGACTTCTACGCGAGCATGCGCACCCGGGCCGCGCTGGAGCGGTCGGAGGTCGCGGTCGTGCTCATCGACGCCGGTGAGGTGCTGACCGAGCAGGACCTGCGGATCATCTCCCTGGTCATCGAGTCCGGCCGGGCCATGGTGGTGGCGTTCAACAAGTGGGACATCGTCGACGAGGACCGCCGCTACTACCTGGAGAAGGAGATCGACCGCCAGCTCGTCCGCGTCCCGTGGGCGCTGCGGGTCAACATCTCCGCCCTGACGGGCTGGCATGTCGACCGGCTCGTCCCGGCGCTGGAGAAGGCGCTGGACTCCTGGTCCACCCGCGTTCCCACGGCGCGGCTCAACGCCTTCCTCACCGAGCTGGTCGCGGCGACGCCGCCGCCGGTCCGGGGCGGCAAGCAGCCGAAGATCCTCTTCGCCACGCAGGCGTCGACGGAGCCGCCGAAGTTCGTACTGTTCACCTCCGGCTTCCTGGAGGAGACCTACCGTCGCTTCGTCGAGCGGCGGATCCGCGAGGAGTTCGGCTTCGCCGGGTCCCCGATCGAGGTCACCATGAAGATCCGTGAGAAGCGGCAGTCCTCGGGGGCGAAGAGGAAGTAGCCATCGAGGGAGAGAAGCCACGGGCGGCCCGGCGCGCGCGCCGGGGCGCCCGTCGTTGTTCGGGGGGCGACGCCCGGGGCGCCGCCCGGGGCGGCCCGGGCGGCCGTGGTAGTTGTCGCGGTCCCGCCGGCG
>NZ_JBEZNH010000067.1:25840-41513 GCF_040653115.1 Streptosporangium sp. NPDC048047 | reverse complement strand
GTCTCAATCTTAGCAGTTCCGCCTGGTTTGTGTCAAACTGTCGCTTTCGCTTCAGCCGACCCGCACCCGCCGGATCCACCTGGATCTCGACCACCCTGTCTCCAGGGCAACCCCTCTAACTTACTCCAACATCCCGTCGTTGTCCAACCGGATGCCGTCGGGACGTGAACGTCCCAGCGAGAGGAGGATCATCAGAGGAGGTCCCGAGCTCCCGGTGATCTCCACCGGCGTTCTCGGGCCTGTGAACTCTATGTAGGGTCGCCCCTTCCGTCAAATCAACCCCTCCCCCCGAGGAAACCTTCCTTCCCTGCGGGTAGTGGTGGCGGTATGACGGACGGAAGGCTCCTCCCCAGAGCACTCATCGTGCTGGTCTGCGCCGCGAGCGCCGTGATCACACTGGCCGGTGTACGAGAGGTCGGGTCGATCGTCGGACCGGTACTCCTCGCCCTGGTCCTCGTCCTCGCGGTCGCCCCGGTCCGCGGCATGCTCCAGAGGCGCGGCGCACCCGGATGGACGCTGGTGGCGGTTCCACTGGCCATCGTGCTGCTCCTGCTGTTCGGCATGGTGGCGATCCTGACTCTCTCGGTCGCGCAGCTGGCCACTCTGGCCTCCACCTACAGCGGCCAGTTCGACCAGCTCGTGGTGGATGCCCAGCAGCTGGCGGCGCGGCTCGGCATCGGCACCGATCAGATGAACCAGGCGATACGGACGCTCGACCCCGGGAAGATCTTCCAGCTGCTCCAGGGGTTCGCCGCCGGCCTTCTCAGCGTCTTCTCCGGGCTGGTCCTCATAGTCGTTCTGCTGCTGGCCATGTGCCTCGACGCCCCGGCCTTCTCCCGGCTGCTCCGGAAGGGAGCCGCGCGGCGTCCCCTGCTCATCGGCGCACTCACCGACTTCGCCCACAAGACACGCCGCTACCTCGTCGTCTCGACGATGTTCGGGCTGGTCTGCTCGGCGCTGGACGCGACCGCACTGTGGCTGCTCGGCGTGCCGCTCCCGTTGCTGTGGGGCGTGCTGGCTCTGATCACGAACTACATCCCCAACATCGGGTTCGTCATCGGCCTGATACCGCCGGCGCTGCTCGGCCTTCTCGTGGGTGGGCCCAAGACCCTGCTTTTCGTGGTCCTCTCCTACATCCTGATCAACTTCGTCGTGCAGTCGCTGATCCAGCCCAAGTTCCTCGGCGACGCCGTCGGCCTGTCCACGACCATGACGCTCCTGTCCCTGCTGCTGTGGGCGTTCGTACTCGGTCCGCTGGGTGCACTGCTGGCCATCCCGCTCAGCCTGCTGGTCCGGGCGTTGCTGATCGACAGCGACCCCGACGGTGAGTGGGCGGCGGCACTGGTCTCCGGGCACGATCCCGGCGAGGACCGGCCCGCCACGCCGTAGGACCTCGTGGGAAACGGCGCCGTGAGCACCGTGGATGCCGGTCCGCGGCGCCGTGGACCGGTGAGGGCGGTCCCGTCCAGGCCGCCGCGTCATCGGTCAGGGCGAGGCGGGTTCGGCCGTCGTACGGCTCCCGCCGTCCGGCCGCGGGCCCGCCGGGGGAAGCGTGCTCAGCTCGATGCCGAAGTGTTTCCGGTAGGCGGCGAGCACCTCGGTGTCGGTGAGCAGTTCCCGTTCCTCCCGGACGCCCCCCACCGTGTGGATGAGCGTCCGGCCGCCGCTCAGCGTGACACGGCCCGTCTCGGTGAGGATCGTGCAGACCGTCGAGCGGGTGAAGTGCGACTTCGGGGAGGTCTGGTGCCACCAGCAGGCCATCTCGAAGTCGGACAGGGCGTACGGCCTCTGTTCCACGCGGTACTGGAGCACGTCGTCCTGCAGGATGTCGAGATCGCCTTCACCGGTCTCGGCCACGCGGAAGACCCCCTCCGGGTCGGGCTGCTCGGTACGCAGGTCGAGACGGAACGGGTACCGGGAGAGCCGGCCGAAGCCGACGTCGACGAGCCACGACGCCGAACCGCTCTCGACACGCAGGGCCATGTGGTCGAACGGTGCCCTCGGCACGCCGTCCGCGGCGACCCTGGCCGAGAGGAAGGACACCCGGTAGCCCAGCGAGCGGAGCAGCGCGGCGAAGGCTCCGTTGACCTCGTAGCAGAAACCTCCTCTGTTCCTGTCCACCACCTTCTCCACCAGTGCGCGATCGTCGAGCACGACGGGTTCGCCGAGGTGGACGCTCAGGTTCTCGAACGGAACGGTCAGCAGGTGGCGGGCCTGCAGCTCGCGTAGCGACTCGGGGTCCGGGCTCGCGGGCCGGGACGCGCCGATTCGTGTCAGGTATTCCTCCATGGCCTGATTCGATCACGGGGCATGACGCCCGCGGCAGGGGCCGCGGGCGTAGGACCCGGGCTTAGGACCGGGGGCCGGGGTCCGGTGGCACGGAGATCCCGGGCCCGATGAGAACCGGGGCGGGCGCCGGACCGAAGCCACGCCAGGCGTCAGGCGTCAGGCCGGAGACGGCGCGGGCAGTTCCACGGCTCCCCCGCTCACCCGGCTGCGACCGTCCGGGGAGGCGATCGACACCTTCAGGACGCTCGGCCGTCCCATGTCCACTCCCTGGAGGACGGTGAACTCGTCGGATCCGGTGCCCAGCACGCGGAGGTAGCCGCCGAACGCGGCCGCCGCGGCCCCCGTCGCGGCGTCCTCAACGACCCCGCCCACCGGGAAGGGGTCGCGGGCGTGGAACCGCAGATCGCTCTCGCGCCAGAAGAGGTGCACCGTCGTCCAGCCGTTGTCGGTCATGATCGACCGCAGCGCGTCGAAGTCGTAGTCGAGGTCCGCCAGGCGCTCGCGGGTCGCGGCGGCGAGCACGAGGTGGTCGTTCCCCCCGAAGGCGACGTGCGGCGGGAAGGCCGGGTCGAGGTCGTCGTGGGACCAGCCGAGCGCGGCGAGGGTGGCGTCGAGCTCCTCCTCCCTGGCGGGC
The DNA here is from genome assembly GCF_040653115.1 of Streptosporangium sp. NPDC048047. Lineage (NCBI taxonomy): Bacteria > Bacillati > Actinomycetota > Actinomycetes > Streptosporangiales > Streptosporangiaceae > Streptosporangium > Streptosporangium sp. NPDC048047. The sequence goes on along the minus strand of NZ_JBEZNH010000067.1, from coordinate 38,590 downwards.
CGGGAGCGGGTGGGGACGCTGGTGAGCGTGGCGCGGAGCACGCCGTCGTCGATCCCGGTGTCCATGGCGATCTCACCGGCCGGGGTGTGGAAGACCAGCGGGCCGGCGCCGAGCCGTTCGGCCAGTGCCACCGCGGTGGCGATGGTGGCGTGCCCGCAGAAGGCCACCTCGGTGGAGGGGGCGAAGTAGCGGACCCGGAAGGTGCGGCTCTCGTCGTCGCGGCCGGTCACGAAGGCCGTCTCGGAGTATCCGACCTCGGCGGCGATGGCGAGCATCTCGGCGTCGGAGAGGCCGGCGGCGTCCAAAACGATCCCGGCGGGGTTGCCCCCTTCGAGGTCGTGCGTGAAGGCGGTGTAGCGCAGGATCTCCAGATCTTCTCTCATGCCCACCGGAGCCTATCCTCCGCCCTTCCGGAGAACTCAGCCCACCCGGGTGATCCGGGTGGGCGGGGCCGGAGAGCTCAGATGGCCACCGGGGCGGTCTTCTGCGGGGCCGTACTCGGCGCGGGCACCCGCGCCGCGGAGACGCGGCGATTCCAGGGCATGGCCGCGATGAGGACCGGCAGGAGCACGATGGAGCACTGCGCCCAGACCGAGTGCAGCTCACCCCACGCCAGACCGCGGTACTGCGTCATGTAGAGGTAGCCGTACGCCGCCCAGACGGAGACGCCGAGGATGGCGGGCCACGCGAAGCGGGTGGGACGGGCGACCAGGAACGGCATGAACCACAGCAGGTACTGCGCGCCGAGGCGGGGGGTGGCGACCATGAAGGCGAGCAGCAGGGCCGTGGTGACGTCCACCGGGTCGGCGCGGCGCCACAGGATGGCGACCACCACGAGCGTGAAGTAGATCAGCCACGTGCCGAACGTGGCGATCCCCTGGTGGAGCGTCCAGTCGCCGCCGACCAGGAGGGCGCTGTAGCTCCACTCTCCGACGATGGGGCGGATGGTCTTCATCACCTTGACGACCTCGGGGATCTGGCTCAGGGAGGTCCCGGCGAAGATCGGCAGGGTGACGATGAAGAACACCGGTGCGATGCCGGTGGCCACGAAGGCGACGATGCGGGCGCGGACGGTCGGCAGGAACAGGAGCATGCCGGGGATCAGCCAGATGGGCCAGCTCTTGGCGCACAGGGCCAGGCCCATCAGCAGGCCGGCGAACAGGGCGCGGCGCAGGCCGGCCCGGTCGCCGGGGCCCGGACGCAGCGCCAGGCGCAGCGTCTCCGGCGCCGCCGCCAGTGCCTGCCGTACGGCGCCGCCGAACCCGAGGGCGGAGACGCTCCGCCGGGTCATGGCGATGGGGTCGTTGACGAGACCGGGGCGCTCGGCCGGTCCCGGGCCGCGGGCCACCACGAACGCGGCGACGCCGAAGGCCAGCGCGACCGGCTCGACCTGGCCGTGGATGCACGCGACGAGGAGGGCCAGCGGGTTGCAGGCGTACTGGAAGGCGCGCAGCGAGGCGTCGCGTCCCCCGGCGAGCTTGCCGACGAGCGGGATCAGCGCGATGTCGGCCACCACGGTGACGAGCCGCCCGGCGATCTCCCACGGGATGCCCAGCCAGAGCAACAGGCCGTACACGTACGGGATGGTCGGCAGGAAGTGCCAGCCGCCGTTGCTGCCGAGGACGGGATCCTGACGGTTCAGGACCGCCTCGCCCGCCGGCTTGAAGCTGTTCACGAAGTCGACCGGCTGCCACTCGCTCTTCGCCGCGGCGACCATGATCAGCAGACGGAACACGATTCCGGCCGCGAGCGCCACGGCCAGCGACGGACGCCAGTGCCGCCACTGGGCGACGAGTGCGAGCACGACACCTGCGGCGAGGAGGAGCCCCGTTTGGATTGCGTAGTCCATGACGTCTACCAGAGTGCCGGAAGCCGAGGGAAAGCGACCACTCGGGCCGCGAAACGAGTTCACTCTCCCAGGTTTCTTCACGGAAAGAAGCCGAATCGTCACTTTCGGCCACCGAAGAAGAGGCGGCGGGCCGGATCCGGGCATGACCTCGCCGCCGGGAGTCCGTCTCTCCCGGCGGCGAGGGGCTTTCGAGGGTCGGGTCCCGTCCCGGACGGGGCCCCGGCCGTCAGCCGGTGAACCCCTTGAAGATGCCGGTGAACTCCCAGGGCGACTGGGCGACTCCGCTGCAGGTGGGCGACACCTGCCCGTTGGGGCAGCCGCCGTTGTCACGGCCGGCGGACCAGAAGCCGACGAACCCGGCGTGGTTGGCGTTGGCCCAGGAGAGCAGCTTGCGGGCGTCCGCCTGCGTGGTGGTCATGCCGGTGTCGTTCTTGCCGATCATCGGGGTCAGGCCGAGCATCCTCTTGAGCTGGGCGTCGGTCTTCGCCGGCCAGACCGTCCTCATCTGCGCGAGCGTCGCCTCGGCCGCGGCGATCATCGCGTCACCCCAGTTGCCGGTGTAGCCGAAGTTCATCAGCATCGGGTTGACGATCACGTCGAGGCCCCTGGGGGCCGCGTCCCGCAGGATCGACAGCGAGAACGGGTCCACGCCGTAGTCCTGGCCCTGGACCCGGAGGGTGTAGCTCACCACGGTGCCGCGTTCGGCCTGGAGTTGCTTGAGCGCGGTGTTGACCTTGGCGGCGTCGATCGACGCCTCGACGTCGACGTCGAGGTGGTTCGTCCCGACCGTGTCGAGCACCTTCTTGTACGCGGTGAGCAGCGCGGCGGAGGAGGCGCAGGTGTGCTCCAGGTACGGTCCCTGGGCGCCGCCGGTGGCCACGATCACCTGTCCGCCCTGGGCCTGGAGCGCCCTGACGTCGCCGATGATCCGCGGGTCGCCGATCGGGATGGTGCCGCCCCAGGCCGGGTTGCAGCCGGTGCTGTCGCCGAGGGCGAAGGCGAGGGTGTAGTTCTTCACCCCGGTCGCGGCGGCGGCGCCCGCCAGCGAGGGCGTGGGCATGGTGATGTCGATGTAGGGGGAGTAGCGGATCTCCCCGCCGGGCGGCGGGGTGGTGTCGCCGGTGGTCGTCCCGCTCGCCTGGGGGCCGTAGGCCGAGCAGTTGCCCGAGGGGTCGCAGGCCCGGACCCGGAAGGAGTAGGCGGTGCGGGGCGTGAGGCCGGTGGCCGTGTAGGAGGTGGCGGAGCCCGCGGCGACCGGCGCGCCGCCGTCGCGGGAGACCTCGTAGCGGGCCACGGTGCCGGAGTCGTCGGTGGAGGCCGACCAGGAGAGGGCCAGCGAGGTGGCGGTGGCGCCGCCCACGGTGAGGTTCGCCGGGACGGTGGGCGGGACGGTGTCGCCCGGGACGCCGTCGCCGGGCGGCCCGTCGAGGACGAGGTCGTCGGCCTGGTAGGCGCCCTGGCCGTACCAGGAGTTGACGTACACGGTCACCGAGGTGGTGGACGGGCCGGTGGTGAACGACGTGGTCAGCCGCGCGTAGGACGACGGCGAGGAGGTCCACGTGCTGGGGTCGGTGGTGCCGGTGCCGGTCGCGCCCAGGAAGACGTAGCCGCCGCGCACCCAGGCCGACAGCGAGTACGACGAGGACGGCTTGACGGCGACCTTCTGGCCGCAGCGGGCGATGTCGCTTCCCTGGGCGGTGGCCTGCAACGCCGCGGCGCCGCCGTGCACCGGGGACGACACCGTCGTCGCGGCCGAGGAGGCCGAGCAGGTCCAGCCGGTCAGTCCGTTCTCGAACCCGGGGTTGGTCATGAGGGCCGCGGCGTGCGCGGGCGGCGCGGCGAGCGTCGCCGCGCCCAGGGCCAGTACGGCGGCCGCCGCGAGTTTCCTGAGGTTCATCTCTTGCCCCGCAAGGGTGGTGGTGGGGTGGGCTGAGGTCTTCCGGGGCGCGGCGCCGCGCCTCGTGGGACGGGGCCGCGCCGTGGAGGGGGCCGGCTCGCCGCGGAGAGGACCCGGATGGCGGACCGGGGTGGCGGGCCGGCGCGCCGCGGGGAGGCCGGGACGGCGGGCCGGCCCCCTGCGGGCGGCCGTACGGTTCACCGGTGGGCGGGCCGTACGGCCTCCCGGCAGGCGGGCGGGCCGGGCGGGCGGGGGTCAGAAGCCCGCGGTGATCCGGGTGAACTCCCAGTCGGCCTGGGCGATCCCGCTGCAGCTCTCCTGGACGCCGCCGCCGGGGCAGGGGCGGTCGCGGTTGACCGACCAGAACGCGAGGCGGGTCAGGCCCTTGGAGTTCGCCCAGTCACGGATCTGGGTCCACTGCGCCGGGGAGGTCTGCTCCTGCTGGTCGGACAGGCCGTTCATGCCGGAGATGCCCATGCGCGCGTAGGCCTGGGCGTCGGTCCAGCCGTTGGCGGACTTCAGCGCGTTCTTCAGGCCCTCGGCGGCGTTGACCGTGCTCTGGTACATGTTCGCGCCGCCGCCGAAGTCGAACGGCATGATCGTGTAGTTGTCGATCGGCACGCCCAGCGCCTTGGCCTGGTTGATCAGACGGATGCCGGGGGCGGTCGGGCCGGTGGTGGAGGTGCCGAAGGTCACGACCACCTTGACGCCGGGGTTGGCCGACTTGACGATCTTCAGGCCGTTGAGGATGCGGTCCTGGACGGTGTAGTTCTCGAACTCGTCGGTGTTCTCGATGTCGAAGTCGACCACCGCGGGCCCGACGGCGTCGATGACCTTCTGCACGGCTCCGGCGAACGCCTGGGGGGTCGAGCAGTTGGGGCCGAGCTTGTTGCCCTGCCAGCCGCCGAAGGAGATCTGCACGCTGCCGCCGGCGGCCTTGATCTGGTTGATGGCGGCCTGGTCGGCGCCGCCGGTCAGCGGACGCTGGCCGTCCCAGGCGGGGTTGCAGCCGTTCTGGGCCAGGATGAAGGCCATGGTGAAGGACTTGACGCCGGTGGCGCCCATGACCGTGGCCGGGCTCGGCGGGTTGCCCCAGCCCATGTAGAGGTAGGGGGCGCCGGGCATCTTGCCGCCGGGCGGCGGGGTGGTGCAGCCGGTGGTGGTGGCGGTGGCGCCGCTTCCGGCCGACTCACCGGTGTTGTTGTACGCCTTGACCGTGTAGGTGTGCGACTCGCAGGTGCCGAGTCCGGAGAGGGTGGCGGTGGTGCCCGTGACGGTGGTCTTGAGCGCCGAGCCCTCGTAGACGCGGTAGCCGGTGACCGTGCCGCTGGAGGCGCCCCAGGACAGGGTGATCGACGTGTTGGTCGAGGTCGTGGTCACGGCCCCGGGTGCGCCCGGGGCGCCGGGGTTGCCGGTGCCTCCGCCGCAGGGGTTGCCGTTGAGCGTGCAGTTGGACGGGGTGACGCCGCCGGGGCTGCCGTTGAAGCCGAAGCTCGCGGACGCGCCGGGGGCCAGGGTGCCGTTCCAGCCGACGTTGGTGAAGGTGAAGCGCTGCCCGCTGCGGGTCATGGCGGCGTCCCAGGAGGAGCCGACGGACGCGCCGGAGGGAAGGTCGAAGGCCACCGACCAGCCGTTGATCGTGGTGGCGCCGCCGTTGGTGATCGTGTACTTGCCCTCGAAGCCGGTGCCCCAGTCGGAGACCTTGGTGAAGGCGGCCGTGGGGGACGCCGCCGCCCCGGCGGGCGCCGCGGTCGCGGCCGCGCCGAGCGCGGTCAGGAGTGCGGCCAGGGCCGCGGCTGCTGTTCGGCGAAGTCTCATTCGCTGTTCCTTCTGTCGGGGGGTGTCGCGTCCCGCCGGCGGCGGGGCCGCGGGGCGGGGCGGGTGGCTTTTCCGGCCGGGTCGGGTTCTCCGGCGTGGTCAAGGGCGTGGTCAAGACGGACGGGGCCGCCGGCGCGCCGCGCGGGTGTCCACCCGGAGCGGCGATGGCGCGGTACCGCTCCGGGTGGTGCGGGGCGTGGACGCCGCCTCCGGGGGTCGGCGGCGTCCACGCTGCTCAGAAGGGGTTCCGGGTCGACGAACGGGTCGTCGGCGTCCCGTTCGACTCATCTTTTAGGAAAGTTTCCTAAGAGTTGTGGTGATCGTAGCTTTGACAATCCTCCTTCACAAGACCCAAAACAAGCCCGAAACGAGACGGGGAACGAGCCCTCAGGCCATGACCTCCGGCAGCGGCTTGCGGGTCAGGTCGGGGACCTCCGCGTCCCGGGCGGCGTGACCCACGGGGAAGAGGATGTAGGGCCGCTCGTTGGCCGGCCGCCCACAGATGTCGCTCAGGAACGCCATCGGGTTGGGGGTGTGGGTGAGGGTGGACAGCCCCATCGAGTGCAGGGCCGCGATGAAGAGGCCGCACGCGATGCCGACGCTCTCGTTGACGTAGTAGTGCCTGACCCGTGTGCCGTCGGGGCGCACGCCGTACTTCTCCGCGAAGCAGACCACCAGCCAGGGCACGGTCTCCAGGTAGTCCTTGCCGGGGCCGGTCTCCAGGGGGGCCAGGGCGGCGCGCCACTCCGGGGTCAGCCGCCCCTCCTCGTAGTTCCTGCGCTCCTCGACCTCGGCCGCCTCCCTGATCCGCCGTCTGGTCCCGGCGTCGCCGATCAGGATGAACTTCCACGGCTGCTGGTGGGCCCCGGAGGGGGCGGTGTTCGCGGTCCGGATCGCCAGCTCGACGCACTCGCGGGGCACCGGCTCGTCGCTGAAGAACCGCACGCTCCGCCGCCGGTCCATGTGCTCGTAGAACTCCCGGCCCCGGGCCAGCATCTCGTCCTCGGGGTAGCGGGCGGGCCGGTAGGGGATGAACGGGTAGCTGTGCTCGCGCGGCACAATGCCTCCTTTTTCGTCATATGTGCGCGCGTAGTCTGAATGGCGGTGAAAAATAGGGCAACACCTCGCCCGGAACACTGCCAGATCGTCAGTCTCCGTCGCCGCGGGGTCCGCGGAGGTGAGCAGATTGGCAGCCAGAAGGGCCGGCCGGAACGGCCTGGACGAACTCGATCGCAGGGTGCTCCGCCTGGTCCGGGAGCGCCCGCGCACCGGGCTGCTGGAGATCTCCCGCATCCTCGGGGTCGCCCGGGGAACGGTCCAGGCCCGGCTGGACCGGATGGTCGCCGACGGGGTGATCGTCGACTTCGGGCCCAACCTCTCCCCCCGCGCCCTCGGCTACCCGGTGCAGGCGTTCACCACGCTGGAGGTCGAGCAGGTCTCCCGGCCCGGCATCTCCGCCGCGCTGGAGGCGATCCCCGAGGTCATGGAGGCGCACATCGTCACCGGTCCCGGCGACGTCTGGTGCCGGATCGCCGGTCGCGACCACGAGCACATCCAGCGGGTCATCGACCGGATGCTCGCCGTTCCCGGCGTACGGCGCAGCAGCACGGTGATCACCCTCTCCACCGTGGTGGCCCACCGCGTCCAGCCCCTGGCCGACGACTGAACCCACCCACGCCTCGGCCCCGTTCACGCCCGTCAGTCCTTGAGAAGATTGCGAATGACGGGCGCCGGGAAGCGGCTGAAATCACGGTCCATGGTCCACAGCTCGCGGACTCCGTTGGCCGCGCACACCGCCGCGATGCGTGCGTCGTGGACCATCGGTCCCAGCACCCGGCCCGATTCGATCACGGACCGGAGCGTCTTCCAGTGATCGTTCGTCTCGCCGATCAGGACAAGGGACGGCGATGTCAGCCAGGCGTCGATCTGGGCGATGGCCTGCGCCGAAGTGCTCGGCGGCGCGTAGATGCGGGGATGGGTCACGACCGAGAAGAACTCGTGGACGCACGGCCATGGAATCGCCCACGCCGGCCGCCCCTCCGCCAGTTCTCTGACCTTCGCCGCCGCCCTCTCGTGGAACTCGCTGTCTCTGCGATGCGCGTACACCAGGACGTTGGTGTCGACGGCGATCACAGGCGGTCCTCGTAGGCCAGCGCCCGGATGTCCTCCCATGAGGCGCCTCTCATGGGGGGTTGGACCCCCTGACCGCCCACGGACTCGTCCGGCAGCGCGTACCTCACCTCTCGCGACCGATGCGCCAGGACGGATCGGAGTCCCTCCTCGATGAGGGCTCTCAGAGTCGTTCCCTCGGACCTGGCGAGCTCCCGGGCCTCTTGGAGCAACCCGTCCGCGATGTCGACGGTCGTCTTCATATTGCCAGCCATACCCATGGAGCAATACTCCCATCCAAACTTCCCCTCCGCACATGGAATGTCACATAGAGTTACATCGATTCCGTGCGGGTGATCAAGTAAGGCGATTGGGGATTGTTCGGGGGGAGTACCGTGGGTTCGTCTTGTTTCGCCCCCTGGAGTGCCCCATGTTCTTCGGCATCACCGACATCTGGACCTACGTCATCGGTGCCTTCTTCATCGTCCTGCTGCCCGGCCCGAACTCCCTCTACGTGCTCAGCGTCGCGGCGCAGCAGGGGGTGCGCCGGGGCTATCGCGGGGCCGTGGGGGTGTTCCTCGGTGACACCGTCCTGATGGTCCTGGCGGCGGCCGGGGCCGCCTCGGCGCTGCGGGCCGAGCCGATGCTGTTCGACGTCGTCAAGTACGCCGGAGGCGCCTACCTGGCGTGGATCGGCGTGCAGATGCTGCGCGGGGCGTGGCGCTCGTGGCGGAGCCACGGGACCTCCGGGGCCGCGGACGCCGCCGGGGCCCCGGCGGAGGAGGCGGGCCGGCCCGCCAGGGACCCGTTCCGCAAGGCGCTGACGATCAGCCTGATGAACCCGAAGGCGATCCTGTTCTTCATCTCCTTCTTCATCCAGTTCGTGGATCCCTCCTACGGCAGGCCGGCGCTGTCGTTCCTGATCCTGGGGGCGATCTGCCAGCTGTTCAGCGTGCTGTACCTGTCGACGCTGATCTTCGCCGGGAGCTTCCTGGCCTCCCAGTTCCGGGCGCGCCGCCGGCTGTCGGCCGGCCTCACCTCGGGGGTGGGCGCGCTGTTCATCGGCTTCGGGGCGCGGCTGGCCACGGCGACGCTGGGCTGACGCCGTACGGCCGTGCCGGGCTGAGCCGTGCCGGGCTGAGCCGTACCGGCCCGTTCGGGACGCCGTGCGGCCGGGCGCGGGGGCCGTCCCCGCCGCGCCGGGGTATCCGACGGTGGTCGTCAGGCCGGGCCGGGGCCGTCCTGGTTGGCCTTGATCGCCACGCTGACCAGCGAGAGGAACAGTTCGGCGTCGGCCCTGCCGTCGATGGCCATCGACACCCAGCCGTCCCCGCTGCCCGGGACGACCCGCCGGCAGTCGGTGAGGACCCGGGCCCAGCGGTCGATGACACCGGTGGTGAGCAGGAGCTCCGCGGTGTGGTCCCCGCGCATCCTGACGATCTCCCGGCCTTCGGACCTGAAGCCGATGCCCCTGCGGGTGCGTTTCAGCGCGAGGGAGGGCCAGTGGGAGAGCTGGGTCGCGACGTGCGCGACACCTTCGGTTGGCCGACTGGACGTGCGCGCGTGCACTGCCATACGCGAATCGTCGCGAACCCTAAGGGTTCGGGAAAGTCATGTTTCCGAACCGTTACCGCTTGGACACACTCCGAGCATCGGCCGATCCGCCGCGACCCATGCGGCATCGGTCGGTTAAAGCGAAAGCATTCTCCAGGTTCGGGTACGGTAAACCGCCCCCCGATGCCGGGTGATTCCCGGTATCCCGGAACGGCGAGCCGTCATGTCTGTTCACCGGCTGTTCGGGTAGGCGTGAAGCCTCACCGCCGGTCATTCCACCTTTCCGTGGAGCGCGCCATGAGCCATACGTCCATCACCCTCCCCCGTCTCACCGTCCTCGCCCGCCAGGCCGCGCCGAAGCTGCTGGAGGGCGTCGTCGCCCCACTGGCGGTCTTCTACGCCGCACTGGCCGTCCTCGGTGAGCGCGGAGCGCTCATCGCCGCGCTGAGCTGGGTCTACATCGGGGTGGGGTGGCGACTGCTGCGGCGCGTCCCGGTGCCCGCCACGATGATCCTCGCCACCGTGGCGATCACCGTGCGGACGCTGCTGGGGCTGTGGACGGGCAGCATGGTGTTCTACTTCCTCCAGCCCGAGCTGGGCACGATCTGCATCAGCGTGGTCTTCCTGGCCTCGGTCCGGCTGAACCGCCCGATGGCGCAGAAGCTGACACTCGACTACATCCACCTTCCCTCGGCGGTGCTCCGGCACGAGCGGGTCCGCCGGTTCTTCGCCCGGATCACCCTGCTGTGGGGGTTCGTGCTGCTGGCGAACTCGACGGTGAGCATCTGGCTCCTGCTGCACCAGTCGATCGGTGCCTACCTGCTGGTGCGCACCTCGGTCGTGGCCCTGATCAGCGGTGCGGCGATCGCCTTCTCCGTCTGGGCCTTCCGCCGCGTCCTGCACCGCCTCCACTCCGCCCCCGCCCTCCCCGCGACGCCCTGACGGGCGGCCCCCGTACGGCGGAGCGGGTGCGAAGCCGTCAGGACCGGCGGGTGGCGGGGGTGAAGGCGCCGGTCAGGGTGAGGATGCCGGTCAGGCCGATGGCGAGGCCGGTCAGCGCGGTGAACAGGCTGATCAGGGCGGCCGGGCCGCCGGAGCCGCCGGGGTTGAGGGCGCTCGGCGTCAGGGCGGTGATCAGGGACCACATCGACCAGCCGAACATGCCGCCCGAGCCGAGCCAGGCCAGGGCCACCGGCCTCCACAGCGGCCGCGCGGACCGTCCGCGGACGATCGCCAGCAGGCCGGTCGCCGCGAGGATCGGCAGCAGCGCGTCCACCAGGCCGCGCAGGCCGGCGGTGAAGGAGAGGCCGGCCGGGAGGCCGCTGACCGCGCCGGGCAGCAGGGCCAGGTCGAGGACCGCGATGACGACGGCTACGGCCAGGGCGGCCCAGGCGACGAACACCTGTGCCTGGCGCGCCGGGCCGGGCCTGCCGTCCGAGGTCCGCGCGGCGAACACCCACGGCCAGCGCCGGCGCGCGTGGTGGACGAACCCGGCCGTCAGCCCGAACGCCTGGGCGGTGAAGCCGGTGTAGACGACGAGGTAGACCCACCCGGCGACCGGGCTGTCCGCGCCGATCGGCTTCTCCCCGCTGACCAGAGCGAACAGCCCGCCGAGCGGGGCCTGGACGGCGATGGGGACCAGCAGGCCGGTGCCGGCCCACATGGGCGCCAGGATCGCCCCCGCGGTGATCCTGAGGCCCCAGGGCCGGACGAACGCCAGCGCGACCAGCAGGGCGACCACGTCCATGCCCAGGGTGAGCAGGTTGAGGCCGAAGAAGCCGCCGTCGCGCAGCAGGGCCGGATTCCCGATGCCGACCGAGCCGCCGGTCAGCCAGATGACCTTGAGGGTGATGTAGGGGACCATGCCCGCCATGGCCACCGCGGCGGCCGTCAGCCGGAGCGCGCTCGCCGTCGTCCCGCCGTTCCCGGCGCCGGCCGGGCCACGGATCGTGTCGGCATCGTCGGCGGGACCGCTGACCGGGCCGCCGGTCGTGTCCGCGTCGCCGGCCGGGCCGCCGGTCGCGTCGATAGTGTGTGTCATACCCCGACCCTCCCGCTTCCGGCCGTGCCGTCCCTCCCGCCGGCCGGGGATCCGCCTCCCCCGGAGGGGGGAACCCGCGGCTGCCCGACCCCCTCCCCCGCGGGGGGTCGGCGGCCCCGGCCACCGGGAGAGGCCCCGTCTCCCCGCCCTGGAGGACCGGCGACCGGCGGACCGCTTCTCCGGTGGGGAAACCGGCGGCCGGTAGGAGCGCGAAGGAGAGGGCAGGAGGTGGACATGGTCATCACACACCGACCGAAACGGTGGGCGGGGCTCCCGGTCTTCGTCGTCGCCCTCGTGCTGGTGGCGGTCGCCGGCTCGCTGGCGTCGGCCGGTTCCGGTGAGGAGTACCTCGCCCTGGAACGCCCGTCGTGGGCGCCGCCCTCGTGGGTGTTCGGCCCGGTCTGGACCGTGCTCTACGTCATGATCGCGGTTTCCGGCTGGCTCGCCTGGTCGGCGCGCGGCTGGACGCCGGCGCTCGGCGTCTACGCGGTCCAGCTCGTCCTCAACGCGGCCTGGTCGCCGCTGTTCTTCGGCGCCGGGCGGTACGGCCTGGCGTTCGCGGAGATTGTCCTGCTCTGGGCGTCGATCGTCGCCACCGTCGTCGCCTTCCGCCGGATCAGCCGCCCGGCGGCCTGGCTCCTGGTCCCCTACCTGCTGTGGGTCACCTTCGCCGCCGCGCTGAACTTCGCCGTCTGGCGGCTCAACTGACCTCTGTCCCCGGTGTCCCGGCCGTTGTCCCCGGTGTCCCGGCCGTCAGTCCGGCCTCGTGGGCGACGATCGCCGCCTGGACCCGGTTCTCGGCCCCCAGCCGGATGAGGATCGAGCTCACGTGGGCCTTGACGGTCCCCTCCACCAGGTGGAGGCGGCGGGCGATCCGCGCGTTGGGCAGCCCCGCCGCCAGCAGGGTGAGGACGTCGCGCTCGCGGGGGGTGAGCGCCGCGACCCGCTCGCGGGCGGCCGCCTCGCGGGTCATCCTGCCGTCCGCGAGCGCGGAGACGACCCGCCGCGCCACGCGCGGCGACAGGCAGGCGCCGCCCTCGGCGACGGCGTGGAGGCCGGCCAGCAGTTCGCGGGGGTCCTCCGACTTCAGGAGGAACCCGTCCGCGCCCTCCCCGAGAGCCCGGGCGATGTAGTCGTCCTCGCCGAAGGTGGTGAGCATCACCACGGCCGTGCCGGGGGCGGCCCGGCGCAGCTCGGCGATGGCCGCCAGCCCGTCCATCCGGGGCATCCGGATGTCGAGGAGGGCGACGTCGGGGCGGTGGGCGAGGGCGAGCCGGATCGCCTCCCGGCCGTCGCCGGCCTCGGCGACCACCTCGATCTCCGGGTCGACGGCCAGCACGGCGCGCACCCCGGCCCGGATCATGGCCTCGTCGTCGGCCAGCAGCACCTTGATCATCGCGTTCCGTCCCCCACGTTCACGTCCATGTCCTCTTCGATCCCTCCCGGGGAGGGGAGCCGTTCCTCCCGGAGGGCCTCCGCACC
>NZ_JBEZNH010000067.1:0-25740 GCF_040653115.1 Streptosporangium sp. NPDC048047 | reverse complement strand
GGACCGCTCCGCACCGGACCGCTCCGCACCGGACCGCTCCGCACCGGACCGCTCCGCACCGGACCGCTCCCCGCGGGACCGTCCCGCGTGGGGCCGCTCACCGTCGGACCGCTCCCCATCGAGCCGCTCACCGCCGGGCCGTTCCGCGTGGGGAAGGCGGGCCGTGACCCGGAAGCCGCCGTTCCGCGGGCCCGCCTCGAACACGCCGCCCGCCAGCCGTACCCGCTCGCGCAGCCCTTCCAGGCCCATCCCGCCGGACGCGCCGGGCGGGCGGCCCGGCGCCACCCGGGACGCCGGATTGGTCACCTCGACGGTGACCCCGGCGGGCCCGCCGAGCACCCGAACGGTCACGGACGCGCCGGGGGCGTGCTTGGCCGCGTTGGTCAGGGACTCCTGGACGACCCTGCGGGCGGCGGGGTCGCGCAGTGATCCGTCGCCGCGCAGCTCCACCCGCATCCCCGAGGCGGCGGCCCGTTCGACGACGTCGGAGACGCTCTCCTCCGGCGGGGTCAGCGACGCCGGATCGTCCTCGCGGAGCACGCCGATGACCCGGCGGAGCCGTTCGGTGGTGTCGGCCGCGGCCTCGCGGAGCTCCCCGGCGGCCCGGCGGTGCCGTGCGGGCAGGTCGGGCGCCATCTCCAGGGCCGCGGCGCGCAGCGCGATGAGCGCGAGGTCGTGGCCGATGGAGTCGTGCATGTCCTGGGTGATGCGGTTGCGCTCGCGCAGCCGTGCCTGGCCGGCGGCCAGCCGCCGTTCGCGCAGGCGCTGCTCGGCCCGCTGCCGGAGCAGCAGGCCGATGCTCCAGGGCAGCAGGCCGGACAGCAGGACGCCCGACAGGGCGGGCAGCCAGAAGGCGGTGACGGCCGGGGCGGGCCGCGGGCCGCCGAGGAGGGAGAGGGCGAGGACCGCGACGGCTCCGATGCCCAGGAGCGCGGCGAACGCCCCGAGCGCGGGACGGGCGTCCGGCGCGCGACGGCCGGCCCGGAGGCTCAGCACGATGACGGCGAGGGTGAGGCCGTTCATCGGCAGCACCTTGAACGACGGCAGGTCCAGGCCCCCGAGCTGGAAGGTGGCCGCTCCCTCGGCGACGTTCCACGTCCCCGCCACCAGCACGGCCAGCATGGCCGGCACCGGCGCGCGGCGGCCCGCGAGCACGGCGGCGCAGATCACGGCCACCTCGGCGGCCGCGGTCCACAGCGGCGTCCAGGCGGTGGACGGTCCCAGCCAGGGCGGAGGGGCGGGGAACAGCAGCGCCGGCAGGCAGAGCAGCAGGGCCGTCACGGCCTCCCGCCGGTCCGGCCGCCCCATCCTTCTCATCACCTTCGTGACGTTACAAGTCCCGGGAACCGGGCGGCTCCTCCCCGGGACCGGGTCCGACCCCCGTCGAAAGTAGGGGGCGGCCCGGGCGGAACGTCCGATGTGCCGGCCGCGGCCGGCGTCCTAGCGTCGGTGGCGCACGAGTTCCGGCGGTGTCCCCGGGAGATCTCAGGGACGCCGTCCCGAGGTCCGGGGGCCCTTCCCCGATGCCCGGAGTCCGGCGGTCCTCCAGCGTGCTGGGGGGATCCCCCGGCACCGGCCGGATCCGCCCGCACCCGACCCCCACCGATGAGGAGCGCGTCCGTGACGCAGGCCATTCTCGACGCCGTACAGCAGGCGATGTCCTCCCCCTGGATCTACCTGGCGCTGTTCGCGCTGGCGCTGCTCGACGGGTTCTTCCCCGTGGTGCCCGCCGAGACGTCCGTCATCACGGCGGGCGTGTTCGCCGCCTCCACCGGCGCGCCCGATGTCGCGGCGGTGATCGCGGTGGCGGCGCTGGGCGCCTTCGCGGGCGACCACATCTCCTACGCCATCGGACGCTCGGCGAACGGCCGGCTGCGGAGGGGCGGTCGCGGCGGCGGCCGGGCGTTCGCCTGGGCGCGGCGCGCGCTGGCCGAACGCGGCGGGCTCGTCCTGGTGGCGGCCCGCTACATCCCCGGGGGCCGTACGGCCTGCACCCTCACCATGGGCGCGGTCGCCTACCCCCGGCGGTCGTTCGCCCTCTTCGACGCGGTCGCGGCCGTCACCTGGTCGGTCTACTCGGTGCTGATCGGCTACGTGGGCGGCGCGGCGTTCGAGCACGATCCGCTCAAGGGGCTGCTGCTCGGTCTCGGCATCGCCCTGTCGGTCACCGCGGTGGCCGAGACGGTCCGGCACGTGCGGCGGCGGGCCGCCGGGGCTCCGAAGCGGGAGCCGGTCCTCGCCGTCTCGGACGACTGACCGACCCCGACCCGTCCCCGGGGGAATCCGCGCCGAAGTCAGGGACGACCCCGATGGATCGGGGTGCCGCGACCGCGGGAGGCTGCCAGAGGTTCGCCGGAGGACGTCCTCCGGACGCCTCGCCGAGACGTTCCGGCCACCTCGCCGTGTCGTGATCGGAAGGAGAGGACCCGGGGCCGGAGGAGAGCCGGTAACGGGAGGGAGCCGTGTCCTGCCGGACGGCGGGGGGCGGAAAGAGCGTGACGGAGGAGGATCCATGAGCGTGGCGGCCGTCGGCCTGGCGTTGCTGGGGTCCCTGTTCTTCGCGCTCGGCGCCGCGCTGCAGCAGTCGGAGACGGGGCCGGACCGGGTCGCGCTGCGTCATCTGGCCAGGCGCCCGCGCTGGCTGCTCGGCGGCCTCGCCATCGCGGCCGGCACCGCGCTGCACGTCCTCGCGCTGAGGTACGGGCCGCTCACGCTGGTCCAGCCGCTGGGGGTGGCGAGCCTGCTGTTCGCCCTGCCCTGCGCGGCGGCCCTGCAACACCGCAGGCCGCGGCCGCGCGAACTGGCCGCCGCCGCGGCGGTCGCCGCCGGGCTGGCCGGGCTGGTGCTGACCGTGCCGGAGCACACCGGTGACGCCCGCCTCGACCCCTGGGGGGCGGTGGCCCTGCTCGCGGGGGCGGCCGCCGCCGCCCTGGGGTTGCTGGCCGTCTCCCGGCGCGTCTCCCCCACCGCGCGGGCCGGGCTGCTGGCGATGGCGGCGGGCGTGCTGTACGGCGCGACCGCCACGCTGACCCGGGTGCTGGTCGACGGCTCCTGGGAGCCGTGGCTGCTGCTCGCCGCGCCGCTGCCCGCCCTGGCCGCGCTGGGCCTGTTGCAGCGCGCCTACGCCTGCGGTCACTTCGGCGTCGCCTTCGCCTCCCTGCAGGTGGCCGACCCGCTGACCGCGGTCGTCCTCGGGGCCGTCCTGCTGGGCGAGCCGCTGCCGACCGGTGCGACGGCCGCGCTGACCGCGCTGGCCGCCGCGCTGCTGGCCGTCTGCGGCACCGTCGCACTGGCCCGCACCGGTCCACCGCCCGCCACGCACGTCCCCCCGGCCCGCTGAACCCCGCGGATCCCGCTCCCGGCCCCGCTGACACCACGTCCCGACCGCACCCGACCGTCCCCGGCCGTCCGCCGGCTCCCCGCTTCCGTGAGCCGCTTCCGTGAGCCGCCCCCGCGAGCCGCCTCCGGCCTTCCCCCGAACCCCTCCGAACGGAGTCCCATCGATGATCACCGCTCCCGCTCCCCTCGCGCCCGTCGCGCCCGCCCCCGCCGCCGCGCCGGTCACCGTACCGGGCCGCGCTCTTCCTGTCGTCCGGCCGCGGCGGGTGCTGATCGCCACCGACACCTACCCGCCGGACGTGAACGGCGCCGCCTCCTTCACCCACCGGCTGGCCTGCGGGCTGGCCGCCCGGGGCAACGAGGTCCACGTGGCCTGCGCCTCCGACGAGGGACCGGCCAGGACCGAGTACGCGGACGGGGTGACGGTGCACCGGCTGCGGTCGGTGCCGGTGCTGGTGCACCCGACGATGCGGATCTCGGTGCCGTCGCGGCTGGACGATCTGGTGGCGGCCGTCTCGCCGGACGTGGTCCACGCGCAGGGGCACTTCGTGGTGGGCCGTGCCGCGATCTCGGCGGCCCGGCGCGCGGACGTCCCGGTGGTGGCCACCAACCACTTCATGCCGGACAACCTCTTCCAGTTCGCCCACGTCCCGGGCGCGCTCCGCGACCGGGTGGGCGAACTGGCCTGGCGGGACTTCCGGCGTGTCTTCTCCCGGGCCGACCGGGTGACCACGCCGACCCGGATCGCCGCCGAACTGCTGGCGGGCAAGGGCTTCAGCCGTCCGGTGGAGCCGGTCTCGTGCGGCATCGACCTGCGCCGGTTCCAGCCGCGCGGCGGCCTCAGGTCTCTGGCACGCGAGGCGCTCGGCCTGCCGGACCGCCACACCGTGCTGTTCGTCGGGCGGCTGGACGAGGAGAAGCGGCTGGACGAGCTCATCCGGGCGCTGCCGCACGTGCTCAACGACCATGACGCGCAGGTCGCACTGGCCGGCACAGGCGGGCAGCGCGAGTCGCTCGCCCGGCTCGCGCACCGGATCGGGGTCGGCGACCGGGTCTTCTTCCTCGGTTTCGTCCCGGACGAGTCGCTCCCGGACGCCTACGCCGCCGCCGACGTCTTCGCCATGCCGGGGGTGGCCGAACTGCAGAGCATCGCGACGCTGGAGGCCATGGCGTCGGGGCTGCCGGTCGTCGCCGCCGACGCGATGGCCCTGCCCCACCTGGTACGGCCCGGCGGGAACGGTCACCTCTACCGGCCCGGGGACGCGCTGGAGCTGGCGCGCCGCCTGGGCGACCTGCTGGGGGCGCCGGAGCGGCGGGCCGCCATGGGCTCGGCGAGCCGGATGATCGCGCTCACCCACGACCATCAGGTGTCCCTCGCCCGGTTCGAGGCGATCTACCGGGATGTCGCGCGATGAGGGGTGACCGGGTGGGAGCGGAGGAGGACCCGGTGTGGCGACGGCCCGCGATGGCCTGCGCGGGCCTGGCCCTGGCGGCGATGGCCTACGCCCATCTGGCCGCGGCCGGATCGGTGGATCCGATGACCGAGCCGACCGGTCGTTACGCGCTGTTCGGACCGAGCGGCTGGGCGATGGCCGTCTCCGTGATCGCGCTGGCGATGAGCTGCGTGTGGACGGCCTACGGCCTGACCCGGGTGGATCCGGCGCGCAGCGCCGCGGCGCGCGTCCTGCTCGTCGCGGCGGCGCTGGGCCTGCTGCTCACCGCGGTCTTCCCCGTCGAGGCGGCCCCCGGGGTCGCCTCCGGCGGCGGTGAGGTCCACCACTGGGCGGCGGCCGTGGTCCTCACCGCGCTGCCCTGCGCGGGCCGGCTGCTCGGGCGCCGGTTCGGCGAACCGCTGCTGTCGCTGGCGGCCGGTCTGTCGGTGGCGGCGCTGGCGGCGTTCCTCGCGGCACGCCCGGGATCGCCGTTCGCGGAGATCGTCGGCGGTCCGGGCCACCACGGCCTGCTGGAGCGGCTGGCACTGCTGGGCGACGCGGCCGTGGTCCTCCTGGCGGCCCGGCACGCGGGCGGGCGGGGTGCCCGGGCCCGCGCGGTCCGGCCGCCGGCCGCTTCTCCGGATGCGGGGCCGGCGTTCCTTGAGCGCGAGATGAAACCTACCGGACAGTAATAAAAGAGACATATCCCCGCCGCAGGGGCCGCTTTTACCTACGCTAACGTAGGTTACGGAACCGTAGAGAGTGAGGAAGAGGTCCTATGCGGGAGTTCAGCCAGACCGAGCTGCTACTCGAACTCGAGCCCGTCGTCGCCGGAGAACTCGACCGGCACCACAAAATGGCCAAGGAGTGGTTCCCGCACGAGTACGTGCCGTGGTCCGAGGGCCGCGACTACGACGGGATCTTCGGTGGCGAGGCCTGGTCCGAGACCGACTCCACGATCCCCGAGGAGGCGCGGACCTCCCTGATCGTCAACCTGCTGACCGAGGACAACCTCCCCAGCTACCACCACGAGATCGCCACGACCTTCGGCCGCGACGCCGCCTGGGGCACCTGGGTGCACCGCTGGACCGCCGAGGAGGGCCGCCACGGCACCGCCATCCGCGACTACCTGACGGTCACCCGGGCGGTGGACCCGGTCGCCCTGGAGCGGGCCCGGATGTCGCACATGGAGGAGGGGTTCACCAACTCCTACGAGGGCGTGCTGCACTCGCTGGCCTACGTCTCCTTCCAGGAGCTGGCCACCCGCATCTCCCACCGCAACACGGGCAAGGCCTCGGGGGACCCGAACTGCGAGCGGCTGCTCGCCAGGATCGCCGCCGACGAGAACCTGCACATGCTCTTCTACCGCAACCTGCTCAGCGCGGCCTTCGAGCTGAACCCGGGCCAGACCATGCGCGCCGTCACCGATGTGGTGACCACCTTCCAGATGCCCGGCACCGGCATCCAGGGCTTCACCCGCAAGGCGATGACCATCGCCCACGCCGGGATCTACGACCTGCGCCTGCACCTCGACGACGTCATCATGCCGGTCCTGCGGCAGTGGTCGGTGTTCGAGCGCGAGGACCTGGACGGCGAGGGCGACAAGGCCCGGCAGGAGCTGTCGGAGTTCCTCGACCGCCTCGAGGTGACCGCCTCGCGCTTCGTCGAGCGCCGCGAGGCCCGCCGCGCCCGCGAGGCCGCCGGCTCCTGACCGCCTTCCGGCCGTGGCCGCCCCGCCTCCGGGGCGGCCACGGAACCGCTGGACGGCCGGGACCGTCCGCGGCCCGCGCGATCACCGCTCCACCGGGTCGCGCGTTCGGCGGCGAAGCGCCCGGTAGGCAGGAGCCGATCTCCCGAAGACGAGCGGAGTACGGCCTCACAGGCCGTCCGTCAGAGCCGCATCCGCCAGAGCGCGCTGACCGGCAGCGCCTTCAGCCTGGGGCCGAAGCTCAGCGACTGATCGCCGGTGTAGAGGACGACGCCCGCGGCGAACGCGTCGCCCGTCTGGCGTTCCAGCAGCCGAAGCCCCCGGAAGTCCTCGCTTCTGACCGTGGCACTCGCCTTGACCTCGACACCGGCGACGCGCCCATCGGCGGTTTCGAGTACGGCGTCGACCTCCACCTGGTCCCTGGTCCTGTAGTGGAAGAGACGGATGTCCTCGTCGGCCCAGCTGAGCTGCCGTGACAGCTCCATCAGCACGAACCCTTCCAGCAGTGGTCCGAACAGGTCCCCACCCGTCGCCAGCCTGTTCTCATCGAGCCCGAGGAGATAGGCGGCGATCCCCGAGTCCACGCACGCGACCTTCGGGGTCACGACGGCGCGGGTGGCGAGGTTGCCCGACCACGCGGGAATCCGTTTGATCAGGAATATCTCCTCACAGAGATCGAGATATCGCTGCACGGTCCTGGCCGACACGCTCAGCTCCGACGCCATGTTCGCCGCCACGAGTAACCGCCCTGTCCGTGCCGCCACGATCTGAAGCAGCCGCTTCAGATCTGCGGGCTTGGAGATGCCGGCCAGATCCCGGATGTCCCGCTCGATCAACGTGTTGACATACGACCCGAGAAAGCGCCGCCTACGTCGCGGATCAGAACGGGCGACCGCCTCCGGAAACCCCCCTCGTGCGATGCGCAGGGCCAGGGCACGCCGGCTGTCGCCGGGCAGGACCGGAAGCGGGCCGTCCGCCAGATGGAAGACGGATTCGGCGAAGCCGTCCACCGCGCCTTCAAGCTCTCCCTGGGAGAACGGCCACAGCTCGATGGTCTCCATTCGCCCGGGCAGCGCGTCGGGAAGGGACTTCAGGCCCAGCACCCTCGCCGAGCCGGTCAGCAGGAAGCGCCCGGGACGGGGGTCGGTGCCCACCTGATACTTGATGGGAAGCAGGAGTTCCGGCGCGTACTGGATCTCGTCGATGGCGAGCAGACCCGGATGCTCCACGAAAGTGTTCGGATCCTCCTGCGCGGCGGCGAGCACGTCCGGACGGTCGAGGTTCCGGGTGAGGGGGTTCTCGTGATCGCTCGCGATGAGAGCGGTCAGCGTGCTCTTGCCCGACTGACGAGCTCCGTTGACGAGCACTACGCGGGTGTCGGTGAGGGCTTCGCGGACCAGGCGTTCCGCGTTGCGGCGGATCACCTTTCCCAAGGGCGTGACCGGCTCAGACATACCCCGATGATGCCACCATCCGGCCTCCCGGGAGGTGCTTCGTGTCCGATCAGCCGCATGATCCATGTCCGATCAGCCGTACTGTTCGTGTCCGATCAGCCGTACCGTCCGAGTCCGGCCGGCCGGGCTCCCGGGACGACCCCCGTACCGGCCCTGTGCGGGCTCCTGGCTGGTACGGGCCCGCGGGCGGGGGTTCAGGCGGTCAGGGCCGGTTCGCGCGCGGGGACGGGCTCGGGCACGGGCCGGAGGAGACGCAGGGAGAGCAGCACCAGCAGGGCGGCCAGGCCCGTGGTGACCGGCGGGACGAGGAAGGCCAGGGACGCGCCGAAGCGGTCCACGAGCTGGCCCGCCACGGCGGCGCCGGTGGCGATGCCCAGGCCGATCCCGCCGTTGAGCCAGGTGAACGCCTCGGTCCGCACCTCGGCCGGGACGAGGCCCTCGGCGAGGGTGTAGCCGGTGATGACGGCCGGGGCGATGAGGAGACCGGCCGCGGCGGCCCCGCCGTACAGCATGGGGACGGACCCGGCGAAGCACAGCGCGACGGTGGCCGCCGAGAGCAGGCCCAGGGCGGCGGCCAGCCGGGCCGGGGCGCCGGTCCTCCAGCGGACGACGCCGTAGAGGAGCCCTCCGGCGAAGCTGGCGGCGGAGAAGGTCGCGTAGACCGGTCCCGCCGCGGCGGCCTGACCGAGCGCCGCCGTCGAGGAGGTGACGCCGACCTGGAGGCTGCCGAAGACGGTGCCGAGCGCGGCGAAGGCGACCGCCAGCGGGGCCACGCCCCGCAGCCGCAGCACCCCGCGCCGGGAGCGGGTGCGGACCGGCACCGGTTCGGGGGCGCCCTCGCGGACCCCGGCGAACACGAGCGTGCCGGCCACCACCATGACGAGGGCCGCGAGCAGCGCCCAGACGGGCGAGTAACCGGTCGACAGGGCGACCAGCAGCACGGGGGCGAGGGTGAAGGTCAGCTCGTCGGTCATGGACTCCAGCGCGAAGGCCGTGCCCAGCCTGCCGGAACCGCCCAGCACGTTCGCCCAGCGGGCCCGCACCATCGAGCCGACCTGCGGCATCGACCCGCCGGCCAGCGCCGCCACGGCGGTGAGCGCGACGGGTGAGGCGTGCGAGGCGGCCAGCGCCAGCAGCGCGCCCAGCGCGGCGGCGTGCAGGACGGCCTGCGGGACGAGCACCCTGGGCTGGCCGTACCGGTCGGCCAGCCGCCCGGTCTGCGGGCCGACGAGCGCCTGGGCGACGGCCGCGGCGGCCGAGGCGATCCCCGCCGCGCCGTACGAGCCGGTGGACCACTGCACCAGGAGCAGGATGCCGATCTGCAGCATGGCGTACGGCAGGCGGGCGACGAACGCGGGGACGAGGAAGCGCCAGGCTCCGGGCAGGCCGAGGACGGCCAGGTAGGACTTCAAGGGGTCTCCGTCCAGGGTCCAGACGGAGGGCGTCACCCGGCCGGGGCGAGCCGCACCGTCGTGGTGGGCTTCGACCGGGGTAGATACCGCGGGATCGCGGCCGCCGTGCGGTCATTACGGGTGCGCCGCTTCGAGCACACCAAGCAGACAATTTACCCTAAACAGGGCACTTCTCATTCCTCGCCGGTCCGCGGACCGCCCGCAGGACCGGCCAGGCCGCGAGCGCGAGGACGAGAGCCGCCCGCTTTATTTCATCACTTGTTGACTTATTTGCGGGCCGAGCCTAGCGTTACGGGCACGCACCGGCCCTCAGGTGCGAGCAGCGGCCCGAGGAGATGCCCGTTGAACGCCGCCGATCCCACGGACCGCGTCGAGTCCGGCCCGCAGACATCCGCCCCGCTGGTCCTCCGGTTCGCCGGTATCGGCTCGGAGTCGCTCCCCGAGGTCGGCGGGAAGGCCGCCAACCTCGGGGTGCTCACCGCCGCCGGGTTCCCCGTCCCGCCGGGCGTGTGCGTCACCACCGAGGCATACCGCAGGGTCGCCGCGGGCGCGGGCCTGGAGGAGGTGCTCGACGCCCTGGCGGCCGTCCCCGCCGACGACGTCGCATCCCTCGGCGAGCTGGCCTCCCGGGCCCGCGACCTCGTGCTCCACGCCCCCGTCCCCGCCGACATCGCCGACGCCGTACGGCTCGGCGCGCGCGGCCCCGTCGCGGTCCGCTCCTCGGCGACCGCCGAGGACCTGCCGCACGCCAGCTTCGCCGGCCAGCAGGACACCTACCTCAACGTGGTCGGCGCGGACGCGACGCTGGAGGCGGTCCGGCGCTGCTGGGCCTCGTTGTGGACCGACCGGGCCACCTCCTACCGGGCCGCCCACGGCATCGACCACCGGAGCGTGCGGCTGGCCGTGGTGATCCAGGAGATGGTCCAGCCGGAGGTGGCGGGGGTGATGTTCACCGCCAACCCGGTCACCGGGAGGCGGCGTGAGGCGGTGATCGACGCCGCCCCCGGCCTGGGAGAGGCCGTGGTCTCCGGCGCGGTCAACCCCGACCACTTCGTGGTGGACGTCGCCACCGGGCGGATCACCGAGCGGCGGCCGGGTGACAAGCGGCTGGCCGTACGGCCGGCCCCGGGCGGCGGCGTCGAGCGCGTCGAGCGGGCCGGAGCCGGTGCGGACGAGTTCTGCCTGACCGACGCGCAGGTCAGTGCGCTGGCCGAGCTGGGCGGCCAGGTCGAGGCCCACTACGGCGCGCCGCAGGACATCGAGTGGGCCGTCGACGCCGCCGGAGCGCTGTGGCTGACCCAGGCGCGCCCGATCACCACCCTCTTCCCGATCCCCGAGCACCGCCCGGGAAGCGGGGAGACGGGCGACGGCGACGGCACGCGGATCTACTTCTCGCTCAGCGTCGCCCAGGGCGTCTAC
Source organism: Streptosporangium sp. NPDC048047 (assembly GCF_040653115.1). NCBI lineage: Bacteria > Bacillati > Actinomycetota > Actinomycetes > Streptosporangiales > Streptosporangiaceae > Streptosporangium > Streptosporangium sp. NPDC048047. Next base: position 14,975 of record NZ_JBEZNH010000067.1, on the reverse strand, counting down.
CGGCCGATCACCCCGATGGGCATGTCGGCCTTCCGGCTGCTGTCGGCCGCGGGCGCCGGGGTGCTGGGCTTTCCGGTGCACGACCGCGAGGCCGGTGCCCCGGTCTTCGCCGAGGCCGCCGGACGGATGTTCGCCGACGTCACCGGTGTCATACGCAGCCGGGCGGGCCGGGCGATCCTCCCCCGGCTCCTCGACGTGATGGAGGCCAGGTCGGCGAAGGTGCTCCGCGCCCTGGCCGACGACCCCCGCTTCACCGTCACCCGGCGCTCCGTGCGGCCCGCCCTGCTCCGGGCGGCCCGCGTCGCGGCCCGTCACCGGATTCCGGAGCGGGCCGCGCAGGCCCTGCTCAACCCTGAGGCGGCGCGCCGGCGGGTGGAACGGCTGACGGCGGAGACGCGGTCCCGGCTCGCGTCCCCGCCGGGCGCCACCTCCCTGGAACGGCTCGACCACGTCGAGCGGAGGCTCGGCGACAGCGTCTTCCAGGTGATACCGAGGATCGCGCCCGCCCCGGCCGCCGGGTTCGCCATGCTCGGCCTGGCCCACCGTCTCCTCGGCGGCCTGGCCCGGCCGGGCGAGCTGCAGACCGTCCTGCGCGGGCTCCCGCACAACGTGACCACCGAGATGGACCTGGAGCTGTGGCACCTGGCCTCCCGGATCCGCGCCGACGCGGACGCCGCGGCGCTCCTGCTGGACACCCCCGCGGCCGAGCTCGCCACGCGCTTCCACGACGGGACGCTGCCGGCCGTCGTGCGCGAGGGGCTGCGCGGCTTCCTCGCCGCCCACGGCATGCGGACCGTCGCCGAGATCGACCTCGGGGTGCCCCGGTGGTCGGAGGACCCCCAGCACGTCATCGGGGTCCTGGCCAACTACCTCCGTCTCGACGACCCGGCCCTGGCCCCCGACGCCCTCTTCGCCGAGGGCGCCGCGGAGGCCGAGCGCATGGTCGGGACGCTGGCCGCCCGCGCGGGGGGCCTCCGCGGCCGCGTCATCCGGTTCGCGCTCGGCCGGACCCGCGCCCTGGCGGGCCTGCGCGAGCTGCCCAAGCACCACCTGGTGTCGGTCCTGGCCGCCATGCGCGCCGAACTGGCGGCCGTCGGCGCCGACCTGGCGGACCGCGGCCTGCTGTCCCGCCCGGACGACGTCTTCCTCCTGACCTTCCCCGAGGTCAGGGCGGCCCTCACCGCGCCGCCCCGCCACCCCGGCACGCCGGCCGGTGTGGTGGCGGAGCGGCGCCAGGAGGCCGCCCGCGAGCTGCTGCGCAGGCACCTGCCCCGCGTGCTGCTGTCGGACGGCACCGAACCCGAGGCCGTCCGGCAGCCGGGCGCCCCGGCGGACGGCTCGCTCACCGGCACCCCCGCGTCGGCCGGTACCGTCACCGGCGTCGCCAGGGTGGTGCTCGACCCGGTCGGCGCGCACCTGGCGCCGGGCGAGATCCTGGTCTGCCCTTCCACCGATCCCGGCTGGACGCCGCTCTTCCTGACCGCCGGCGGCCTGGTGATGGAGATGGGCGGCGCCAACTCCCACGGCGCGGTGGTGGCCCGCGAGTACGGCATCCCCGCCGTCGTGGGCGTCGCGCACGCGACCGAGCGGGTCTCCACCGGCCTGCGGATCACCGTGGACGGCACCTCCGGAACGATCACCGTTCCCTGAGGGTCAGGCCGGATCCCGCGATTCCCTCTCCGCGGGATCCTCCGCCGGTTCCTCCTGGGGGTCCTCCGCCGGCTTCTTCGCCCGCTTCCTCGTGGAACGCCGGGAGAGGAGGCGGACGATCGCCTCCGACCGGCTGGCGATCAGCGGCCCGAGCAGGGCGAGAACGAGCACGTACCCGGCGATGAACGGAGCGAGCCTCGCGTCCAGCCCGGCGGCGAGCGCCATCGTCGCCAGGACCAGCGCGAACTCGCCGCGCGAGAGCACGGTGAGCGAGATGTTCACCGCCTCCCTCCTGCCGAAGGAGTTCAGCTTCGCGGCCGCCGTCCCGGCCGCCACGTTGAGCACCAGGGTGATCGCCACCGCGGCCGCGATCGGCCAGGCCACCGAGAGCATGTCGCCCGGCTCGATGGACAGGCCGAAGGCGAAGAAGAACAGCGCGGCGAACGCGTCCCTGAGCGGATGGACGAACTGCCGGATGCGCGGCGCCGCCTTGGTCGAGCTCAGGATGAGACCGACCATGAAGGCCCCGATGGCGTCGGACACGCCGAACTCCTCGGCGACTCCGGCGGTGAAGATCGCCAGACCGGTGAACATCACCACGAGCAGCTCGTCGTCCCTGGTGCTGACGAGCCGGTTGACCAGCCGGGAGCCCCAGCGCGCCAGCGCGGTGAGCACGATCAGGAAGGCGAACGCCCTGCCGAAGGAGGCGGCCGCGGCGGCGAAGGAGTCCGCCCCGCTGAGCACCGGCTGCAGCACGGCGAGATAGAGCGCGAGGAAGACGTCCTCGACCACGATGACACCCAGGATGAGGCGGCTCTCCGGGTCACCGAGTCGGCCGAGGTCGATCAGCAGTTTGGTCACGATGGCCGAGGAGGAGATGCCGATGACCCCGGCCAGGACCATCGCCTCGCGGAACCCCCAGCCGACGGCGAACCCGAAGGCCAGGCCGCCTCCGACGTTGAGCAGGATGTAGAGGGCCCCGGCCAGGACCATCCGCCTGCCTCCCTCGACGAGGTCGTCGAGGGAGAACTCCAGGCCGAGGTAGAACAGCAGGAAGATCAGGCCGAGCGCGGCGATGAGCTTGAGGTCCGCCGGGTTCTCGACCAGCGCGAGGCCGGGGGTGTGCGGGCCGAACACGATGCCCGCGAGCATGAACAGCGGAATCGTCGGCAGCCCGATGCGGTTGCCGATCCTGGCGATGATCCCGGCGGCCAGGAAGGACCCGCCCAGGGCGATGAGAGCGTCACCCAGTGCCATGCGGCCCGCCTTCCGGATGGAGTCCGGGCATGGTGAACACACATTCGTCGAACATTGGAAACCTCCTGTGGAGCGATCTCGGTGTCGGTGCGTCAGAGATCGCCCGGCGGAGGCGCCCGCGGGCCGGGGAGGTCGCGTACGGCGGGCACGGCGAGGCGCACCCGTGAGGGCCGGATCGGAAGCCGGGTCCCCTGCCCGGGGCCGGTGATCCGCCCGGCCTCGGGGGCCGCGGAGAAGTGGTCGGTCTGGTGCGGTGCCGCCGGAGGCAGTACGGCGCCGCCCGCCAGCATGACGGCGACGCCGGGTGCGTGGTGACGGTCGCCGGGCGTCGCGAGGGGGGCGTGGACGACGGCGAACAGGGACAGCAGGATCGCGGCGACCGTACCGACGATCCTCCGCGGCAAACCGTGCCCTAACTCTTGGTGGAATTGTCCGCCACTTTACCATCTGTCATGAAACGACGCTGGGGTGCGGCGTAGGCCCACTGCCAGACCGACTCCAGCGGTCCCCGCTGGAAACGGCGCAGCCAGAGCGTCGACAGCGTCACCAGCAGCAGGCAGATGGCGGCCCAGGCGGCCACCGTCCACCACGGCCGCAGGTCCGCGAGCCTCGCGGCCAGGCCGAGGCCCCAGCCGTAGCAGAGGACCGACGCGATCAGGTTCTGGGCCACGTAGCAGCTCAGCGCGGTGCGCCCGACCGCGGTCAGGCCGCGCCGCGCGGGACCGGGGGTCCCGCCGGAGAGACGGCTCATCCGGTGCGCGGCGGCGGTGACGAGGGCGAGCAGCCCGAGGGCCACCAGGGGCGGCAGCAGGTAGCGGTCGACCAGGACCCAGTCGCCCCCGGCGAAGGAGGTGAGCAGGTTCAGCGGCACGCCCACGCCGAGCCCGGCCGCCATGAGCCGCCCGCGGAGCGCGGCGCCGCGGGCGGAGTCCTCCAGCGCCCCGGCGCGCATCAGCCGGGCGCCGAGCAGGAACAGGGTGATCCCGAGCGGGACGATGAACACGGCCTCCAGCCGGTAGAGGCCGAAGAACTCGATCCGGGTCGCGGCCTGGTCCGCGTAGGAGCCGTCGGTGAACAGCGTGGCCGGCCCGGAGGGCGGCGTGGAGACGTCGCCGTACATCAGGACGAGGGTGACCAGGCCGACCATCGACGCGAACACCACCCCGGCGCCCGTCATCCACGCGTTGATCACCCGGTCGCTCCGGCCTATCAGGTAGGCCACCACGACCGAGGTCACCGCGTATCCCATGAGCACGTCGAACTCGAAGACCAGCAGGTAGTGCAGGAGCCCCTCGACGAACAGCAGCCCCGCGCGCCAGAGGTACCAGCCGGGCCACGGCGCGCCCCGGCGCGCGGCCGAGCGGTACTGCAGTTCCAGCCCGATCCCGAAGAGCAGGGTGAGCAGGGCGAGGAACTTGCCGTTGGTCAGGAAACGCAGGAAGGTCTCCACCGCGCCGGTCCCGCCCAGCGCGTCCAGCACCCCGGCGGGACCCACCGGACTGGTGAAGATCCAGATGTTGGTGCCCAGCGTCCCCATGATGGCGATGCCCCGGAGCAGGTCCAGCGCGTCGATGCGTCGTGTCGTCACGTTCCCACGATTTCGGACCCGGCCCGGCCGGACATCCTCCCCCGGAACCGTCGCGGCGTACATCGAACGGCGGACCGGTCGCCCTCCGACCGGCGGGTGAGGCGAGAGGACGGATACATACGTCTCGTTATGTCCGCGACGGGGTGGGCACGGGTGACAGGAGGAACACCGCAAGGACGGCGAGATGATCGGAGGGGGATCGCTGTGGACAGGCGGAACATGCCGGGCGACCCGTATTCACGGGCCGAGGACGAGGGGATCCCTGACCTTCAGGAGGGGACGCCCGAACAGCAGTGGGCGATGGACCCGCAGGAGGAACCCCTGCCCGCCGACCAGCCGGGCGCGCTGGACGACTACGGGACCACGGCCGAGGAGTGGAGCGCCGGGGAGCCCCTCGACGGCCGCCTCAGCCGTGAGGAGCCCGAACCCCAGCCGCTGTTCGGGACCGAGGAGGGCGAGGGGGCCGGCCGCGGCGAGGACGAGGCGGCCACCGGCGAGGACGGCCTCGACCCGGACATCCCGGACAGCCTCGACGAGCAGGTGACCCAGACCAGCGGTCTCGGCGTGGGCTCGGACCTCAACACCGACTACGAGCGTGACGAGGACATCGACGTCGGCTACCGGTCGCAGCCGTCCGGGCCGGTCGGCGGGTACGGCGACGACGAGCCGCGTCAGGCGGGCCGGCTGGTCGAGCCCGACCAGGGCGCCGCGACCGACACCGAGCCCGACATGATCGCCGAGGACGTCGGCGCGGACTTCGGCGGCTACACCGCCGAGGAGGCCGCCATGCACATCGAGCCGGAGTGACACCGGGGAGGGCGTGACACCGGAGCGCCCGGGTCCCCGGCGGCCGCTCCGTACCGGGGAGGCGGCCGGGGGTGGTCCCTGGCCGCCCCTGAACCGTCCCCGGGACGTCAGAGGTGCTCGGCGAGGAAGGCGGTGACGGCCTCCACCGCCCGGCTCACGTGCGGCTCGGCGTCGTACAGGTCGATGTGGAGCCGGGCGTCGAGCCAGACGAGCCGCTTGGGCTCGTCCATCCGCTTGTATGCCTCCTCCGCGCCCTCCGGGGAGCAGAAGCGGTCCACGACGCCGTGCACCACCAGGCCGGGCTTGGGCGACAGGAAGTCGGCGCCGGTCATGTTGTCCATGGTGACCAGCTCGCGGATCGAGGCCCGGGTGACCCGGTTGCGCCAGTGCGGGGACGCGCCGCGCCCGGTGCCGTAGTAGGCGTACGGCTCGTCGCCCGGCATGGCCGCCTCACCCCCCGCCGCCACGGCGGGGACGTACTCGGCCTCGCCGCCGAGGTCCTGGCGCTCCAGGACCTCGGTGAAGGAGGCCAGCGCCTCCTCGTACCCGGCCGGTGACATCCCGGCGCGCATGGCGTAGGGGCTGTTGTAGGCCCCGGCGATCCCGGCGAAGACCCGCACCCGGGGGTCGAAGGCGGCGAACTTCAGCGCGTAGCCGGCGCCCAGGCAGATCCCGACCGCGCCGATCCTGGCGCCGTCGGCCTCGGGCCGCGAGCGCAGCAGCGAGACCGCCGCCCGCAGGTCGTGCAGCTTGCCCTGCGGGTCCTCGTGCTGCCGCGGCGTCCCGCCGGACTCCCCCCAGTTGCGGTGGTCGAAGGCCAGCGTCACGTATCCGGCGGCGGTCAGCCGTTCGGCGTACAGGCCGGTCACCTGGTCGCGGGTGCCGGTGAACGGCCCGGTGAGGACCAGCGCCGGGTGCGGGCCGGGGCCGTCCGGCGTCCGCAGGTCGCCGACGAGCGTGATCCCGTCGGCCTCGAATTCAACCCTCTCGGTCATGCGCCCCAGTCTGTACGACTCCCTCGGCGTGTCAGACATGGTTGAAAGGCTCGGCGTAGGCGAAGGTGCCGTGCAGGCGCGGGTCGTCCGGGTCGTACGCCGACAGGACGCGGACCTGGAAGAACGGCTCCCATTCCGGCACCGGGGGCACGACGCCGTACTCCGTGGCGGGCCGGAAGCCGAAGCGCGAGTAGTAGGCGGGCGAGCCGAGCAGCACCGCCATCGGCTCGCCCATGGCGTCCGCGGCCCCGAGGAGGGTGTGCAGCAGGGCGAGGCCGACGCCGCGCCGCTGGTGGCCGGGGCGGACGCTCACCGGGCCGACGGCGACGACCGGAGTCCCCGCGATGTGGGCGCGGCTGCCCAGCACGTGCCCGGCGACCTCGCCGTCCGCGCCGATCGCGACGAGGGACAGTCCGGGCATCCACCCGTCGCAGCCGCGGAGCTCGCGGAGCAGGGTCTCCTCGGCGGGCGCCTCACCGAGCCGATCGGGCTTGGCGAAGGCGGCGGCCGTCACCTCGTGGACGGCGTCGATGTCGGCGGGGCTCTCGCGGCGGACGATCATCCGCCCACCCTGCACCTGACCGGCCGGGCCCCGCAATCGGATTATCGGCCGGCGCCCCGGCGAACCGCATCCGGCGTGGCCGCCCGTGCCGGGGAGCGGGGCCGTGTCAGGCCCCGCTCCCCGGGACGGGACGCCCCAGAGGACGCCTCAGAGAACGCCACGGAAGACGTCTCGGAGGACGTCTCAGGAGTCGAAGCCGAGGCCCATCCGGTCCAGGGTGCGCAGCCACAGGTTGCGGCGGCCCTCGTGAAGGTCGGCCCGGGCGAGCGACCAGCGTGTCATCTGGATCCCCGCCGAGCGGACCGGTTCCGGTGGAAAGGGAATCGGCTTCTCCTGGACCATCCGCAGTCCGGTCCGCTCCGTCGGCTCCCCGGCGAGCAGGTCGAGCATGACGTTGGCCCCGAAGCGGGTGGCGGCGACCCCCAGGCCGGTGTAGCCGACGGCGTAGGCGAGCCGCCCGCCGTGGGCCTGGCCGTAGAAGGCGCTGAACCTGCTGCAGGTGTCGATGACGCCGCCCCACCGATGGGTGAAGCGCACCCCGTCGAGCTGCGGGAAGGTGGTGAAGAAGTGCTCGGCCAGCTTGGCGAAGGTCTCGTCGCGCTGCTCGTACTCCGGCCTGATGCGGCCGCCGTTGTAGTAGACCGCGTCGTAGCCGCCCCACAGGATGCGGTTGTCGGCGGTGAGCCGGTAGTAGTGGAACTGGTTGGCCGAGTCGCCCACACCCTGGCGGTTGCGCCAGCCGACGGAGGCGAGCTGCTCAGGAGACAGCGGCTCGGTCACCAGCGCGTAGTCGTAGACCGGCACCAGGAAGTGCTTCAGCCTGCGCAGCAGCGGCTGGAACACACCGGTGCCGAGCGCGACCCTCGCGGCCCTGACGGTGCCGCGCGGGGTGACGAGGTCCATGGTGGCCCGGTTGTCCCGGATGTGGCGTACCGGCGTGCGCTCGTGGACGCGCACGCCCAGCTCCAGGCAGGCCCGCCGGAGCCCCCAGGCCAGCCGGGCGGGGTCGATCATGGCGCAGCCGTCGCGTTCCCAGTAGCCGCCGGCGTAGGTGGGCGAGTTCACCTCCGCCCGGATCTCGTCGCGGCCGAGGACGTCGTGGTCCAGGCCCAGCTCCCGCGCCGCCCGGACGCTCTCGTGCATCTCGTCGAGCTGCCAGGGCTCGGTGGCCACGTGCAGTTCGCCGGTGCGCTCGTAGGCGCAGTCGATGCCGTACCGTCCGACGGTCTCGCCGATCTCGTCGAGGTTGGCCCGGCCCAGCCGTTCCAGGGTGGTGATCTCCTCGGGCCAGCGTTCCAGCCCGTTGGCGAGGCCGTGGGTGAGCGACGCCACCGCGAACCCGCCGTTGCGGCCGGAGGCCGCCCAGCCGATCCCGCGTCCTTCCAGCAGGACCACGTCGAGGGACGGGTCGCGTTCCTTGGCCATCAGGGCGGTCCACAGCCCCGAGAAGCCACCGCCGACCACCGCGAGATCGGCGGTCGTGTCCTTGAGGAGCCGCGGCAGCGGCTCGGGTTTCGCCGGACTGTCGAGCCAGTACGGCTTGCGCTCCGCGTCAGCAAGAGCCTTCAGCGGATCCACAAATCTCACTTCCCTACGGTGAGTTGAAATTCGTTGTCTAGGTATCGCGTGACCTCAGAGGTCACACGCGGGTTCCCCCCGCCTGAATCCGATCTCGCCTCCCTGTTCTGTGCCGGGGACATCTTCCGGGTACGCCGAAACCCCGTGCCGCCAACCGCTGGCGATACGGGGCCTGACGACGCTAGGTGCGGCGGCGGGCGGTGACCGTGTTGACCACGGCGATCACCACGCCTACCGCGAATATAAGGGTTCCCAGAATGTTGACCTGCGGCGGGACCCCGATCCGGGTGGCGCCCCAGATCCACAGCGGGAACGTCTGGAGGGCGCCGCTGGTGAACTGGGTGATCACGAAGTCGTCGATGGACAGCGCGAACGCCAGCAGCGCGCCCGAGACGACGCCGGGCAGGATCATCGGGAACGTGACGCGCCAGAACGTCGTCCACGTGGACGCCCCGAGGTCGCGCGCCGCCTCCTCGATCGAGGGGTCGAGCCCCACGACCCGGGCCCGTACGGTGATCGCCACGAACGACAGCGAGAACAGCACGTGCGCGATGACCACGGTCACGAAGCCCGGCTGCACCCCGGCGCTGACGAACAGCGACAGCAGGGAGGAGCCCATGACCAGCTCGGGCGAGGCGATGGCGGCGAAGAGCACCAGGTTGACGGCGCCCAGCCCGCGGAACCTGTGGCGGCCCATCGCCAGGCCCATCAGCGTGCCGATGACCGTGGTGATGACCGTGGCGAGCACGGCGATCTCCAGGGAGTTGACGACCGCCTCGATCAGCTTGGGGTCCTGGTCGAGCATGCCCCACCACTTGAAGGTGAAGCCCTGCCAGGTGACGTTCGACTTGCTCCTGGTGTCGTTGAAGCCAAAGATGATCATGACCACGATCGGCAGGAACAGCCAGGCGAGGATCAGCCAGACGTAGACCTTGAGCAGCCGGTCGAGGAGGTGGCGGCGGCGCCGGGCGGGCGCCGGCGCGGACGCGGACGCGGGGACGGGGGCGGCGGTGGCGGTGCTCATCGGGCCGCGGCCTCCAGCACGTTCTCGGTGCCCAGCGCCCTGGCGTAGGCGAAGATGCCGAGCAGCATCGCCGCCATCAGCGCGAACGACAGCGCCGCGGCCGACGGATAGTCGTTGTTGACCAGGAACCTGGACTGGATGATGTTGCCGATCATCGTGTTCGCCGGGCCTCCGAGGATCTCGGCGTTGACGTAGTCGGCGGTCATCGGGACGAACGTCATCAGCACCCCGGCGAACACGCCGGGCAGCGACAGCGGCAGCACGACCTTGGTGAACGCCTGCCGGCGGGCGGCGTACAGGTCCCGCGCGGCCTCCACGACGCGGGGGTCCACCCGCTCCAGGGCCACGTAGATCGGCAGGATCATGAACGGCAGGTAGTTGTAGACCAGCCCGCCGATCACCGCCACCGTCGTCTGCAGCACGTGGAAGTCGCCGGGCACCACGCCCAGCGACTTCAGCGGCGACAGCAGCAGCCCGTTGTCTGCCAGCAGGAACTTCCACGACACGGTGCGCAGCACGAACGACACGAAGAACGGCAGCAGCACCAGCAGCAGGTAGGTCGACTTGCGGGAGCCGCCTCTGAAGGCGATCCAGTAGGCCGTCGGGTAGGCCAGCACGATGGAGATGACCGTCGCCACCAGGCCGTACCCGGCCGAGCGCAGGAACTGCGTGCCGTACTGCGACAGGACGTCGCCGTAGATCGACAGGTTGAACGTCTGGACGAAGCCGTTGACCACGTCGCCCTCCTGGGTGGACACCGAGGCCATGAAGACCATCGGCACCACCAGGAAGATCACCAGCCACAGCCCGCCCGGGAGGATGAGCAGGTAGGGGGCGAAGCGCCTCATCGTTCGCCTAGCCCTGGGTGATCGGCTGGAAGACGGACTCGAAGATCTTCTCCTCGGCCGCGGTGAGGGCCTTGTAGGACCGCAGCCGGGCCATGTCGGCCTCGGCGGGGTAGACCATCGGGCTCTTCGCGAGCTGCTCCAGCGACTTCCTGTCGTCGCCGCTCGCCTTGGCGGCGTCGGCCAGGACGAGGTCCCTGGTGCCCGGCACCGGGGTGATGTAGTTGATGGCCTCCACCAGCATCGTGGCGATCTTCGGCTGGTAGACGTAGTCCATGTACGTGAGCGCGTCGAGCGGGTTCTGCGCGGTCTTGGGGATGCACATGTTGTCGGTCCAGATCGTGCCGCCCTCCTGGGGGATCACGAACTTGAGGTCCTTGCCCTCGGCGACCTGCTGGAAGATGTCACCCGACCAGGCCATGGTGATCCAGATGTCGCCCCGGGCCAGCGCGTCGACGTAGTCGTTCTCGTAGTACTTGCGCACCAGGCCGTCGTCGCGCTGCTTCTGCAGCCTCGCTGCGGCCTTGCGCCAGTCGGCCTCGGTGGACTTGTCCGGGTCGATGCCCTCGGCGAACATCCCGAAGTTCGCGACCTCCTGCGGGTCGAGCATCATGCCGACCTTGCCCTTGTACTTGGGGTTCCACAGGTCGTTGATGCTGGTGACCTCGTCCACGTACTTGGGGTTGTAGGCGATGCCGGTCAGGCCCGCCGTCCAGGGGATCGTGTAGGTGTTGTCCGGGTCCCAGGTGGGGTTCTTGACCTTCTCCGCCGCGTTGGCCGCGAAGTTGGGCAGCCTGGCGTGGTCCAGCGGCACCAGGTAGCCCAGCGCGATGGCCTTGCTGAGGTGCAGGCCGTTGGTGATGACCATCAGGTCGTAGCCGATGTCGGTGTTCGAGGCGAGCAGCGGCTGGATTTTCCCGAAGAAGGAGGGGGTGTCCTGGATGGCCTCGGTGTAGGTCACCTTGATGCCGGTGTCGGCGGTGAACTTCTCCAGGGAGGGGTAGCGGCCGTCCTCCTTGTCGATGTACAGCGTCCAGTTGGCGAACCGCAGGGCGCCGTTCTTCTTCTTGGACGCCCAGTAGTCGGCGATCCCGTCCTTTATGGGCGGGGCGGCCTTCTTGCCCTGCACGCCGCAGGCGGCCAGGGCCATCCCGGCGGCCGACAGGCCGGCGAGGCGGAAGGCGTCGCGGCGGGTCACCGAGCGGGGCCGGGTCATGCCGCGCAGCAGGGCGGTGTCGAGTGAGGAGTCGTGGTGCATGGTGGCTCAACTTCCGATCACGTAAGAGTGCTGCGGCCGCCACGACAGCCAGACCGCGTCGCCGCGCTCGGCCGTGCTCGTGCTGTCGAGCGCGTTCTGCTGGAAGACGGTTACCTCGGTGCCGCCGGGCAGGCGCACCGCGTAGCTGTTGTACAGGCCCAGGTAGACGACCTCGGCGACGGTGCCGCGCACGGCGCTCAGACCCGCCGCGGGCTCCTCGGTGGAGATCATGATCTTCTCCGGGCGTACGGTGACCGCGATCGCGTCCCCCGCCCGGTGCCCGCCCTCCCCGGCGAGGACCCGTCCTCCGTCTTCGAGCAGCAGTACGGCGCAGCCGTCCTCGACGCGGTCCACCGTCCCGCTGATCAGGTTGGAGGTGCCGATGAACCCGGCGACGAACGCGCTGGCGGGACGCTCGTAGATCTGGCGGGGCGCGGCGAGCTGCTCGACCAGGCCGTCGTTCATGACGGCGATGCGGTCGCTCATGGTGAGCGCCTCGCTCTGGTCGTGGGTGACGTAGACGAACGTGATGCCGACCTCGCGCTGGATGCGCTTGAGCTCGATCTGCATGGCCTGGCGCAGCTTGAGGTCGAGGGCGCCCAGCGGCTCGTCCAGCAGGAGCGCGCTGGGCCGGTTGACCAGGGCCCGGGCCAGGGCCACCCGCTGCTGCTGGCCGCCGGACAGCTCGCGGGGGCGGCGCTTCTCGCGCCCGCCGAGGTCCACGATCTCCAGCATCTCGCCGACGCGACGCTTTATCTCGGCGTCGGCCACCTTCCTGCGCCGCAGGCCGAAGGCGACGTTCTCCCAGACGTTCATGTGCGGGAAGAGCGCGTACGACTGGAACACCATGTTCACGTCGCGTCTGTTGGGCGGGACGTCGGTCACGTCCCGGCCGTGCAGCCGCACCGTGCCGCGCGACGGGTCCTCGAACCCGGCGATCATGCGCATGGTGGTGGTCTTGCCACACCCCGAGGGGCCGAGGAGCGAGAAGAACTCGCCCTCGGCGATGGTCAGGGTGACGCCCTTGACCGCCTGGACGACCTCACCGTGGGCGAGGTATTCCTTGACGACTCCGTCGAGTTCGATGGCGGGCACCGGGGGCGGGCCGGAGGCGGTGGAGACCACCGCCTCCACATCCGCCTGGGTTTCGGTCATACCAGGCTGTCCCTCTTGTTTCGCGGCTATTCGCCGATGTAGTGCATGACGTGCTTGACTCGCAGGTAGTCGTGGAGCCCGAAGACCGACAGGTCCTTGCCGTAGCCGGAGTGCTTGAAGCCACCGTGCGGCATCTCGGAGACGAACGGGATGTGGGTGTTGACCCACACGACGCCGAAGTCGAGTCGCCTCGACACCCGCATCGCCCGGCCGTGGTCGGAGGTCCAGACCGAGCTGGAGAGGCCGTACCGGACACCGTTGGCCTTGGCCACGGCGTCGGCCTCGTCGGAGAAGGTCTGGACGGTGATGACGGGCCCGAAGACCTCGTTCTGCACCATCTCGTCGTCCTGCTGGAGGCCGTCGACGACGGTCGGGGCGAAGAAGAATCCCTTGTCGCCGATCCGCCGGCCGCCGGTCAGGACCTTGGCGTGGCCGGGCGCCCGCTCGATGAAGCCGGCCACCCGCGCCAGCTGGTCCGCGTTGTTGAGCGGGCCGTAGAGGGCGTCCTCGTTGGACAGGTCGCCGGTCACGGTGGCGGTGGCCGCCTCGACGAGGGCCGCGACGAACTCGTCGTGGGCGTCCTCGTGGACCAGCACCCGGCAGGCCGCGGTGCAGTCCTGGCCGGCGTTGTAGAAACCGCCCATGGCGATCGCCTCGGCGGCGGCCTTGAAGTCCTTGACGTCGTCGAAGACGATGACCGGGGCCTTGCCGCCGAGCTCCAGGTGGACCCGCTTGACGTCCTCGGCGGCGGTCCTGGCCACGGCCATGCCGGCGCCGACCGAGCCGGTGATGGCGACCATCTGGGCGGTCGGGTGGCCCACCACGAGAGCGCCGGTCTCGCGGTCGCCGGTGACGACGTTGAAGACGCCCTTCGGCAGGACCTCACCGATGATCTCGGCCATCTTGAGGGTGGAGACCGGGGTGGTGTCGGACGGCTTGAGCACGACGGTGTTGCCCGCGGCGAGCGCGGGGGCGATCTTCCAGACCGCCATCATCATCGGGTAGTTCCAGGGGGTGACCTGGCCGACGACGCCGATCGGCTCGTGCCGGATCACGGAGGTGTGGTCGGCGAGGAACTCACCCGACGTCGGCCCCTCCAGGGTGCGGGCGGCACCGGCGAAGAAGCGGAAGTGGTCGGCCGCGACCGGGGTCTCGTCCTCGGCCATCCGGGCGCGGGGCTTGCCGGTGTTGCGGCACTCGGCCTCGTTGATCTCCTCGGCACGCGCGTCGAGGGCGTCCGCGACCTTGAGCAGCAGATTGGCCCGCTCACCGGGGGTCAGCAGGCTCCATGACTCGAAGGCGGCGGCCGCGGCGGCGTAGGCGGCGTCGACGTCCTCCGCGCCGGAGATCGGCGCCTGCAGGTATGCCTCTCCGGTGCAGGGGTCGATGACGTCGGAGAACCGGCCGCTCTTGGCGTCCACGAGCTCACCGTTGACATAGTTCTGCAGACGGGTGGTCACCGTTGACCTCCTGTGAGGTGGCTTGGTTATGGGGACTCTTACAGAGGAGAGCCTACGCGACAAGGGATTTCGTTGTTAAGATACCAAATCGCGACGAAATCGCTTGACAGAGCCATAAAAACTGACAGCATGTCGCAGCGAGCCGCAACATGTCGGCAGGGCGTGCGACGCTCGCAACGACCCCTTAACACGACGCCAGGGAGCGCGGATGACGACCCCGCCCAAGGTACGCCGCGACAACGACGCGAAGCACGGCACGGTCGTCCTCGACGAGATCTCCAAACAGATCATCGAACAGCTGCAGGCCGACGGCCGCAAGCCCTACGCCGCGATCGGCAAGGCGGTGGGACTGTCCGAGGCCGCCGTCCGCCAGCGGGTCCAGCGCCTGCTCGACGCCGGGGTCATGCAGATCGTCGGGGTCACCGACCCGCTCACCCTCGGCTTCTCCCGCCAGGCGATGATCGGCATCAAGTGCGAGGGCGACCTGGAGACGGTGGCCGACGAGCTGTCGGCCATAAAGGAGATCGACTACGTCGTGCTGACCGCCGGCTCGGTGGACGTCATGGTCGAGGTGGTCTGCGAGAGCGACCTGCACCTGCTGGACATCCTCGGCAAGATCCGGGCCATCCCCACGGTCCGCGCCACCGAGACGTTCGTCTACCTCAAGCTGCACAAGCAGACCTACTCCTGGGGGACCCGCTGACGCCCCCGGGGACCGCCCGCCGTACGGCGGGTCCGGGTAAGGACGTCTACCCAGACCACAGTGCGCTATCCGGCACGAGGCGTCGGGGCGCTG
>NZ_JBEZNH010000066.1:0-42041 GCF_040653115.1 Streptosporangium sp. NPDC048047 | reverse complement strand
GATCCTCCAGGCACGCCGTCAACGCGGCCACCTGCTTGCTGGTCGGGCGGATCAGAAACTTGTACGACCTACGCACGGCGCTCCCCCTTGGGGGCGCGCTCGTGCTGGGTTTCGATGTGGCGCTGCACCGTCTCGGCGGACACCGCGCCGGTCGTGGCCACGAAGTACGACCGTGACCACAAGGTGGGCAGCCGGGATCGCAGGTGCGGAAACTCGCCGCGTAGGTGGTGGGAGGTGAAGCCCTTGAACCGGTCGGCCACGTACGACGGAGAGTTCTTCGGGTGCGGCTTGATGAACAGGTGCACGTGGTCGGGCATGACCTCCAGCGTCACGATCTCCCAGCCGTGCTCGGCGGCCTTGGCGCAGATCAACTCCTCCAGGCGGTCTTCGACCCGGCCACCCAGAACGGGGCGGCGGTATTTCGGGCACCACACGACGTGGTATCCGAGGTCGTACGCCGCGCCAGGGGAGGTGCGCACTCGACGAGCCACACGATCACTATGACAGCGCCATCCATCTGACACGCGATGATTGGAGAACCCCGATGCGCAGACCCGGTCGGTCAGGGCACGCTCGGGCCTTGGCGGCCCTCCCGCTCCCGATTCCCCCGCCGTCTGAAGGCGACGGCCCCCTCGGGAGGATCTGATGGAGGGCTCGGGCGGCCTGACCGACGCCGACGATCCCCGGCCGCGCTGGCCGGAGGTCGTCAGCGTAGCCTTTCGGGACGGTCTCCGGGGGCGGCGTCAGGCGGTGACGCGGTCGATGACCAGCGGGAGCAGGCCCGGGTCGGCGGCCTCGCCGACCGTGTAGGCGCCCTCCAGCGCCTCCAGCGCCCGATCGAAGCGTGAGGCGTCGTCGGCGTGCAGGGTCATCAGCGGCTGCCCCTCGCGGACCTCGTCGCCCGGCTTGGCGTGCAGCGTGATCCCCGCGCCGAAGGACACGGGGTCCTCCTTGCGCTCCCGGCCCGCGCCGAGCCGCCAGGCGGCCAGGCCCACGCCGTAGGCGTCCAGCGTGGCGAGCACGCCGGAGGCGGGGGCGAGGACCCGCGTGGTCTCGGCGGCGACGGGCAGTGGGGCGTTGGGGTCGCCGCCCTGGGCGCTGATCATCCGCCGCCAGACGTCCATGGCCGAGCCGTCCTTCAGCGCGTCCGCGGGGTCTTTGCCGCCGGTCAGGCCCGCGGCGTCGAGCATCTCGCGGGCCAGCCGTACGGTCAGCTCGACCACGTCGGCGGGGCCGCCGCCGGCGAGGACATCGACCGACTCGGCGACCTCCAGCGCGTTGCCCACGGCCAGGCCCAGCGGGCGGTCCATCGCGGTGAGCAGCGCGACCGTGGTGACCCCGGCGTCGGTGCCCAGCTCGACCATGGTGGTCGCCAGCTCGCGGGCCCGCTCGGGGGTCTTCATGAACGCCCCGGAGCCGACCTTGACGTCCAGCACCAGCGCGCCGGTGCCTTCGGCGATCTTCTTCGACATGATCGAGGAGGCGATCAGCGGGATCGCCTCGACGGTGCCGGTGACGTCGCGCAGCGCGTAGAGCTTCTTGTCGGCCGGGGCCAGCCCGTCGCCCGCCGCGCAGATGACCGCGCCGGACTCACGGAGCACGTCGAGCATCTCGGCGTTGGACAGCGAGGCCCGCCAGCCCGGGATGGACTCCAGCTTGTCCAGCGTGCCGCCGGTGTGGCCGAGGCCGCGGCCGGACAGCTGGGGGACGTATCCGCCGCACGCGGCGACCAGCGGGGCCAGCGGCAGCGTGATCTTGTCGCCCACGCCGCCGGTGGAGTGCTTGTCGGTGGTACGGCCGGGCAGCGCCGACCAGTCCATCCGGTCACCCGAACGGATCATGGCGGCGGTCCACTCGGCGATCTCCCGCCGGTTCATGCCGTTGAGCAGGATCGCCATCGCCAGGGCGGACATCTGCTCGTCGGCGACGACGCCCCGGGTGTAGGCGTCGATCACCCAGTCGATCTGCGCGGTGGACAGCTCGCGGCCGTCCCGCTTGGTGACGATGACGTCGATCGCGTCCATGGTCAGTCCCCCCGGCTGAGGTTGTCGGGCCCGAAGGCGTACGGCAGGATCTCCGCCATCGGCTTCGGGCCGTCCACGGTCTCCACGAGCAGTTCGTCGCCGCCGAACTCGTACAGCAGCTGGCGGCACCGGCCGCACGGCATGAGCAGCTCCTCGTGCCCGTCGACGCAGGTGAAGGCGACGAGCCGCCCGCCGCCGCCCGCCTGGAGCGCCGACACCAGCCCGCACTCGGCGCACAGCCCGACGCCGTAGGAGGCGTTCTCGACGTTGCAGCCGGACACGATGCGCCCGCCGTCCACCAGGGCGGCGGCGCCGACCGGGAACTTGGAGTAGGGCGCGTACGCGTTGGTCATGGCCTGCACCGCCGCGGTCCTGAGCGCCGCCCAGTCGATGCCGGTCTCGTCGTCCTCACCCATGGAGGGTCCCCCAGATGTCGTGGTCACTTCGCCTGTCCCCTGCGGTACGGCACGCCGTCCGCGGCCGGCGGGCGCAGGCGCTGCGCGGCCAGCGACAGCACCAGCAGCGTGGTGATGTGCGGAGCGACCGAGGTGAACTGCGCCGCGATGGTGTCGGTCAGCGCGAACACGGCGAACACCGCGACCGCGGCGACGGCGGCGATCAGCGCCGCCCGGGTGCGGCGCTGCCGGACGAGCTGGTAGACCGCGACGCCCGCGATCAGGATCGCGACGAGCAGCAGCAGCGCGTGCACCGACTCGCCGCCCCGGCGGAGCTGAAGCGCGTCGGTGTAGCCGAACAGCGCCGCGCCGGCCGCCAGGCCGCCCGGACGCCAGTTACCGAAGATCATCGCGGCGAGGCCGATGAAGCCGCGCCCGCCGGTCTGCCCCTCACGGTAGGCGCTGGCGGCCACCAGGGACAGGAACGCCCCGCCGAGACCGGCGAGGGCGCCGGAGACGACCACCGCGACGTACTTGTAGTAGTACACGTTGACGCCCAGCGACTCCGCCGCCACCGGGCGCTCGCCGCAGGAGCGCAGCCGCAGGCCGAAGGCCGTCCGCCACAGGAGGTAGAACGTCAGCGGGACGAGCAGGATCGCCAGGATGGTGAACAGCGAGACGTTCGTGGTCAGGCCGCGCAGGATGCCCGCCAGGTCCGACAGCAGGAACCACTGCCTGGACTCCAGCGAGGTCAGCGCGTCGGAGACCCCGGGCAGGCTGACGGTGCCCGGTTTGGGAACGGGCGGCGACTGGGTGTCGCCGCCGCCGGGCATCTCCGCGAAGGTGATCTTGGAGAGGAACTGGGTGACGCCGCCGCCCAGGATGGTGATCGCCACACCGGAGATGATGTGGTCGACGCCGAACGTCACGGTCGCGATCGCGTGCAGCAGGCCGCCCAGGGCGCCGCCGATCGCGCCGGCCACCACGCCCGCCCAGGGGTTGGCGAAGTGGATCGCGCCCCAGGCGCCGCACCAGGTGCCCAGGATCATCATGCCTTCGAGGCCGATGTTGACCACGCCGGCCCGTTCGGACCACAGGCCGCCGAGGCCCGCCAGGCCGATCGGCACGGCCAGCGCGACCGCCGCGTTGACCGCTCCGGCCGAGGTCAGGTCGACGGCGCCGGTGAGGGCACGGACGACCGACAGCAGGACGATCAGGGCGGCGAGGCCGAGCAGCAGGAGCCGCCAGGTCAGCCGGAGCCTGCCGGTCCCGCCCGGCTCCTGGACCCGCGCCTTCTCGGCGGTGAGGGCACCTTCGCTCATGCCGACGCTCCTTCAGGCCGAGCCGGGGTCTTGCCGGCCAGTTCCTTGCTCACCCGGCGCTGCCCGGCGGAGATCTGGTACCGGTGGACCAGCTCGTAGGCGACGATGACCGACAGGACGATCGTGCCCTGCATGATGGCGACGATCTCCGGGGAGATGTCGTGCAGCTGCAGGATGTTCGACGAGGCGTCCAGGAAGCCCCACAGCAGGGCGCCGAGCGCGATGCCGACGGGGTGGTTGCGGCCCAGCAGCGCGATCGCGATGCCGGTGAAGCCGAGGCCGGTGGGGAAGTCCAGGCTGTAGCTGTAGGACGCGCCCAGCAGCTGCGGCATGCCGATCAGTCCCGCCGTCGCGCCGGACATGATCATCGCGATGAGGACCATCTTCTTCACGTTGACGCCGCTGGCCACCGCGGCCGACTCCGAGCGGCCGGTGGCGCGCAGGTCGAAGCCGAAGCGGGTGCGGTTGAGCAGGACGTGGTACAGCACGCCCATGGCGACCGCCAGGATGATCAGCCCGAACACCTTCGTCCCGGTCCCGGGGATGAGCGCCAGCCCGGGTACCCGGGCGGCCTCCGGGATCGGCTTCGTGCCGATGTTGTTGCTGCCCGCGACCTCGACCGCGAGGCGGTCGGTGTTGAGCAGCCAGGCGCCGAGGGCGGTGGCGATGGCGTTCAGCATGATCGTCGAGATGACCTCGCTGACGCCGCGCCGCACCTTCAGCAGGCCGGCGATCGACGCCCAGCCGGCGCCGACCAGCATGGCGACGACGACGACGAGCACGGTGTTCAGCGGGCCCGGCAGGACGGCGGCGCCGCCCACGGCCGCGGCGATGAGCGCCGCGAGGCGGTACTGGCCGTCCACGCCGATGTTGAACAGGTTCATCCGGAACCCGATCGCCACCGCCAGCGCCGACAGGTAGTACGTCGTCGCGTAGTTCAGGGTGAGCACCATCGTCCGCGGCTGCACGCCGTAGTCGATCATGACGCCGAGCGTCTCCAGCGGCGGGTCACCGGTGGCCAGCAGGACGATCGAGGTGATCAGGCCGGCGAAGACGATGGCCAGGACGGGCGCGGCGAGCGAGAGCAGGCCGCCGAGCCTGGCCCGGCCGAGCAGCCGGTCGGTGAAGCTCGACCCGGCGGTGCTCATGCGACCACCCCGGCCGTGCCTCGCGTTGCGAAGATGTTCATGCCGCCTCTCCAGCACCGGTCATGGCCGATCCCAGCCGCTCGGGGGTCACGTCGCGCGGATCGACGTCCGCGACGATCCGGCCGCGCAGGATCACCTTCAGCGTGTCGGACAGGCCGATGAGCTCGTCCAGGTCGGCCGAGATCAGCAGTACGGCCAGGCCCGCGGCGCGCGCCGCGCGCAGGTGGTCCCAGATCGCGGCCTGGGCTCCGACGTCGACGCCGCGCGTCGGGTGGGACGCGATGAGGAACACCGGGTCGCCGCTCATCTCCCGGCCGACGATCAGCTTCTGCTGGTTGCCGCCGGACAGCGCCGCGGCGTCCACGTCGATGCCGGGCGTACGGACGTCGTACTCCTCGACGATGCGCCGGGTGTCGGCGCGGGCGCCGGACCGGTCGATCCAGGGGCCCTTGACGTTGGGCCGGCGCGTCTGGTGGCCGAGGATGCGGTTCTCCCACAGCGGGGCCTCCAGCAGCAGCCCGTGCCGGTGGCGGTCCTCGGGGATGTAGCCGATGCCGGCCTCGCGGCGGCGCAGCGTCGGCCAGGCGGAGACGTCCTGCCCGTCGAGCCGGATCTCGCCCTCGGCGGCCCGCATGCCCATGATCGCCTCGACGAGCTCGGCCTGGCCGTTGCCCTCGACGCCGGCGATGCCGAGGACCTCGCCCTTGCGGATGTCGAAGCTCACGTCGTCGACGACGGGGCGGCCGTCGGCGGAGCGGACCGTCAGGCCCCGCACCGACAACTCGACCGTGTCGGTGACGGTGGACTCGCGGGTCTCGGGGCTGGGCAGCTCGCTGCCGACCATCAGCTCGGCGAGCTGCCGGGCGGTGACGTCCTTGGGATCGACGCTCGCCACGGTCGTGCCGCGCCGGATGACGGTGATGGCGTCGGCGACCGACAGCACCTCGTCGAGCTTGTGGGAGATGAAGATGATCGTGAGACCCTCACGTACCAGCTCGCGCAGGTTGGCGAACAGCTCGTCCACCTCGTGGGGCACGAGCACGGCGGTCGGCTCGTCCAGGATGAGGATCCGGGCGCCGCGGTAGAGGACCTTGAGGATCTCCACCCGCTGCCGGGCGCCGACGCCGAGGTCCTCGACCAGGGCGTCGGGGTCGACGCCGAGGCTGTAGGAGCGGGAGATCTCCCGGATCCTCTCGCGGGCCGCGCCGAAGTCGAGGCCGAGTCCGCCCTTGCGGGGCTCGCTGCCCAGGACCACGTTCTCCAGGACGGTGAGGTTGTCGGCGAGCATGAAGTGCTGGTGGACCATGCCGACGCCGACCTCGATGGCGTCCGCCGGGGAGCGGAAGCCCACCGGCCTGCCGTTGACGCGGATCTCTCCCTCGTCGGGGCGCTGCATGCCGTACAGGATCTTCATGAGGGTGGACTTGCCCGCGCCGTTCTCACCGACGATGGCGTGGACGTGTCCCTGCCGCACGGACAGGGAGATGTCGCGGTTGGCCACGACCCCGGGGAATCTCTTGGTGATTCCCTCGAGCTCGACGGCCGGGGTCGAGGTGCTGATGACGGCCTCCTCCGCACGGACTGCGCGGGTCACGGAAGGTGAGTGAGGGTGGGAACGGACCGAAGGGCCCGGGGGTCGTCCGCCGGGCCCTTCGTCACTACCAGCTCAGGAAACGAGATCCGGTTCAGGAGTTCTTGTCGGGAACCGTGATCTCGCCGGAGATGATCTTCTGCTTGTACTCGTCGAGCTTGGACTTGATGTCGTCGATCTGACCACCGGTGGTGGAGTAGTCGACGCCGCCGGCCTTGAGGTCGTAGGTGGCCGGGCCGCTCTTGACCGCGCCGTCGGCGTAGCTCTTCAGGAAGTCGAAGACCGCGACGTCGACCTTCTTCACCATCGAGGTCATGATGACGCTCTGCAGCTCGGGGGCGGCGGTCTTCGCCTGGTCGGAGTCGACGCCGATGGCCAGGCCCTTGGCCGCCTTGGCCGCCTCGAACACGCCACCGCCGGAGCCGCCCGCGGCGTGGTAGACCACGTCGGCGCCCGCGTCGAACATGCCCTGGGCGGCCGTCTTGCCCTTGGCCGGGTCGTTGAAGCCGCCGAAGTCCGGCGGCTCGCTGATGTACTTGCTGTCGATCTTGATGTCGGGCTTGACCGCCTTGGCGCCGGCCATGAAGCCCGCCTCGAACTTCGCGATCAGCGGCACCCGGACGCCGCCGACGAAGCCCACGTGGTCCTTCTTGCTCTTCATCGCCGCGGCGGCGCCGACCAGGAAGGAGCCCTCGTGCTCGGCGAACATCAGGTTGGAGATGTTCGGGCCGGTGGCGTCGGCGTCGTCGACGATCGCGAACTTGGTGTCCGGGAACTCGGCGGCGACCTTCTTCAGCGGGCCGGAGTAGGCGAAGCCGATGGCGATGATCGGGTTGTAGCCGCCGTCGGCGAGCAGGCGCAGCCGCTCCTCCTTGGCCGCCTCGGTCTCGCCGTTGCCGGCCTCCAGCTCCTTGGTCTCGGCGAGGCCCAGCTCGCCCTTGGCCTTGTCCAGGCCCGCGGCGGCGGCGTCGTTGAACGACTGGTCGCCGCGGCCGCCGATGTCGTAGGCCAGACCGACCTTGGCGCCCTTGCCTCCGGCGGCGGCGCTGCTGCTCCCACCGTCAGCGGGCTTGGCCGACGACGGCTCCTCGCTTCCACCACATGCGGCAGCTCCCATGAGCATGCTGCCCGCCAGTACGGCGGCGGCCAGCCTGCCGTATCGGTTCTGAAGCAAGACGGACTCCCTTCGCGAATTCGTGCACGCGCGAAGAGACGCACGGCAACCCTGCACGGAAGATAGTTGCTTGACCAGCATTGACCAAACCAGCACACGAGTCCGCAATAGGTCCGTTATGCAGCTCAGGCCGCCCTGTGACACACGGCGGCGGCCCCATCTACCTACCGGTAATGTCGGCCGGCGCACCGAACCGCCCGTCGCCCGGCGGTTTCCCGTACGGGAGCCCTCCCCCGGACGGTCCCGGCCGCCGCCCCCGGTGTAGCGCATCTCACATCGTGGACAGACCGTAGATCTTTCCGGCGGGCCGCTCCGGGAGGCGCCCGGGGGACCGTACGGAGTAGGGCGTGACCGGGGGGAAGACCGCCGGCGGGACCGTCAGTTGTCGGCGTTCAGCGCCACGAGCGGCTCGCCGCTGCTGGGCCGCTGCCCCTCCCACAGGGCGGTGAGCGCGGTCGCCGCGAGGAAGCGCACCCCGGCGCCGACGCAGCTCTCGTCCACGTCGAAGGTGCCCTGGTGGATGTCGGCCAGGTGCGGCGAGCCCGGGGTGCGGGTGCCGAGCCGCGCGTAGGCGCCGGGGATCGACTCGAGGTACCAGCCGAAGTCCTCGCCGCCCAGGCTCTGCTGGGTCGGCGCGGGAGCCGCGTCGCCGAGGACGCCCTGGGCGGCCTCGGTGAGCATCTGCACGCTGACCGGGTCGTTGACCACCGGCGGGACGCCCCGGATGTAGTCCATGTGCGCCTCGACGCCGTAGGCGCCGGCGACCGAGTCGAGCAGCCCCTTGATCAGGTCGGGGGCGGCGTGCCAGGCGTCCTCGTCCAGGCAGCGCACGGTGCCCTCGGCCACGCCGTCGTCGGGGATCGCGTTGGCCACCGAGCCCGCCTCGACCCGGCCCCAGACCAGGCTCAGCGACGAGCGCGGGTCGACCCGGCGCGACAGCGCGGCCGGCAGCTCGGTGAGGATCTTGGCGAGCGCGAAGACGAGGTCGGCGGTGAGGTGCGGGCGGGCGGTGTGGCCGCCGGGGCCGCTGACCCGGATGGAGACCCGGTCGCAGGCGGAGGTGATCGGCCCGGACTTGAGGCCGACCTTGCCGACGTCCAGGCGCGGGTCGCAGTGCAGGCCGAAGATGCGGTCGACGCCGCTGATGCCGCCGGAGGCCATGACCTCCAGCGCCCCGCCGGGGAGCTCCTCGGCGGGCTGGAAGATCAGCCGCACCCGGCCGGGCAGCAGCCCGGCCTCGGCCTGCTGGGCCAGGAAGAGCGAGGTGCCGAGCAGGACGGTGGTGTGCACGTCGTGGCCGCAGGCGTGGCACACGCCGGGGACCGTCGAGCTGTAGGGCACGTCCTTCTCGTCGGGAACGGGCAGCGCGTCGATGTCGGCCCGCAGCCCCACGGTGGGGCCGTCGCCGCTGCCGACCTCGCAGATCACGCCCGTGCCGCGCGGCAGCACCGAGGGGACGAGGCCGGCCGCGGTCAGGCGGTCGGCGATCCGCTGCGTGGTGCGGTACTCGGCGAAGGCGAGCTCCGGGTGCATGTGCAGGTCGCGGCGGAAGTCGATGAGCTCCTGCTCGGACCCGGCGAGAAACGTATCGAGCTCTCCCCGGAGATTACGCCCCCGCATTGTGCACCTTCCCATCCGCGTCAGCGGCTTCGAACGTCGCGGCAATCATGAACGACTGCCCCGGAATCAAGTGATCCAACCGGCAACCTGAAAACGGCCGTCGCGCCGATGGGCCGGAGTGGATGCGTGGGCCGCGCCGGCGCGAACCGAAGAACGCCGACACGGAGGAACGAGCCAGTGTGAGGCGACCGGCGTACCGACGATGACATCGACTTTATCCCTCCCACGCGGCACCTCGCCGCCATCTGGACCAAATGTTTTGACGCCCCCTGGCCTTCTCAGGCACCTTCTGACCCGTTCGAACCACGAGTGATGACCCGTATTGGCCATGCCGGTAGCCGTACCGGGGGGTGGCGGGGAGGGTGCGCGGGCGCCGGGGGCGGTCCGGAGGCGATCCCGGAGGTGACAGGGGGGCGATCCGGGGAAGCGGGGTGGGGACGATGAGGACACGGCGCCCGGCGCCGGGGACGTCCGGGGCGGGGGGGTGGCCCGGATCGGCTCCCTTGAAACATCAACGAACTGGCAATTTACGTCACCTCAGGTGCCAGTGATCGAACCCGGCGGAGTGATGTCACCGGGAGAAACGCGTGCTTCACTCCGCATATGATCGCTCACATCCCGTTTGGGGAGAATCACTCCAGATTGAGCATCTTCGAACCGGATGAGGGGACCTTGGTGGTCATCCCATCGCTGTCCCTGCCCCAGGACGAGCTCCGCAGGATCACCGGCGCCCTGTGCTACGAGGAGCGGCTGCTGTTCCTGCTGCTGACACTCGGGCGGCCCTCCGTCGAGATCGTCTACGTCACCTCGACGCCCGTGGACAGCGCGATCGTGGACTACTACCTCGGCTTCCTCGACGACCCGGACGAGGCCCGCACGCGCCTGCAGATGATCAGCCTCGACGATCCGGACACCGCGCCGCTCAGCGCGGCGCTGCTGGACCGCCCCGACCTCCTCGACCGGATCCTCGACCGGACCGCCGGCCGGCCCGGCGGCGCGTGCCTGGTGCCGTTCGTGGTCAGCGAGCACGAGGAACGGCTCGCCGGGCTGCTCGGCCTGCCCGTCTACGGCCCGGCCACCTCACTGGCCCACCTGGGCTCCAAGAGCGGCGGGCGGACGCTGGCCGAGGAGGCGGGGGTGCCCACCCCCCGGGGCTTCTCCGACCTGCGGTCGCTGACCGAGGTCGAGCACGCGGCCCGCGCGATGGCCCCCGCCGCCAAGCTGATGGTCAAGCTCAACAACAGCTACTCCGGGCTGGGGAACGCGATCGTCATCAAGGACGACCGGCCGCTCACCGCCTGCCCCACGAGCTTCTCGGCGGCGGACGAGACCTGGACCACGTTCGCCGAGAAGATCGCCGAACGGGGCGCGGTGATCGAGGAGTTCGTCCAGGGCCGGCCGCTGCGCTCCCCCAGCGCCCTGGCCATGGTCACGCCGGACGGCGGCCACGGCGTCATCGCCACGCACGAGCAGATCCTCGGCGGCCCGAACGGCGACGTCTACAAGGGCTGCGTCTTCCCGGCCCGGCCGGAGTACCGCGCCGAGGTCGCCGCCTGCGCCGAGCGGATCGCCGGGGTCCTCGCCGCCCGCGGCGTGGTCGGACTGTTCGGCGTCGACTTCTTCGCCGTCAAGACCGACGGCGGCTACCGCACGCTGCTGTGCGAGGTCAACCTGCGCATCGGCGGCACCACGCACCCCCTGGGCGCGGCGATGCTCAGCACCGGCGCCGTCTACGACCCGGCCTCCGGCACGCTGCGGTGCGGGGACCGCGCCAAGCACTACGTGGCGACCGACAACTGCGACGCCGAGAGCCTCCGGGGCCGTACCCCCAGGGAGGTCATCAAGCTGGTGCAGGACTTCGGGCTGGGGTTCGACCGCGAGCGGCGCACCGGCAACGTGCTGCACCTCATGGGAGCGATCCCTCGGTACGGCAAGCTCGGCTTCACCAGCGTCGCCGACTCGGCGGAGGAGGCCGCCGAGCTACACCTGCGGACGCTGGAGGCCCTCCGCCGGGCCGTGTAGCCCCCGCGGGCCCGAGGAGCCGCGCGCCCCCCGCAGGCCCCGCACGCCGATCGTGCCGATGACGAGCGCGAGGAGGACGTTGAAGGCCGCCAGCACGCCGTGCACCACGTAGAAGGACGTCGGGTGCCCGTCGGCGAGGTTGAAGCCAAGATTGATCCACTCGAAGATCATGAAAGCGGCGACACCGACCAGGAATCCGGCGATCTTTCGCGACATTTGCATGGCTTCAGTATCGCGGTGCGACATTCCCCCCTGGTCAGGGCGTGGGGCGGCTTCTCCGAAACCGGGCGAAGCTACCCTGAGATCACTATGGGGATGAGACATGCCGCGCCCGCGGGGGCGCTGATCGCAGCGACCGCCCTCCTCGGCGTTCCCGCCCACGCGGAGGCCGCCGCGCCGCCCGCGCCCGCCCACGCCGGCGACGGGCCCGTCGCGGCCGCCCACGCGAGCAGCGGACCGGTCGCGCCCGCACGCACGGGCGACGCGCCGGCCACGGCCCCCGGCGCGGGAAACGCGTCCGGCGCGCCCGCCCGCGCGGAGAACGGGCCGGTCGGCGGCGCCGAGCTCGGCAGGCACGGCGTCATCGCGCCCCTCGGGACGAAGGCCCCGCCCAAGACGGCCGCCCGGTCCTACGTGATCGCCGACGCCGACACCGGCGAGGTGCTCGCGGCCAAGGACCCCCACGGCCGGTTCCTCCCGGCGAGCACGCTCAAGACCCTGACCGCGCTCACCCTCATCCCGAAGATCGACAAGAAGCTGAAGATCAAGCCGAGCCGGAACGCGGTGGACCAGGAGGGCAGTGCCGTCGGCCTGGTCACGAAGCCGCTCTACACCGCCGAGGACCTGTTCAAGGCGCTGATGCTGGTCTCGGGCAACGACTGCGCGATGGCGCTGGCCGAGGCGAACGGCGGACTGGACAAGACCCTCCGGGAGATGAACGCCGAGGCCCGGCGCCTGCAGGCGTACGACACGGTGGCCAAGACGCCCAGCGGGCTGGACAAGCCGGGCCAGAGCAGCTCGGCCTACGACCTGGCGCTGATCGCCCGCGCCGGGCTGGCCGACCGGGACTTCCGGCGCTACGTCAGCCTGAGGACCGACAAGTTCCCCGCGCCCAAGGGCTACTACGAGATCGGCAACCACAACAGGCTGCTCGGACGCTACCCGGGCATGATCGGCGTCAAGAACGGCTGGACGACCAAGGCCCTGGGCAGCTTCGTCGGCGCGGCCCGCCGCGACGGCCACACGATCATCGTGTCGATCATGCGGCACGAGGGCTACTTCTGGGACGACGTCGCCAAGCTGCTCGACTGGGGCTTCTCCGCCCGCGGTAGGGTCACGCCCGTCGGGCGGCTCGTGGACCCCGTCCCCGAGGCCGCCCCGACCCCGGTCCTCCCGGCCGCGCCGCAGGTGCGCGCGAGCGCCACCCCGGCCGCCGCCGCCCGCGAGCCCGCGGGCGGCCCCTCCCCCGTCGTCTGGTACGCGCTGGGCGCCGTCCTGCTCGGCGGCACGACCTGGCTGGTGTACGGCCTGCGCCGGCGGCGCCGGGCGGACTGAGGCCCGTTCACGGGCCGGGCGGACCCCCGGCCCGTCAGGACCGGTCCCGCGGACCCTCGCCGGGCCGGTCGCCGTCGGGCCGGTCGTCGTCGGGCCGATCGTCGCCCGGCTCCGCGACGTCCCGCCGGTCGTCCCCCGGTGTGCTCCCGCCGGGCAGTGCGCCGGGCGGGAGCACGCCGGGCGGGACGGGCGTGGGCTCGGGCGGCGGGCCGAACGTGGCGGTCTCCGTCCATGCCGCCGCGAAGAGGATCACCCTGGACGACAGGTTGATCCACACCAGCAGCCCCACCATCACCGCGAACACCCCGTAGATGGGATTCTCCAGCGTGCGGGACAGGATGAACGTGGCGAGCTGCTTGAGCAGGCCGAAACCGATCGCGCCCAGCAGCGCGCCGCGCAGCAACGCCTTCCCCGGCTGCCGGGAACGGCCCACCCAGCGCAGGATGATCAGGAAGAGGACGACGTCGGCCCCCAGGCTTACCGCCAGGCCCGCGAGCCGGATCGCCGTCCAGCCGACCGGCGAGTCTCCCAGCCCCAGCCACCCGGCCACCGTGCCGCCCGCCTGGGTGGCGAAGCCGCCGACCAGCACCGAGGTGATCGCGGTGACGCCGATCAGCGCGAAGGCGGCCAGGTCCCGGAGCTTGGCCAGCAGGAAGTTCAGCGGCGGCTCGGTGGTCATGAAGACCTCGCGGAGCGCGCCGCGCAGCGCGTCGATCGCGCCGAGCCCGGCGTAGAGCAGGCCGACGAGGCCGATGATCCCGGCGCTGGCCCGCGAGTCGGCGATCTGCTTGATCGGGAGTCTCGACGACAGGCCGGGGAGGTAGGCGTTGATGGCCTTCTCCAGGGCCTCCGTGGCGTTGACGTCCACCGTCAGGAAGTAGCCGAAGACCGCGAAGGCCAGCGCGATGATCGGGAAGAACGACAGGAACGCGAAGTAGGTCACCGCCCCGGCCAGCCGGTCGCCGGACTGCACCTGGTACCGCTGCACGCTCCGGATGAGGTGGTCGAACCACGGCCACCTGATCCGGTTGTCCTCGATGGCGTCCCGGCCCCGCTCGCGGGCCTTCCGGATCCGCTCCTGCACGCTCGTCACGCGGTCCTCCTACCCCGATCACCGCCGTGCAGCGCGCGGGACGCGCGCCGTACGGCGGCCGGGCGGGTCAGAGGGTGGGCAGGAAGCCGATGCGGTCGCGGACCTTCGCCATCGTCTCGGCGGCCACCGCGCGGGCGCGCGCGGCGCCGGCGGCGAGCATCCGGTCGAGCTCGGCCTCGTCGGCGAGCAGCTTCTCGGTCCGCTCCCGGATCGGCGTGAAGGTCTCCGCGACGGCCTCGGCGACGTCCTTCTTGAACGTGCCGTAGCCCTGCCCGGCGTACCGGGCCTCCAGCTCGGGGATCGGCGTGCCGGTCAGCGCGGACTGGATCCGCAGCAGGTTGGTGACGCCCGGCTTGTTCTCCTCGTCGGCGACGACCTCCGAGCCGGTGTCGGTGACCGCCCGCATGATCTTCTTGCGGAGTGCGGAGGGCTGCTCCAGCAGGTCGAGGATGCCGGCGGGCGAGGAGGACGACTTGGACATCTTGGCCGTGGGGTCCTGGAGGTCCGTGATCTTCTCGACGCCCTTGACGATGTGCGCCGCGGGCATCGTGAACGTCTCGCCGAAGCGGTGGTTGAAGCGCTGCGCGAGGTCGCGGGTGAGCTCCAGGTGCTGCTTCTGGTCGGCCCCGACCGGGACCTGGTCGGCCTGGTAGAGCAGGATGTCGGCGGCCTGCAGGATCGGGTAGGTGAACAGGCCGACCCCTGCCGAGCTCTCGCCGTGCCGGGCCGACTTGTCCTTGAACTGGGTCATCCGGGCGGCCTCGCCCATGCCGGTGAGGCAGATCAGCACCCAGGCCAGCTCGGTGTGCTCGCGGACGTGGCTCTGGACGAAGACGGTCGAGCGCTCGGGGTCCAGGCCGGCGGCGAAGAGCTGGGCGGCGGCGACGCGGGAGCGCCTGCGCAGGACCTCCGGCTGGTGCTCCACCGTGATCGCGTGCAGGTCGACGACGCAGTAGAAGGCGTCGTAGCCCTCCTGCATGGCGACGTACTGCCGCACCGCACCCAGGTAGTTGCCCAGGTGGAAGGAGTCGGCGGTGGGCTGGATACCGGACAGGACACGAGGACTGGCCATAGCATGCAATTCTGTCAGCTGTCAGGAGTGGTCGGTGCCTCCGCGGCCCCCGCCCGCCCGGCGGCCCCCGCCGGTTCCCCGGGCTCCATAGGGTCGGCGGGGTCCGACGGCTCCGCGGGCACGAGGCGGCGCTTGACGCGGACCCGCGAGACCCTGCGGCCGTCCATGCCGGTGACCGACAGCTCGAACCCGGGGATCTCCACCCGCTCCCCCATCGCCGGCAGGTGGCCCAGGGTCGCCATGACGAACCCGCCGAGGGTCTCGTAGGGGCCGTCCGGCAGGCGGATCCCGGTCTCGGAGGCCACCACGTCGAGGTTGGCCAGGCCGTCCAGCTCGACCTCCCCGGCAGGCAGCACGACCGGCTTGTCCTCCAGGTCGTGCTCGTCGCGGATGTCGCCGATGAGCTCCTCGACCAGGTCCTCCATCGTGACGATGCCGGCGGTCCCGCCGTACTCGTCGACCACGATGGCCAGGTGGTGGCCCTCGCGGCGCATCTCCGACAGGGTGGCCATCAGCCGCTTGGTGGTGGGCACCAGCTTGACCGGGCGGATCGGCACCAGCTCGCTGATCGGCTCGATCGACCCGGTCAGCACCGGGTCGAGCAGGTCGCGGATGTGCACGAACCCCACGACGTCGTCGTAGGAGTCGCGGTAGACGGGGAAGCGGGAGTGCGGCATGGCGGCGGCCAGGACGGCGGCCTCGGCCAGCCGGGTGTCGGCCGACATGAACTCCACCTCGGTGCGGGGCAGCATCACCTCGCGGAGCTGCCTCTTCCCGGCGGCGAAGACCTCCGCGATCAGGTGGCGCTCGTCGGCGGTGAGCTCCTGGTGGCCGACCACCATGTCGCGCAGTTCCTCGGTGGTGATCGCCTCCCGGTCCTCCTCGGGGTTGCCGCCGAGCAGCTTGACCACGCCGTCGCTGGACTTCGACAGCGCCCAGATGACCGGCCGCGACAGCGCGGCCATCCGGTCCAGGAACGGCGCGACCAGCAGCGAGATGCCCTCGGCGCGCTGCAGGGCGATCCGTTTGGGCGCGAGTTCGCCCAGCACCAGGGAGACGTAGGAGATGGCGAGCGTGACCAGCACCAGGGCCAACGGGGCGGCGAGGGTCGAGGGCACCCCCCAACCGGCCACGGCCGGGACCAGGTCCCGGGCGAGGGTGTCGGCGCCGAAGGCCGCCGACAGCATGGTCGCCACGGTCACGCCGATCTGCACGGCCGACAGGAAGCGGTTGGGGTCGCGGGCCAGCCTGGCCGCCCGCGCCCCCCTGCGCCCCCGGGAGTCGAGCCTGCGCACCTGGCTCTCCCGGAGGGAGACCATGGCCATCTCGGCGGCCGCGAAGAAGCCGCCGATCAGTATGAAGAGCAGCACCAGGGCGATGTTCGCCACGACGCCGTTCACGAGTACGTCTCCGTCATGGCCGTCGCCCGTTCCGACTGTGCCCGATATTTGATGTGCCAGCATATGCTGGCATCAGGTGTACAAAAGTAAACAAGTGTAAACACCACCAAACAGGAGGGTCTGTGAAGCTGCTGGTCACCGGGGGGGCCGGGTACATCGGGAGCGTCGTGGCTGCTCAGCTCGTCGAGGCGGGCCACCAGGTCACCGTTCTCGACGACCTCTCCACGGGTCACGCCGACGCGGTGCCCGCGGGCGCGCGCTTCGTCGAGGGTTCGATCACCGACGCGGCGGACGCGCTGGCGGGAATGGACGGCGTGCTGCACTTCGCGGCCAGGTCCCTGGTGGGCGAGTCGGTGCGCGAGCCCGCCCTCTACTGGAACCACAACCTCGGCGGCACCCTGGCCCTGCTGGACGCGATGCGCGCCGCCGGGGTCGGCCGGATCGTCTTCTCCTCCACCGCCGCCGTGTACGGCGAGCCCGAGCGCTCCCCGATCGAGGAGGGCGACCCGACCCGGCCCACGAACCCCTACGGCGCCTCCAAGCTCGCGGTGGACACCGCGCTGACCGCGTTCGCCCGGATGTACGGCCTGGCCGCGGTCAGCCTGCGTTACTTCAACGTGGGCGGCGCCCACACCGCCCGCGACGGTCGCTCCTACCGCGAGCGGCACACCGTGGAGACCCACCTGATCCCTAACGTTCTCGCCGTCGCGCTCGGCGGACGCGAGTCGGTCGACGTGTTCGGCACGGACTACCCCACCGCCGACGGGACATGCGTGCGCGACTACATCCACGTGGCCGACCTCGCGCGGGCGCACCTGCTGGCGCTGGACGCCTGCGCGCCGGGCGAGCACAAGGTCTACAACCTGGGCAGCGGCTCCGGCTTCTCGGTGCGGGAGGTCGTCGAGGTCTGCCGCGAGGTCACCGGGCACGCGATCCCGGCGGTCGTCCGCGAACGCCGGGCCGGGGACCCCGCGGTGCTGGTCGCCTCCTCCGCGAGGATCCGGCACGAACTGGGCTGGAAGCCGGAGCGCACCACCCTCCGCGAGATCGTCGCCGACGCCTGGGCCGCCCTGCCCCGCTGACGACCCCGTACGGCGGGCGGCCTCCGGCCTCGCGGAGCGATCCGTACGGCGGGCCGGGCGCGCCCGCCGTACGGACGTCGGCCCCGTGCGGCGGGCGGCGCACGGACGGTGAGCGGCGCACGGACGGTGAGCGGCGAGCGTCCGGCCGACGGTGCGCGTCCGGTGGGCGGCCGGCGCCGCGGGCCGTCCGGCGCTCCCCGGCACGGGATCTAGCGGAGGTCGATGCGGGCGATGTTGTTGCCGGGACGGCGGTCGCCCACGTGCGGCGAGTAGACCGTCGCCCTGGCCCGCGACGCGTGTCCGGCGGCGCGCAGGGCGAGCCTCAGCCCCACCCGGCCGCCCGAGCCGACCGCACCCAGCCGGCAGCCGACGTGCCCCTCGGAGGGGTGGCAGCGCGCGCCCCGCACCGACAGCAGGCGGGCCGCGCCGGTGTCGAAGAAGACCGTGGCGTCGCGGACCGTCCCGGGTCCCAGGTTGCGGACCACGGCTCCCACCGCGACCCGCCGCCCGGCCCGCCGCTCACCCGACAACCGCACCGCGAGGTCGGCCCCCTCGTCCACCGGGGTGACCGCCCGGGCGACGTTGTCGGCCTCGTTGGCGTCCACGACCTCCGAGGAGAGCGTCGCGGTGGCCGTCAGCGGGCCGCCGGCGCCGGGCCGGACCAGTCCGCTGACGGTCACGCCGCCGGTCTCGCCGACCAGGACGTCGCGCTGGGAGGGGCAGACCACCTCCCGGGCCGTGATCCCGGGCCGGCACTCGGCCACGTCGACGCGCAGGACGTCCACCCCCCGGGGCAGGCGCACGGTCAGCAGGGGCAGCACCGCGTCCTCGGGGCCGTTGTTGCGCACCTCGGCCCGGTAGACCAGGATCTGGCCGGGCTGCGCCGGCTTGGGCGACGACACCAGCCGGACGGACAGGTCCGCCCCGATCGTCTTCCCCTCCTGGCGGGACGGCTCCTGACGGGACAGCGACGGCGCCATTCCCCACGCCCCCAGCAGGGCAAGACCGACGAATCCCGCGACGACCCCCGCCGTACCACGCGCCATGACCACCGATCCCCCGAACATCAATGATCATTTAACGCCGGTGTGCCCTCATCCCGCGGGAATGACACGCCGCCGGGACGGATTTCGGCACGTCATGGGCCTGATCCGGCACGGAACCGCCGTGCCGCCGTGGCCACGGGAAGGCCCAAGGCATCGGGGAGACCGGGAACGCCGGAAAGGCCCGGGAACGCGAAAGGGACCCCGGGTGGCCGGGGCCCCTTTCACGGGTTCCGCCGGGCACTCACCCGGCGAGGCGGTCGCGCGGCTCTCAGATGAGGCCGAGCTTGCGGACGGCGTCGCGCTCCTCCTCCAGCTCGCGCACCGAGGCGTCGATGCGCTCGCGGGAGAAGGCGTCGATCTCCAGGCCCTGGATGATCTCCCACCGGCCGCCGCGCGAGGCGACCGGGAAGGAGGAGATGAGGCCCTCGGGCACGCCGTACGAGCCGTCGGAGACGATCGCGGCGGAGGTCCACTCGGTGCCGTTGACCCAGTCGTACACGTGGTCGATCGCCGCGTTGGCGGCCGAGGCGGCGGAGGAGGCGCCCCGGGCCTCGATGATCGCCGCACCGCGCTTGGCGACGGTCGGGATGAACGTGTCGCGCAGCCACGACTCGTCCACCTGCTCGGCGGCGATCTTGCCGCCGACCTCGGTGTGGAACAGGTCGGGGTACTGGGTGGCGGAGTGGTTGCCCCAGATGGTCATCTTCTTGATGTCGGCGACCGGGACCCCGAGCTTGGCGGCGAGCTGCGACAGCGCGCGGTTGTGGTCGAGGCGGGTCATCGCGGTGAAGCGCTCCGCCGGGACGTCCGGGGCGTGCTGCTGGGCGATGAGCGCGTTGGTGTTGGCCGGGTTGCCCACCACCAGCACCCGGATGTCGCCGGCGGCGTGGTCGTTGATCGCCTTGCCCTGCGGGCCGAAGATGCCGCCGTTGGCCTCCAGCAGGTCGCCGCGCTCCATGCCCGCCTTGCGCGGCATGGCGCCGACCAGCAGCGCGACGTTGGCGCCGTCGAACGCGACGTTCGGGTCGTCGGTGATCTCGATGCCGCTCAGCAGCGGGAACGCGCAGTCGTCGAGCTCCATCGCGGTGCCCTCGGCTGCCTTGACCGCCTGCGGGATCTCCAGCAGGCTCAGCTTCACCGGGACGTCTGCGCCCAGCAACTGGCCCGACGCGATGCGGAAAAGCAGCGCGTAGCCGATCTGACCGGCGGCGCCGGTGACGGTGACCTTTACGGGAGTCTGGGCCATGACCTTCCCCCACTCGAGGATGAACTGTGACGCTCGGATGTTACCCGTCGGGTGTTCCCGGCCCTGAGGCACCCGTCCGGATACGGTTCCCGGCCGGTGGACGACCCGCCGGGGAACGGCCCGGACGGGGGTCAGCGGCAGTCGGCCATGGCGGGGACGCGGTGCTCCCGGGTGGGGAACCTCACCCGGGAGAGGTGCCGGTCCAGCAGCTTGCGGATCGTGCCGTTGCCGTACAGGTCGGCGACCACTCCCCGTACGGCCTCGCAGGTGCGCTCGTCGCCCTTGCGGAGGGCCACGGCGTAGCGCTCGTCGGTGAGCCGCAGGCCGAGCACCCGGTAGCGGACGCTCTCCCGGGCGGCGAACCCGGCCAGCACCAGGTCGTCGCCCGCGATCCCGTCGACCTTTCCGGCGGCGAGCATGTTCACGCACTCGGTGTAGTTCTGGGCGGGGACGACCGTGAGCCGGCCCGCCTCCTTCCGCACCCGGTCGGCCGCGGCGCCGTCGGGCCCGCACAGCCGCCCGTCCTCCAGACCGGCCGCGGAGGTGATCGGGGAGGAGTCCTTGACCAGGACGTCCGTGTGGGCGACGTAGTAGGGCCCGGCGAACGTGACGCCGGCGCCCGGGGTGATCGGGTAGGTCGAGATGACGAGGTCGAGGTCGCCGGAGGCCAGCAGGGCCGGCCGTTCCTGCCGGCTCGTGGCCCGGAACGCGACGTTCTCCCGGGGCACCCCGAGCGCCCTGGCGATCTCGACGGCGAGATCCACCTCGAAACCGCTCCACCTGCCGCCGCTGTTCAGCGCGATGCCCGGCAGGTAGTCGCGCAGCCCCACGGAGAGCCGGTGGGTCCGGGCCGCCTTGTCGGCCACCGAGGCGAACTTCGCCGGCGACGGGGACGACGGGGGCGAGTGCCCGGTCCAGAAGGCGGCCCAGGGACGCCAGCCCGCGGCGGTCGCGGCGGCCGCGCCGCCGCCCAGCAGGACGACCAGGACGAGGACGGCGACGACGGCTCTGCGCCGCCCGGACGGCCGCCCCGGCGCCCCGGAACCCGGAACCGCGGCACCGGCTCCGGGACGGGCGCCGAGGCCGGAGCCTGAACCAGGACCGGTTCCAGGACCGGTTCCAGGACCGGTTCCAGGACCGGTTCCAGGACCAGGGACCGGGCCTGGGGCCGGTACGGCGCCGCGGCCGGGACCGGCGAGCCCCGGGCCGGGCTCGGGAGACGTGCCCGCACCGGGACCGGCGGGGCCGGGGCCGGGCGCGGAGGACGGGCCCGTGGCGGGGCCGGACGGGAGGGTGGCCCGCCGGCCCGGCGGCACGGGCGTGGACCCCCTGGGCACGGCGGACGGTATGGGTGTGACCCCCGGCGTGGGCATCCGCATGGGCCTGGTGGACTCGTCGGAGCCGGAGGCCGGGCCGCTCGCCGTACCCGGCCCGCCCGCCGCGCCCGGTCCGGAGACCGGGCCGCCGGGCGAGCCGGAGGCCGGGCCGCCGTCCGTGCCCGTGGCGAGGGACGGACCGGTCCCCGTGCCCGGGACCGGGATCGGGCCGGAGACCGGGTCGGCGGCCCGTACGCCGCTGCTGAGCAGGGCCGGGGAGACGTCCGCGGACTCCGGGCGGCCGAGGAGACGCAGCAGGATCTGGTCCGCAGAGGGGCGCTCGGACGGCGACTTGGCCAGCGCCGAGCGGACCACCCCGCGCAGCGGCTCCGGCATGGCGGTGACGTCCACCTCGTGGTTCAGGATGCGGTTGAGCACCATGGCGAGCGACTTCCCGGCGAAGGCCGTCTCGCCGGTCGCGGCGAACGCGATCGTCGCCCCCCAGGAGAACACGTCGCTGTGCGGGCCGACGTCGTCGCCGGAGATCTGCTCGGGCGCCATGTAGGCGGGGGTGCCGATGGCCCGGCTGGTGATCGTGCCGGTGGAGTCGAGGATGCGGGCGATGCCGAAGTCGACCACGCGCGGCCCGTCGGCGGCCAGCAGCACGTTGTCCGGCTTGAAGTCGCGGTGCACGATCGACGCCTGGTGGATCGCGGTGAGCGCGGTGGCCGTCCCGACCGCCAGCCGCTGCAGCGCGGTGCCGCGCAGCGGGCCGTCGTTCTCCACGGTCTCCCGCAGCGACCTGCCCTCGATGTACTCGCTCGCGATGTAGGGGGTGTCGCCCTCGACGTCGACCTCGATCACGGCGGCCGTGCAGAACGAGGAGACCCGCCGCGCGGCGCGCGCCTCCCGGGCGAACCGGGACCGCGCGATCGCGTCGCCGGAGAACTTCACGTGCAGGAGCTTGATCGCCGCCCGTTCCCCCGACTCGCTCTCGCAGAGGTAGACGATCCCCTGGCCGCCCTCGCCGACGCGGCCGACGACACGGAACCGACCGAGCCGTCGAGGCTCCCAGGCCTCCAGTGGCGCGATCTCCGGCATGCCGTCCCCATGATTTCGTGAATGCCCGACCCGCTGAACTTTACGGTGTCCCGGGCCTCTCCCGAAGTGACCTTGACTTCCCGCCGTCCCGCCGGGCGCGGACCCCGCCGCCTTCCCGGCGCGGACCCCGCCGTCCCGCCCCTCACGGACCCCGCCGTCCCGCCGGAGGCGGACCCCCGCCCCTTCTCGCGCGACCCCGCCCCTCACGGGCCCCGCCGCCCCTCCCCGCGCGGGTTCCGGACGGGGGTGTGGGCATGACCACTCGTCCGTTGATCGCCATATCGCCCCGAGATGGCGCAGAAACCGCTTAGATCGCTACCGTTGACCGTCCCCTCAGGCAAGGCCGGAGCAGAAAACCCCATGCGCCGATATATCGGTTATCGTGACTTCGTCGAGCGTGCCCAGCGTTCCCTGGTCGGCACGGCACTCCTCCTGACCGGCAGTCACGAGCAGGCCATCCGCCTGGCCCTGTGGTCCTTCCGCACCGTGGGCCTGGCCTGGCCGCCCACGCCGTGGGAGAACCCCGCCACGCACGCCCACGTCACCCTCTACCGCCGCTTCCTCCGCAAGCCGAGCGCGGCGGGCAACACCGCCCTGGTACGGCTCCCGCCCCGGCAGCGCGTCCTGGTCGTCGCCTGCCTGCACGACGGCCGCTCCCACGCCGAGATGGCGGACCTCCTCGGCCTGCCCGTGGAGACCGTGGAGAAGGAGCTCGACGAGGCGGTGGACACCCTGACCAAGGGTGACGTGCCGCGCCTCACCAAGCGGCTGGCCACGCAGGCGGGTGAGGCGTCGGTCCCCGACCTCAGCACGCGGGCCCTGCGCACCCTGCGGCGCCGCCGCAACCGCGGCGTCCTCCTGGCTGCGGCCGCGGTCCTGGTCCCGCTCTGCATGATCGCCGCCTTCGTCCTGCTACCGCCGGGGATGGCGTGGACCTCCTCGCTGCGCGACCGCCCCGTCCCGGAGACCGGGCAGAGCGCGGCGGCCACACCCACTCCGCGCACCATGCGGGCGGCCCCCGCCACCCCGCAGCCGGGCCCGGAGCCGTGGAAGCCGCCGCGCACACCCCTCGCGATCCGCTACGCCGTCCCCGCGAAGTGCCCCGGCGACGCCGTGCCGGCGGGCGGCGCGGGCGAGGTCACCTGCGCCGGCTGGACGCTCAAGCTGTCCGGCGACGCGGGCCGCTCGACGCTCGCGTCCGCCTCGTGCGCGCGACCCGGCCGCTGCGAGTCCACGCTGCGCGTCGGGGACGCGGCGCAGCGGCTGGCGGGAGGCGGCGAGAAGGGCCTGCGGGTGGAGCCGGCCGTGAGCCCGGACGGCCACCGCGTGGCCTACCTCAGCGCCGCCGAGCGCAGGTACGTCGCCCATGACCTGCGGACCGGGGTCAGGCGGTACCTGTCCCCGGTGCTGGCGCCCTCCGACGTCGCGGCGGGCACCCGGGTGAGCGTCTCGGCGGACGGCCGCCGGTTCACCGTGGAGCTGGGCGGGCGGCGGCTGCGGACCGACTTCGCGACCGGGAGGACCACGTCCCGGCCGGACGGGCGGCGGGCGGCCTCCGTCCAGACCGCCGGGTGGCTCCGGCAGAACTACCGCGCCTGGTGCGACTCCCCCGACGGCCGGCACTCGGCGGCGGTCAGGACCGCCGGGGAGCGGGCGGGCGCCGGGGACCTGCACATCATCGACGCCGGGTCGCGGCAGGTGGTCAGGCGCCTTCCGCTGCCCGTCGCGAAGCGTCCGTCCGAGCCCGGGGTCGTCGGCTGGCTGGGCACCCGGGAGGTCGTCGTCAGGCTGAAGGAGAAGGACGGCGGCCGGACGGCCTTCTACCGGATGGACGCCGTCACCGGTCAGGCCCGGCCGGTGGAGGGCCTCCCCGACGGGGAGCCCATCGTGTTCGGCGCCCTGGCGGCCCCCTGAGCCCCTCCGCACGGGCCGGGAGACACAGAAGGGCCGGGGGGACGCGAGAAGGGCCGGAAGCCGCAGACGGACCCGGGAGACGCGAGAAGGGCCCGGAGACGCGAGAAGGGCCGCCCCCGCGGGGACGGCCCTCTCCGTGTCGTTCCGCGCCCCTCCGCGTCCGGGAAGGGACCGGGACGGGTCACGCGGGTCCTTCGGACGGCTTCAGACGGCCATCTTCTTCTTGAGGTTCTCGTCCAGGGCCGCCAGGAAGTCCTGGGTGGTCAGCCACTGGGCGTCGCCGCCGACGAGGAGGGCGAGGTCCTTGGTCATCTGGCCGCCCTCGACGGTCTCGACGCAGACCTGCTCCAGCTTCTCGGCGAACTCGATGACCGCGGGGGTGTTGTCGAGCTTGCCGCGGTGGGCCAGGCCCCGGGTCCACGCGAAGATCGAGGCGATCGGGTTCGTGGAGGTGGGCTTGCCCTGCTGGTGCTGGCGGTAGTGACGGGTCACGGTGCCGTGGGCCGCCTCGGCCTCGACGGTGCGGCCGTCGGGGGTCATCAGCACCGACGTCATCAGGCCCAGCGAGCCGAAGCCCTGCGCGACGGTGTCGGACTGGACGTCGCCGTCGTAGTTCTTGCAGGCCCAGACGTAGCCGCCCTCCCACTTGAGCGCCGACGCGACCATGTCGTCGATCAGGCGGTGCTCGTAGGTCAGGCCGGCGGCCTCGAAGTCGGCCTTGAACTCGCTCTCGAAGACCTCGGCGAAGATGTCCTTGAAGCGGCCGTCGTAGGCCTTCATGATGGTGTTCTTCGTCGACAGGTAGACCGGGTAGTTGCGGGTCAGGCCGTACCGCATGGAGGCGCGGGCGAAGTCGCGGATCGACTCGTCCAGGTTGTACATCGCCATCGCGACGCCGGGGCCGGGGAAGTCGTAGACGTCGATCTCGATCGGCTCCGAGCCGTCCTTCGGCGTGTAGGTGAGGGTCAGCGTGCCCTCGCCCGGGATCTTCAGGTCGGTGGCGCGGTACTGGTCGCCGAACGCGTGACGGCCGACGACGATCGGCTTGGTCCAGCCGGGGACGAGCCTCGGCACGTTGGACATGATGATGGGCTCGCGGAAGATGACGCCGCCGAGGATGTTGCGGATGGTCCCGTTCGGGGACTTCCACATCTTCTTCAGGCCGAACTCCTCGACCCGGGCCTCGTCCGGCGTGATGGTGGCGCACTTGACGCCGACGCCGTACTGCTTGATCGCGTTCGCCGCGTCGATCGTCACCTGGTCGTCGGTGGCGTCGCGGTGCTCGATCCCGAGGTCGTAGTACTTCAGGTCGACGTCGAGGTAGGGAAGGATCAACTGGTCCTTGATGAACTGCCAGATGATCCGGGTCATCTCGTCGCCGTCAAGCTCGACGACGGGACCCTCTACCTTGATCTTGGGCATGCGTGTGGTTCCCCTTCTGAACTGATCACGGGCCAGAAGTCCTTTTGAGGCTCACTGGCCGTTGAGGCTATCGGACGGGCGGGAACGTCCCGCGCTCCGCCCGTCGCTCCGGCATCGCCGCTTTCGTGCTCATCGCGAGGTGAGCTCCGTCCAGGCGAGTGCGACGGCGCCGCCCATCAGGGCGGCGCCGAAGACGGCGAGGGTCAGGGTGTCGGTCGCCCTGCGGCGTACGGCCAGGATGCCGCCGCCGCCCGAGAGCCGGATGAGGGCGGCCAGCACCATGATCATGCCGAGGGCGAACCCGCCCCACCGGGGGTCGCCGACCACGGCCGTGGACGCCACGGCCAGGACGGCGCCCAGCAGGACGAGCGGGTAGGCCCCCCATCGCTCCTGCCGCGGTCTGCTCCGGCTCATCGCTCGCCCCCGTGGCCGCAGCCCCGTCCGGGGGCGGCCGGTTCGTTCTTCGTCACGTCCGTCCGGCTCATCGCTCGCCTATCGGCTTCCACTTCCGGTCGCGCTCGCCGATGTACTCGCTGTCGGGGCGGATGAGGCGGTTGTCGGAGTGCTGCTCGATGACGTGCGCCGTCCATCCCGACATGCGGCTGATCGAGAAGACCGGGGTGAACAGGTCGGTCGGTATGCCAAGGTAGTGGTAGACGGTCGCGGCGTAGAAATCGACGTTGGGGTAGAGGCCCTTCGTCTCGAAGACGACCTCCTCCATCTCCTTCGACATGCGGTGGAGGGTGTCGTCGCCGGAGGCCTCCGCCAGTTCCCGCGACATCCGGCGCAGGTGCGTGGCTCGGGGGTCCTCGGTCTTGTAGACCCGGTGCCCGAATCCCATGATCTTCTCGCCCGCGGCCAGCTTCTCCCGTACGGCCCGCGCGACCCCGGACGGGTCCATGGCCTGGAGGGTGCGCATGACCTGCTCGTTGGCGCCGCCGTGCAGCGGGCCCTTGAGGGTGCCGATGGCCGCGACGATGGCCGAGTGCATGTCCGACAGGGTCGCGGCGCAGACGCGGGCGGCGAACGTCGAGGCGTTCATCGTGTGGTCGGCGTGCAGCACCAGGCAGGCGTCGAAGATCTCCACCGCGCGCCGGTCGGGGACGCGTCCGGTGATCTGCAGCAGGAAGTTGGCCGCGATCCCGAGCTCGGGGTCGGGCCCGGGGAGGTCGGCGCCCGTCCTCGCCGCGTGGTAGCGGGCCACCAGCACCGGCTGCCGGGCGGTCAGCCGGGCCGCCTTGCGCAGGTCGGCCTCGGCGGCGTTGGAGTCCTTGTCGGGGTCGTCCGCGCCGGTCAGCGAGACCAGCGTGCGCAGCGCCTCCATCGGCGACTGGCTCCCGGCGACCCGCGGGAGGCACGACTCGGCCAGCTCGCCCAAGCCCCGCCCTCCGGCGAGCTCCGCCCCGTAGGCCGCGAGCCCCCCGGCGTCGGGGAGCCCGCCGTACTGCAGCAGATGGGCGGTCTCTTCGAAGGTGGCCCGGCCGGCCAGGTCGTGGATGTCGTAGCCCCGGTAGAAGAGGCGACCGGCCTGACCGTCGATGTCACTGATCGCCGTGGAGGCGGCCACGACATCGGCGAGGCCTTTGGTGGGCTTGTCCGCCATAAGTGTTTCCTCCGCTTATCTTGTACGGAGTCTACCTGTGAGCAGGGGAAACCCTCCCCGCCGGGTAAAACTAATTTCAGAACCGATTCTCCTTCTGGCAAAGGAGATTCCCCATCACCTCGTCTGGGTAAGCCGACGCTGTAGGAATAGTTACGGCGGGCTACCTGGGGAGGAACTGCCGTGGAGGGGCCGTTCATACGCATCGAGGACACAGGCGAGGTGGTCCCGTTGCGCCCCGAGATCACGACCATCGGTCGTGGCCGGGGAGTCGACATCCGGCTCACCG
This sequence comes from Streptosporangium sp. NPDC048047, assembly GCF_040653115.1. Classification (NCBI taxonomy): domain Bacteria; kingdom Bacillati; phylum Actinomycetota; class Actinomycetes; order Streptosporangiales; family Streptosporangiaceae; genus Streptosporangium; species Streptosporangium sp. NPDC048047. Next base: position 14,610 of record NZ_JBEZNH010000066.1, on the reverse strand, counting down.
ATCCGAGTGTTTCTCGGCTGCACGCGGAATTCGTCCGGCGCGGACCCTATCTGTACGTCGTTGATCTGGGCCTGTCCCGCAACGGCACGCGGGTGAACGGCAGGCCGATCGCCCGGAGGGTCCTGGACGACGGCGACGTCGTCTCGTTCGGCGCCGCGCGAGGGCGGATCGGCGGGGTCCCGCGTGAGGACTTCGTCCCGGAGGTCGAGCTCCGCAGGGCCGCGGCGCCGGAGCTGACCAGGCGGGAGGTCGACGTGCTGACGTCGCTGTGCCGCCCGGCGCTCTCCGACGAGGCGTTCGTCGCGCCGGCCACCGCGCGGGAGATCGCCGACGACCTGGTGGTGACGGAGGCGGCGGTCAAGCAGCACCTCCTGCGCCTCTACCAGAAGTTCCGCATCCCGGAGGGGACCAACCGGCGCACCAGGCTGGCCAACGAGGTCGTCGCCCTGGGGCTGGTCAGGCCCACCCCCGTGGTGCCGCCCCAGCGCTCGGGCGGCGCGGCGGAGACGCAGGCGGCGGGCACGTCCGGCGGGCGCCGGGCGTCCTGAGCCCGGCCCGGGGCGATCCGGCTCAGCCCGCGGCGGCCTGCTTCTCGGCCGCCTCGACCACATTGCTGAGCAGCAGGGCCCGGGTCATCGGCCCCACCCCGCCGGGGTTGGGGGTGAGGAAGCCCGCGACGTCGGCGACGCCGGGGTCGACGTCACCGGCGATCTTCCCCTCGACGCGGGAGACGCCGACGTCGAGCACGGCGGCGCCGGGCTTGACCATGTCGGCGGTGATCAGGTGCGGTACGCCCGCCGCGGCGACGACGATGTCGGCGCGCCGGGTGTGCGCCGCCAGGTCCTGGGTGCCGGTGTGGCAGAGGGTGACGGTGGCGTTCTCCGTACGGCGGGTCAGCAGCAGGCCGAGCGAGCGGCCCACGGTGATGCCGCGGCCGACCACCACGACCTCGGCGCCCTTGGTCGGCACGCCGTACTCCTGCAGGAGCAGGACGATGCCGTGCGGGGTGCACGGCAGCGGCGCGTCCACCGTGTGGACCAGCCGGCCGAGGTTGATCGGGTGCAGGCCGTCGGCGTCCTTCGCCGGGTCCATCCGCTCGATCAGCGCCATGGTGTCGAGGTGGCGCGGCAGCGGGAGCTGGACGATGTAACCGGTGCACTCGGGGGAGGCGTTGAGCTCGTCGACGACGGCCTCGACCTCGGCCTGCGCGGCGGTCGCCGGCAGGTCCCGGCGGATGGAGGCGATGCCGACCTCGGCGCAGTCGCGGTGTTTGCCCGCGACGTAGATCTGGCTGCCCGGGTCGTCGCCGACGAGGACCGTGCCGAGACCGGGGACGACGCCCCGCTCCCGCAGCGCGGCCACCCGCCGCGCGAGGTCCGCCTTGATCTTCGCCGCCGTGGCCTTGCCGTCCATAATCCGCGCGCTCATGGGCCCCATCCTTCCACGGGGCCGCCAACGGCCCGCTCCCGCCATGGGACCGCGGGCCGCGCGCTCCCGCCTCAGGTGAGGTCGTCGGCCGCGCGCTCCCGGCGCTCGATGATCCGGCGGGTGAAGGGGATGATCTCCACGATCTTCGCCCCCAGGTAGGCGGCGCCGACGGCGACGATCAGCAGGAGCCAGGGGCTCTGCCAGAGTCCACTCATGATCACGAAAACGTTCAGGACGACGGCAAGCAGCGACATGAGCGATCTCCACGCGCAGACGACACGAATCGCTTCACACTATCCGCGCTCTAAACCTGTTTTGGCCAAAGATTTCTGTCCTGTTGGCCACTTCATTGTCTCCCGTACACGGCCGTCCCAGACGCGACGCCCGCCAGGGAGAGCACTGAATCACCCTGTGAGCACCGCATGAGCACTTGTGCACCCGCCGTACGGCCCTCGGGCGCGGGCCGTACGGCGGGCGGAGGCGTCAGTGGAAGAAGTGCCGGGTCCCGGTGAAGTAGAGGGTGATCCCGGCGGCCTCGGCCGCGGCGATCACCTCGTCGTCCCTGACCGATCCGCCGGGCTCCACGACCGCCCGCACCCCGGCCCCGGTGAGCACCTCGAGGCCGTCCGCGAACGGGAAGAACGCGTCGGAGGCCGCCACCGAACCGCGGGCCCGGTCGCCGGCCCGGGTGACGGCGAGCCGCGCCGAGTCCACCCGGTTGACCTGGCCCATGCCCACGCCGACGCTGGCGCCGCCTGCGGCGAGCAGGATCGCGTTGGACTTCACCGCGCGGCACGCCTTCCAGGCGAAGGCCAGGTCGGCGAGGACCTCCGGGGAGGCCGCGGGACCGGCCTTCAGCTCCCAGGCGGCGGGGTCGTCGCCGGGGGCGTCCACCCGGTCGGCGGTCTGCACCAGCAGGCCGCCGTCGATCCGCCGGAACTCCGTACGGTTGCCCGGCCCCTTCGGGCAGGCGAGCAGCCGGATGTTCTTCTTGCGGGTGAGCGTCTCCAGCGCCCCGGCGCTGAACGACGGCGCGACCACGACCTCGGTGAACACCTCGGCGATCTGCCCGGCCAGCTCCTCGGTGACCTCGCCGTTGACCGCGATCACGCCGCCGTAGGCGGAGACCGGGTCGCAGGCGTTGGCCCTGCGGTGCGCCTCGGCGACGTCGGCGCCGACCGCGATGCCGCAGGGGTTCTGGTGCTTGATGATCGCCACGGCGGGCTCGGCGAAGTCCCAGACGGCCCGCCAGGCGGCGTCGGCGTCGAGGTAGTTGTTGTAGGACATCTCCTTGCCGTGCAGCTGCTCGGCACCTGCCAGGCCGTCCCGCTCGCCGGAGTAGAGGGCCGCGCCCTGGTGCGGGTTCTCGCCGTAGCGCAGCGGCGTCCGGAGCTTCCAGGCGGCGCCCAGATAGCGCGGCCAGGCGCCCTCCTCCGCCGCGTAGACGCCGGAGAACCAGGAGGCGACCGCGGTGTCGTAGGAGGCCGTGTGGGCGTAGGCCGCCGCGGCGAGGCGGCGGCGCTCGGTCACGGTGAAGCCCCCCTCGGCCACCGCGGCGAGCACGTCGCCGTAGGCGTCCGGATCGACCACGACCGCGACGGTGCCGTGGTTCTTGGCCGCGGCGCGGATCATCGCGGGGCCGCCGATGTCGATCTGCTCCACGCACTCGGCGTCGGACGCGCCGGAGGCCACCGTCTCCTGGAACGGGTAGAGGTTGACCACCACCAGCTGGAACGGCTCGATCTCCAGCTCCTCCAGCTGCTTGACGTGCGCCGGATTGCCGCCGTCGGCCAGCAGGCCCGCGTGCACGCGCGGGTGGAGGGTCTTGACGCGGCCGTCGAGACACTCGGGGAAACCGGTCAGCGTCTCGACCGGGGTGACGGGAACGCCGAACGAGGCGATCCTCGCGGCGGTGCCGCCGGTGGAGACGATCTCCACCCCCGCGGCGTCGAGGCCCCGGGTCAGCTCCTCCAGCCCGCTCTTGTCGTACACGGCGATCAACGCGCGCCGGATGGCGATGCGGCTCACTTCCTGGTCCTCCTGATCGGTTCCGGTCATGTCCGGGGCGCCCGGCTCATGTGCCGGGTCGTCCTCCTACGGTGCGCCCGGCTCACCGGCCGGAGCGTCCGAAGCGAAAGGTCCTGCCGGTGACGGTCCAGCCCTCGCGGGCCATCCGGCCGACGACGCCGACGAGCAGGCCGCGCTCGACGGTCTTGATGCGCTCGTGCAGGGCCGCCTCGTCGTCGCCGTCCAGCACGGGCACGGCCTCCTGGGCGATGATCGGCCCGGTGTCGACGCCGGCGTCGGCGAGCATCACGGTGCAGCCGGTGACCCGCACGCCGTACGCCAGGGCGTCGCGGACGCCGTGCGCGCCCGGGAACGCCGGCAGCAGGGCGGGGTGGGTGTTGAGCACGGGGAAGGCGGAGAGCGTCGGCGCGCCGAGGATCTTCATGAACCCCGCGCAGACCACGAGGTCCGGACGGTGCGCGGCGATCCGGGCGGCGAGGGCGCGGTCCCAGTCGTCGCGCGCGGGGTGGTCGGCCAGTCTCTCGACGAAGACCGGGACGCCCGCCCGCTCCGCGCGGGCCAGACCCTCGATCCCGTCGCGGTCGGCTCCCACCGCGACGATTTCGGCACCGTACGCCGGATCGGCCGCGGCGTCCAGAAGGGACTGTAGGTTGGTTCCAGAACCGGACACGAGAACCACGAGCCGAACGGCCTGGGATGACACCGACAAACTCCATTCGGACGGGGATTCACGCCGCTGCAAGGGTATCTGCCTGTCCGCAACCGCTACACAAGGAGGTCAGGTGACGACACCGGTCAAGGCGCGTCCTGAGGAGGGGGCGGGACGGCGGGCGCTCTGGCTCGCGGTCGCCGCGGCGGTCCTGACGGTTCTGCTCCCCCCCGCGGGAATCGTCATGTCGGCCGTCGCCCTCGTGGTCTCGGTCCGGGCGATCCGGACCCTCCGGTCGGCGACCAGGCCCACGGGCTCCGGCGTGGCCGCGGTGGTCGTGTCGGCCCTGGCGCTGGTGCTGGCGATGGCGCTGGCGGCCACGCAGTTCTACTTCCGCGACGAGCTGGCCGCCTACACCGACTGCCGCACGGGCGCGGGCACCGTCGCCGCGCAGGACGAGTGCCAGCAGCGCCTGGAGCGGGCGATGGAGAAGAAGCTGCCGTTCGTCCAGCCCGGCGAGCTCCACCTGCCGATCGCCCCCTGACCCCGCCGCCGGTCCCGCCGGTACGGCCTCGCGGGTCGTCCGGCGGGCCACGCGCCGTCCCACCGGTTCGCCGATCCACGACGCCGCCTCCGTCCGGCCGGACGGACCCGTACGCCACGTCCGTGGGCGCGACCCGGCCGCTCCCGGGCCCGCCCGGCGGAGACGTACGCGATCCCCGGTCGGGTCCCGCCGGAAATTCTCCGAAGGAATTCCGGGATGCGGTGTCGGATCCGGGCGGAGGCGTTCGTGGTGATGGTGAACGGCCGCCCGCGAGGGGCGCGCCCCCAGTAGTGGGAGCCACGACCATGAGACTGACGACCATGACGCAGATCACCATCGACGGAGTGATGCAGGGGAACGGCGGGGTGACGGGCGAGGACCGCGCGGACGGATTCGATCGCGGCGGGTGGGCCCTGGGAGCGGGCGACGACGAGACCAGGGCGCTCATCTCCGAGACCTACCGGCGCGCCGACGCCTTCCTGTTCGGCCGGCGGACCTACGAGCTGTTCGCCGGCTACTGGGGGGCGACCGAGGAAGGGCGCGCCCACCCCATCGGCGTGGCGTTGAACGAGAAGCCCAAGTACGTCGCGTCGACCTGGCTCACCGGCCCGCGGTGGGCGGACACGACCGTCCTCTCCGGCGACCTCGCCGCCGCCGTCGGCGAGCTGAAGGCCAGGCCGGGCGGCGAACTACAGGTGCACGGCAGCGGATCCCTGTTCCGCTGGCTGCTCCGCAAGGGGCTGATCGACGAGATGACCCTTCTCACCGTTCCCGTGGTCCTCGGCCAGGGGGCGCGGCTGTTCCCCGGCGCAGGCCCCGACATCGCGCTCGACCTGGTCGACTCTCGTGTCGACTCCAAGGGCGTGACGATCCAGGTCTTCCGGCCCGGCGGGCGTCCGCAGTACGCGCAGACCCGGTGACACGGGTGACACGCCGGCCGCAGGGCCGAAGACCGCACCGGGACGAGAAGACCACAGGAGATGATCCGCAGATGCGATACCTGCTTTCCGTGATCCACGACAGGGACGACCGCGCCACCCCGGAGGAGGACGCGGCGATCGACGTGTTCAACGACCGGCTGGTGGCCGAGGGCCACTGGGTCTTCGCCGGTGGCCTCGGGGCGCCCGTCGCGGCCACCGTGGTCGACAACCGGAGCGGGGAGGTGATGTTCACCGACGGGCCCTTCGTGGAGTCGAAGGAGTTCCTCATCGGCTTCTGGATCATCGAGGCCGCGGACCTCGACGTGGCGCTCAAGCTCGCCGCCGAGGGTTCGAAGGCCTGCAACCGGAAGGTCGAGGTGCGACCGTTCCTGTGAACGGGACCGACGTCCGGGCGGCGATCACCCAGGCGCACCGCGCGGAGTGGGCGCGGGTGGTCGCCGTCCTGACCAGGCGCTTCGGTGACCTCGACATCGCCGAGGAGGCGACGGCCGAGGCGTTCGCGACCGCCGTCCAGCGGTGGCCGGCCGACGGCGTGCCCCCCGGCCCGGGCGCCTGGCTGACCACCACCGCCTCCCGCAAGGCCATCGACCGGATCCGGCGTGAGAACAGGCGCGACGACAAGCAGAAAGAGGCTCAGTTGTTGTACGACGACGACCCGCCCGAGCCTGCCGGCGCCATCGGTGACGAGCGACTCCGGCTGATCTTCACCTGCTGTCACCCGGCGCTGGCGATGGAGAGCCGCGTGGCGCTGACGCTGCGCATGGTCGCCGGTCTGACCGTGCCCGAGATCGCCCGCGCCTTCCTGGTGCAGGAGAGCGCCATGGGACAGCGGATCACCCGCGCGAAGGCCAAGATCAAGGCGGCCCGCATCCCCTACCGGGTGCCGTCCGCGGAGGATCTCCCGGGCCGCGTCGCCGGCGTGCTCGCCGTCCTCTTCCTCGTCTTCAACGAGGGCTACCTGGCGACCGGCCCCGGCACCGACCCCGTGCGTCACGACATGACCGCCGAGGCGATCCGGCTCACCCGCCTGATCCGTGCCCTCATGCCCGAGGACGGCGAGGCGACCGGGCTGCTGGCCCTGATGCTCCTCACCGAGGCCCGCCGCCCCGCCCGGGTCTCGGGCGGCGGCGAGCTGGTCGCCCTCGGTGAGCAGGACCGCGGGTCCTGGGACGCGGCGCTGATCGCCGAGGGCCACCGGCTGGTGCGCGAGCGCCTGGCCTCCGGGGATGCCCCGGGCCGCTACCAGATCCTCGCGGCGATCAACGCCGTGCACACCTCCGCCCGCGACGTACGCGACACCGACTGGTCGCAGGTCGTCGCCCTCTACGACCGGCTCGCCCACCTGGATCCCTCGCCGATCGTCGCGCTCAACCGGGCCATCGCGGTCGCCGAGCTCGACGGCCCGGAGGTGGCGCTGGCGTCCGTCGACCGGCTCGGGGACAGGCTGGCCGGCTACCACGCCTACCACGCGACCCGCGCCGACCTGCTGCGCCGGCTGGGCCTCGGCAGGCAGGCGCACGCGGCGTACGGCGAAGCCATCGGGCTCGCGGGCAACACCGCCGAGATCGCCTACCTGAGACGCCGCCGCGACCAGCTGGGCTGACGCGCTCCCCGGGCCTGGGAGCCGGGGATCCGGCCCGTGCCGCGCGTTCACGCGGCATCTCTGAGGCTTCCCGCTTCGCCGCACCCGGCGACGGTCACCCGGGCGGACCGGGACCCGGCCCGCCCCCGGCGGACCGGGCGGAGCGTCGTCAGTCGCGGTCCCAGGCGTAGGGGTCCACGTAGATCACGTGGCCGCCCCGGTCGTCCGACTCGTCCACGATGTCGCGCCGGGGCGGTCGCGGCGGCGCGGGGCGCGGCACCCTGGGGCCGGTCTCCGCCGGTTTCCCGGCCTCCGGGGCCTTCGGAGCCTTCGGGGCCGTCGCGGGTTCCTGCGGGTCCGCCGCCGAGGCGTGCTCGTCCTCCCAGTCGTCCCTGATCACCGGGATCGGCTGGGTGTCGCACTCGGTGGCGTCCAGCCAGTGACCGGGCAGCGCGCGGTGCTCGTCCGGCTCGGCCAGCCCGACCCGGCCGGCGACCGCCCCCGCCGCCCGGAACAGCCTGGTCCCGGCCCGGCGGACCGGTGCGGTGGCCGTGCCGACCCTGGCGGCGGCCCGGACCACGGCCGCGTTGTGCCCCCGGAAGATCAGCCACCAGTTGGTCAGGCCCGCCGAGATGCCGGCCGCGACGCCCACCTCCAGCGTCACCGACAGCATCACCTCCCAGCCCGCGGGTCCGACCGCGGAGAGACGCGCCCCGCCGAGCGAGCCGCCGGACAGCGCGGCCAGCGCCCCGGCCGCCGCGCCGGTCACCACCCCGCAGACGAAGCCCCACAGCGGCGCGCCCTCGTAGGAGGGCGAGGGGGCGATCCGCGCCCCCAGCACGCCGGCCACCGTCCCCGCCGCGAACGGCAGCGCGATCACCGCCATCACCCACGCCGGGGTGGGGCCCGCCTCGGGCAGCGCGCCCAGGATCGGCAGGCTCGGCACCGTGCCGAGCTGGACGCCGGTGGGCGCGACCAGCGTGCCGGCGCCGAGGCTGAAGCCCGGTCCCGCGATGTAGGCCATGCCCCATACGAAGGCGTTGAGCAGGTAGAGGCCCTGCAGCAGCAGGAGCAGCAGTCCGCCGACGAACCCGGGGGCGAGGACCTCCGACAGCCTCTGGACCTGGTCGAAACCGGCCGCGACGGCGCCGAGCACCAGGGCGGCGCCCGCGACCAGCATGATCCCCAGCGCCGCGGCGGAGCTCACCACGAGCGAGCGCACCCGCTCGGGCAGCAGGCGCAGCATCGACCGCCACGGCCCGATCGTCCGGGCGACGGCCGCCGAGCCCGCGAGGAAGGCCAGCACCAGGTGGCTGACCAGGGTGTCGCCGAGATAGGGCTGGGTGATCTCGTTCCGGGTGACCAGCGCGATCGCCCCGGCCAGCAGCGCGTACGGCGCGGCCAGCGAGACGCCCGCCTGTGCGATCAGGGCCAGTTGCGCCCGGCGGCGGGCGTCGGCCTGCTCCTTGGGGCTGTTCCTCGGCAACCGGGCGGGCAGGCGCAGCCGCAGGTCGGCGTCGCGGGCCATCCAGATCCCGGCACGGTACAGCAGGAAGGCCGGCAGGACCGTCAGGCCGAGCGGGAGCAGACCGATCGAGCCCCCGGGGATCGCGAACCCGGCGTGGTGGGCCGCCAGCCAGAGCTGCGCCGCGGCGCGGAACACCCCGGGCAGCCCCGGGCCGAGCGAGCCGCGGGGGGAGGCGATCCAGCCGACCAGGGTGAGCGTGGTGAGCACCGCCAGTCCCACGCCCAGGGTCCACGCGGCGGCGAGCATCCCGGAGACGGGAAGCGGGCGGCGGACGTCGTCGTCGTCACCCGTGACGCCGGGCAGGGGGAGGCGGCTGAGGACGTTGCGGGGAGCCGTCCGGAGCTGATCTAGAAGGGCCGTCACGATAACCGATGGTCTCAGGATCTTCCGCGCGGACGAGACTCATCGTCCCGCGTGTCGCGGGCCGTACCGAAAACGGGACGGCGGGCCGTACGGAGAATCGGGACCGCGGGGCGTGCGGGACGGCGGAGAGGCGCACCGCGGGCGTACGGCGGAGCGGGCCGGGAGTACGGCGGAGCGGGCCGGGAGACGGGAGAGGCGCCCGCGGACGGCGGGCGCCTCTCACCGGTGAGCCGGATGGACCGTCGGACCGGATCCGACCGGATCGGCCGGGCCGGGCCGGGCCGCGGCACGGCCCGAGGGCCGGCTAACGGTTCTGCATGATCTCGCGCATCAGGCGGGCGGTCTCGCTCGGGGTCTTGCCGACGCGGACGCCGACCTTCTCCAGGGCCTCCTTCTTCGCCTGCGCGGTGCCGGCCGAGCCGGACACGATCGCACCGGCGTGACCCATGGTCTTGCCCTCGGGGGCGGTGAAGCCCGCGACGTAGGCGACGACCGGCTTGGTCACGTGCTGCTCGATGTAGGCGGCGGCCCGCTCCTCGGCGTCACCGCCGATCTCACCGATCATGACGATCGCGTCGGTGTCCGGGTCGTCCTGGAACGCCTGGAGAGCATCGATGTGCGTGGTACCGATGACCGGGTCGCCGCCGATGCCGACGGCGGTGGAGAAGCCGAAGTCACGCAGCTCGTACATGAGCTGGTAGGTCAGCGTGCCCGACTTCGAGACCAGGCCGATGCGGCCGGCGGTGGTGATGTCGGCCGGGATGATGCCGGCGTTGGAGGCGCCGGGCGAGGCGATGCCGGGGCAGTTCGGGCCGATGATGCGGGTCTTGTTGCCCTTGGCGACGGCGTAGGCCCAGAACTCGGTGGTGTCGTGGACCGGGACGCCCTCGGTGATGACCACGCAGAGCGGGATCTCGGCGTCGATGGCCTCCTTGACCGCGGCCTTGGTGGCCGCCGGCGGCACGAAGACGACCGACACGTCGGCGCCGGTCTGCTGCATGGCCTCGGCGACGGTGCCGAAGACGGGCAGGCCCTCGTGGGTGATGCCGGCCTTGCGGGCGTTCACGCCGCCGACGACCCTGGCGCCGGAGGCGAGCATGCGGCGGGTGTGCTTGGTACCCTCACCGCCGGTCATGCCCTGGACGATGATCTTGCTGTTCTCGTTGAGCCAGATGGCCATTACGCACCTACCGCTGCGAGCTCGGCGGCACGCTTGGCCGCATCGTCCATCGTGTCGACCAGCTCGACGCCGGACAGGGCGGCGTCGGCCAGGATCTTGCGTCCGAGCTCGGCATTGTTGCCGTCCAGCCGGACGACCAGGGGGCGGCTGACGGTCTCGCCGCGGCTCTCCAGGAGCTGGAAGGCCGAGACGACGCCGTTGGCGACCGCGTCGCAGGCGGTGATGCCGCCGAAGACGTTCACGAAGATCGACTTCACCGACGGGTCGGAGAGGATGATCTCCAGGCCGGCCGCCATGACCTCGGCGGAGGCGCCGCCGCCGATGTCGAGGAAGTTGGCGGGCTTGGGCTGCCCGGGGAACGCCTCGCCGGCGTAGGCGACGACGTCGAGGGTCGACATGACCAGGCCGGCGCCGTTGCCGATGATGCCGACGCTGCCGTCGAGCTTGACGTAGTTGAGGTCCTTGGCCTTGGCCGCGGCCTCCAGCGGGTCCTCGGCCGCCTTGTCCGCGTAGGCCTCGTGCTCGGCCTGGCGGAAGACGGCGTTGTCGTCGAGGGTGACCTTGCCGTCGAGGGCCTTCACCTGGCCGTCGGCGGACAGGATCATCGGGTTGACCTCGACCAGGGAGGCGTCCTCGTCGACGAAGACGGCCCAGAGCTTCTCGATGATCTCGGCGGCGCCGTCCAGCGCCTTCTCCGGCAGGCCGCCGGCCACGGCGATCTCGCGGGCCTTGTCGCGGGTCACGCCGTCCAGCGGGGACACGGGGACCTTCGCGACCTTCTCGGGGGCGGTGTGCGCGACCTCTTCGATGTCCATGCCGCCGGCGGCGGAGCAGATGGCGATGAAGGTGCGGTTGGCGCGGTCGAGCAGGAAGGAGAAGTAGTACTCCTCCGCGATCGCGCTGGCCTCCTCGATCAGGACCTTGTGGACCGTGTGGCCCTTGATGTCCATGCCGAGGATCTGGGTGGCCTTCTGCTCGGCGTCGGCGGCGTCGTCGGCGACCTTGACGCCGCCCGCCTTGCCGCGACCACCGGTCTTGACCTGTGCCTTGACGACGACACGGCCGGTCAGCTGCTCGGCTGCCGCGCGCGCCTCCTCCACGGTGTGCGCGACGATACCGCGCGGCACCGGGATGCCGTACTCCGCGAAGAGCTCCTTCGCCTGATGTTCGAACAGGTCCACGAGGGTCCGTCCTTGCTTGTCCGGCTGGTGTACTGAAAATGTCGGCGGGCCGGCTCCGTGGTGTGAGGGGAGCCCGGCGGTTTTGCGCCAATGAAGCCTAGCCCCCCGCGCGCATGACCAGGTCACCGGGTCCGCGAACGGCTACGGGCGAGGCCAATGAGGCGAGGGTGGCGAACGTCCTGGGGATCATATCGGGACGCGGCGGGGAAGCGTCCGCGTCCCGCGGGTCAGACCCGCGCGGGGATCGCGCCCCGCACCCACTCGACGATCTCCTGGGTGGTCGCCCCGGGCGTGAAGACCCGGGCCACGCCCATCCGCTCCAGCTCGGGCAGGTCCGCCTCCGGGATGATCCCGCCGCCGAAGACGACGATGTCGCTCGCGTCGCTCTCCGCGAGCAGCTCGATCACCTTGGCGAAGAGCGTCATGTGCGCGCCGGAGAGGATGGACAGCCCGATCGCCGCGGCGTCCTCCTGGATCGCGGTGCGCACGATCTGCTCGGGCGTCTGGTGCAGGCCGGTGTAGACGACCTCCATCCCGGCGTCCCGCAGCGCCCTCGCGACGATCTTCACACCCCGGTCGTGCCCGTCCAGGCCGGGCTTGGCGATGACAACGCGGATCCTCGGCTCGGCGTCCATCCAGACCTCCTTGTCCGTGTCCCACGCGTGACGTGGGAGCTGAGCTGACGGCAGCCTAACGGCCGCGCCCGGAGCGCTCCGGACCGCGTGCCCGTCACGCTCCTCCGGGGCCGCGCTTTCCGGTGGGTCTTTCCCACCATCAGTGCTTTTCACCACTTTTATTGTTATGAATGCCCACATTCCATAGGACATGCCATAGGGTTTCTGATCTTCTAGCCTCAGGAGGAAGCTCCCCCATGAAGCGATGGATCATCGTGGCGGCCACCGCGCTGGCGGTGCCCACCGCCGCCGTCCCCGCCACGGCCCAGGCCGCGCCCGCCGACCCGGCGGCCGCGCTGCAGGCGCGGTTCGTCGCGGGCCACGGCGTACGGATCACCGAAAGCGGCCGGACCTACTCCGGGCGCGAACTCCTCTCCGCCCAGATACGCCGGGGCACCGTGGAGTTCGGCCCCTCCGGCGTCACGGGTCACGACATCCGGTCGAAGTCCGCCCTCCCCGGGGACGACACCGCGCCGCTGCGCACCCTCACCGCCGGCGGGGACACCTATCTCAGCGGCGGGATGGTCGGCAGGAGATGGGTCAAGTCCTCCCGCGCCGCCTCCCCCTTCTTCACCCCGGTCATGCTCCTGGAGCCTGACACGCTGAAGTCGCTGCTGCCGGCCTCGGGGAAGGGCGGTTCGGCCGGGAAGAAGGCCGGTCCGTCCACGCTCAAGGGGACCACCACCCTCGGCGAGCTCTACCGCGTCTCGCCGTCCTACCGCGCCTCCCTCGGCGGGAAGCGGCCCATCGCCGCCATGGCGGCCACGAAGGTGAGCTGGCGCCTGTGGCTCGGCCGCGACCGGCTCCCCGCCCGGCTGGTCACCTCCTGGACCGTGCCGCCGCGCGGCATGCACGTGACCCGCGTCAGCGACGTGCGCTTCACCTCCTGGGGCACCCCCGTCACCCTCACCGCGCCCACCCCGGCCCCCGCCTCCGGAGAGCCGACGAGCTGACATCCGGAGCGACCGGCGGAAACCCGGTGGGCCGAAGCCGTACGGGCTGACACGCCGGAAGAACACGGGCCGGTGAGCCGGAACCGCACGGCCAATGGGCCGAAACCAGATGAGCCGGTGAACCGAAACCATGCGGACCGATGAACCGAACCCATATGGGCCGATGATCCGGAACCGTACGGGCCAATGATCCGAAATCGTGCGGGCCGATGAGCCGAAACCGTACGGACCGGCGAACCGGCGGCAGACGGGCCGGCACGAAATCACAGAAAGCGAAAGAAACCGGAAAAGGGCCGGTGGCCGGGGCGGGCGATCCCCGGCCACCGGCCCCGCCGGTCTTCGACTTCCCGCTGTTCCCTTTATTTCCCTTTATTTCGTGATCTTTCCTGATAGAAATACTCCCGCCCCTCCCATGCAGGGTGGAGGGAACATTCAGGAGGACTTTCTTTTGAAGCGACACATCGCCGTTCTGGCATGCGCCGCGACGGCCGCGCTGGGCGTCCCCGCGATCGCCACGACCGCGCACGCCCAGACCGCCCGGGCCAAGGACCCGCTCGCCGCGCTGCGGAGCCAGATGGGCGGCGGCCGCGGCGTGTCCTTCGTCGACAAGACGAAGGTCACGAGCCCCCAGGGGAGCCGCGTCCTCGCCCAGCGCGACGGCGTCCTCGGATTCGGCGCCTCCGGAATCGCCGCGTCCGACCAGACGGGCAAGATGCGGATCAAGCTGAGCGATCTCGGCATCGACCCCGACGACGAGGACACGAAGGGCATCGCCGGGTTCGCCAAGCCGGAGAGGGTCGTGCGCGTCGGCAAGGCGAGCTACATCTCCGGCGGATACTTCGGCGAGTTCCTGCCGGAGGGCAAGACCTGGCTCCGCTACCCCGCCGAGACGCTCGGCATGCTCGGCGTCATAACCCAGAAGGTCAACGCCGCCGAGCCCGCGACGCTCAAGGCGCTGCTGGCGCACGCCACCACCAAGCGTCCCGGGTTCTACTCCGGGAAGATCACCTACGGCGAGCTGAACAAGATCTCGCCGTGGTTCCGGGCCTCGGTGAGCGGCGCGAGGATCACCGGCAGGTACGCCAGGATCAAGGTGAGCTGGAAGCTCTTCCTCGGCGCCGACCGCCTTCCCCAGCGGCTCGTGACCAGCGAGGCCAGTACGGCCGACGATGGCAAGTCGATGATGGAGACCGACACCCGCTACACCGGCTGGGGCGCCAAGGTGTCGGTCAAGGCTCCGGCTCCCGAGGAGGTCGCGACGGCCAAGGACCTCCAGGACGGCGCGACGGCCGAAGTGCCCACCCCGATCGGCAGATGACCGTCTCTCCCCGGAGGCGCTGAGCCGCGTCCGGTCCCGGAAGGCATCCGGTCCCGGACCGCCTTCGGTTCGGGACCGCGTCCGGTTCCGCGCCGCGCCCGGAACCGGACCTCGTCCGGCCGTGGACCGGCCGGACGCCGCCGGGGGGGGGGGCGTCCCCGCCCCCGCCCGGCGGGCGGGGGGCCCGCGGCGGGTGGGGGGCACCTAGGGAATGCAGCCGGGGGTACGCGACAGACCCCGG
>NZ_JBEZNH010000065.1:27115-42491 GCF_040653115.1 Streptosporangium sp. NPDC048047 | reverse complement strand
CAGAAACAGGATCACGCGAAGGGCAGCTCATACACCACTTCGCTGGACGTGACCATCGCCCCGAGGGCGGTCCATCCCTCGGGCAGCGGATAGACGTCGAGGCCGTTCAGGGCCTGACCTACGGGTACCTCTTTCTCTTCCTCCGTCACGGAGCCTCCTGACGACCGGTGGGTACACGAATCGGAATGTGCCGCTCGACCGCGTCACAGCAGACGTCGAAGCCACTGTGCCGGGGGCATTCGACCTCACCGGCCTGCGGGCAGTGATAGATGTCCGGGCAGCCGCAGTCGAAGAACTCGGGCAAAGGGTCAGGCGGTTCGGCCATACTCATGATCATCCAGTGGATGCTCCGTACTCCACAACCGCTTTGGTCCCGATGATGCGACGTCTACCGTCGGTCCGCGGTGTCCTGCGACCCCGGATGGAACCGGAACCGAACCCTGTGGCCGCAACCGCCGCCGGGTACGGGTGCGGCGTGGTAGCCACCGATACGGGCACCGCTCAGTTCGGACCGCCGCCGCGGTCCTCGCGCCGCATGTCGCCGGTGCCGGGGGTCCCCGCGCCGAGGCCGTAACGCAGGAGCACGGCGCCCGTGGACGAGGTGACGGGCGGTTCGAGGAGCGTCAGGTTGGCGGGCACCGTACCGCCGTCGAACACCTTCTTGCCGACGCCGAGCACGATAGGGAAGATCCACAGGTCGAGCCGGTCGAAAAGGCGCTCGTGCAGGAGGGTCTGCACCAGGTTCAGGCTTCCGATCACGTGGATGTGCTCGTGCCTGTCACGCAGCTCGTGCACGGCGCTCACCAGATCGGGTCCCAGCTGCGTGGAGCCCGCCCAGCCCAGATCCGGGTTGCCCCGTGAGGCGACGTACTTCGGGACGCTGTTGAACAGTTCGGCGACCCCGCCGTCGACGCCGTCGACCTGGTCCGGCCAGAACGCGGCGAAGATGTCGTAGGTCCTGCGGCCCAGGAGCAGGGCGTCCATGCTCTCCATTCCGGCGCCGACGTGCCGGCCGACCGTCTCGTCGAACAAGGGTGCCTGCCATCCCCCGTACGGAAAGCCGTCCGGGTCTTCCTCGGGATCCCCCGGCGCCTGGCCGACGAGGTCGAGCGTCGCGAACAGGTCGATGTGGATCATTCCCATGGTGTTCTCCTCACTGCTCCGGCCTATGCCTCGGTACGGAGACAGCCGGGCGTCCGGGCGCGAAATCATCGAACTTCTGTTCGCGAACTTATCGAATGATCGTTGAAGGCCGCCACCACCGTCCACCCGTCTGCCGGCGGATGTCCCGCGATCACCCGCGCCCGGGGTCCTCATCGAGCGACCGGGGCCCTGGGCGGGCTGTGAGCACATCCCCATGACACAGCCCCACGTCAGACCGTGTGTCCTGTTCGCCATGGGATCACCTGTCAGATGGCGCGTACGCCATGGGATGACCCGTCAGGCGGCGCGTACGGCCTGTACGGAGCATCGTCGAACAGGCTGACAACACGATCTCGTTGTGGACGGCTTGAGCGTTCCGAAACGGTGGATTCGCCGCAGGGACCACCTGCCGGCGGATCCACACCGGGAGAAACGATGAAGCCGCCTCCACGCGCCACCGCCTTCACGGCGGCCGCCCTGCTCGCCTGCCTGACCGGAGTGTCCGGGATGCCGGCGGCGCAGGCGGCCGACGCCAGGGCTCTTCCGAGCGTGAACATGGAAGCCGTCGTCAAGGCGGCCCAGATCGACCCGCGGCGGCCTGACGACACGGTGACTCCGGGCGCCAAGGCCGGCGTGCTCCTCGTCGAGCGGGCGCTGCGCGACCGGAAGATGCTCGACGCGAAGTGGGTGGACGGCTACTTCGGCACCACGACGGTCACCGCCTTCGCGAAGTTCCAGAGGTCACTCGGCTTCAGCGGTCTCGCCGCCAACGGCCTTCCGGGCAAGACGTCGCTCACCAAGCTCGGAGCCGGCCGTTTCACGGTCACCCACGCCATCGCGCCGGGTGCCCGGGTGCCCGACGGTGACTTCGTCGTCGACACCCGCACGCGGAGCATGCTGGCCGAGGCGGAGCGGCTGCTCGGCCGCGACCTCGTGCTGCTGCAGGGGTCGTACAACCCCGGCGGCGACCCCACGTCCGCGGGCACCCACGACGGCGGCGGCGTCGTCGACATCTCGGTCAAGGGGATGAGTTCCGTCACCCGCACCGCCGCCGTCCGCGCGTTGCGACGTGTCGGCTTCGCGGCATGGCTGCGCAGCCCCGACCAGGCCGACTGGCCGTGGCACATCCACGCCGCCGCCATCAACGACACCGACCTCTCCAGCCAGGCCCAGCACCAGACCGGTGACTACTACCTCGGCCTGAACGGCCTCTCCGGCCGCGGCCCGGACGACGGCCCGAAGGTGACCATCCGCACCTGGGAGGAGTACCGGCGTCGCTGACCGTCCCGGACCCCGACCGAACAGATCGAACCCCACCTGCACGGACACGAAGGAGAACACCATGAAGACGCTCAACAGGATCCTCACCGCGTCGGCCACCGCGATGGTGCTCGGCGGGGCGGTGCTCGCCGCCGCCTCTCCCGCCTCGGCGGCCGCCCGCAACGGCGTCTGCGAGCCCGGCGAGTTCTGCTACTACTTCAACAGCGGCAACCAGGGATCCCTGTCCGACTTCACCGGATCCGTCGCCGACTACGGCACCAAGCAGCCCTCCTGCTTCGACTTCAAGGGCCCCGGCGCCGGCAAGGGCAAGTGCGTCAAGAACTCCGCCGCCTCGGTCTGGAACCGTACCGGCAAGACGGTCCGCGTCTACTTCAACAGCAACTACGGCGGCGGCTCCCAGGACTTCGCGTCCGGCGCCAAGGGCGGCCTCAAGCCCGGCCTCAAGAACCAGAACGCCTCCCACCGGCTCATGAGCGGCTCCGCGCCGCCGACCGGGTGCAAGACCGACGGCACGCACACCAGGATGCCCACGACGATCCTCGTCTACCGGAAATCCCTCAACCGCGTTGAGCGGGTGGACTTCAGGACCTACGTCAAGAACGTCCTGCCCAACGAGTGGCCGTCGTACTGGCCGAGGGAGTCTCTCAGGGCCGGGGCGATCGCGGTCAAGAACTTCGGCTGGCGCTGGGCGCTGAAGTCGACGAAGAAGACGCCGAGCGGCCAGTGCTACGACGTCACCGACAGCACGTCCAGCCAGATGTACAAGCCGAACTCCGCGACGGCGGCGACGAACGCCGCGGTGGACGCGACATGGGGCACTCGGATGACGCGCAACGGGGAGATCTTCAAGGCCCAGTACTGCTCCACGTCCACGAAGTGCTCTGACTGGGTCACCGGCGACTGGATGTCGCAGACCGGCTCCCGTGACAAGGCCAGGGCGGGCTGGAGCTACTCCAGGATTCTCAAGTACTACTACAGGGGGATCGTTCTCGGCTCCTGACCCCCGGGAGGCCGTCCGCCCCTGATTCCCCGTCGTGCCCCTGATTCCCCGTCGTGCCCCGCACGGCGGGGAATCAGGCGTCAGCCGACGATGACCTGGAAGTTGATCGGCCGGCCTCCGGGATATGCGACCTGCCCCGAACCGTCCATCATCTTGAACCGCACGTAGCACAGGCCGGGCTTCCCCGGCGTGGTGATGTCGGTCTGGATGTCGACCATCTCTCCGGGCCGCGTGTCCTTGATCGGCACGTCGGAGAGGGTCTGGCACTGGTCGGGTCGCTGCGGCAGGCCGAGGCGGCGCAGCGAATATCCCTTCCACGGCACGGTCCCGGTGTTCTTGAGCCGCCACACCTTGGTCACGGTCTGGCCGGGGCCGACGCGCGTGCAGTCGGGCAGCGTGATGTCCCCGATGAACTTCGCCGAGTCACCTTCGTGGGCGGCCGGCCTCCACGGCGGGTTGGTGGCGCGCACCGGGCAGTCGGTCGCCGACAACCGGGTATCCGGTGAGATCTCGGACGGGTTCAGGTCGTCCCCGTCGGTCCCGGAGCCGCGATTGACGGCGACCGCGATGAAGACCGCCGCCGCCACGACGACGGCCGCCACCGCTGCCGCGAGCGCGGCCGGGCGGGCCGGCCGGAACCGTCTCCGGTCTCCCGTCGTGGAGGGGACCGCCTGGACGTCGCCCGCGGTCTCATCGGGCGGCGGCGGTGTGGGCGGAGGCACCGGGGTCCCACCGGCCCGCGCCGGGGCCTGCGACCCGGTGGCGCCGCGCGCGGTACGGCCTTCCGCGACATCCGTGGCGGAGGCTTCGAGCCCGTCGGACGGACGGGCTCCCGGGGCGTCCGTGCGGCTCGGGGGTTCTCCGGCGCTCGCCGATCTGACCGCCGCGTTCGCCCTCTCCCAGCGTTCGCGGTACGCCGCCGGGTCCGCGCCGCACGCCTTGACGAACTCGACGGTGGTCTCCCAGCTCGGGAGCCGGTTACCCTTCGCGGCTTCGTGCAGTGTCGTGTGTGAGATCGCCCCCGACCGGCCGGACATCTCCCGGAAGGGCGGGTTGCCGACCGACCTGCGAAGCTCTCGCAGCGTCGCCGCGAAGACCTCGATCGCCTCCGTCCGCGCAGGCATGTCATCCACCGAGTGAAGCTAACAGCGCCCACGGTGTTCACTCAAGCTAACGGAGCATCTCGTATACATCCTCCCGCGCCTCACCCGCCGCGGCGAGACCGGGAGAGCGACCTGCGCCCGGCTCGTCTCCGTCGGCTCAGGTCACGTCCGGGAAAGCGCTGTACGGCAGGCGGGTACGGCGACGCCGCCCTCTTGCCGCTCCCGACCGCGCGGAGGCGGGAAGGCCTCCGCGCGGGTCACCCGCTCGGAGGTTCGCCCCTCACTGAGATCTAGGCGTGCAGGACGACGAACAGGCCCCGCGCGCGGGCGCCGTCCGGTGTGTCCCAGGAGCCCGCGACGTGGCCGACCGCTTCCGGCGGGAGGAGGGACGCGTCATCCGGGGCGGGACGCAGGACCCGGTGCAGACGGAGGGCCATGCCCGGAGGGGCGGGCAGGTCGGTGCCCTCCCGGTCGTCGGTGGCGGTGGCGGTGAGGTCCGCGGGGGCGAGGCCGCCACCGGTGTAGGAGCGGGCGATCTCCGGGTCGGGGGTGTCGCTGACGCTCTGCTTCTGCGCCTGGGCCCGGCCCTCGATCAGAGCCGACAACCGGTCGAGCAGCACCGGGTCGTGGCAGCCGTCGTAGGCCCAGCGCCGTCCCAGCACCCCGTGCTCCATGGTGCCGATGAGGGCGTGCTCCGCCCCGTCGAGCGGGGCACCGCGATAGGTGAGCGGCACCAGGTAACCGGCCGGGTGGGTGGCCGAGTCGTCGGTGACCACCATGAACTCGATCCCGACCTCACCCCGGGGATCGTCAAGCCGGAAGCCGCCGGCCTTGGTCAGCCGTGGTTCGCTCACTCCACCGGAGTACCACGGCCGCGAGGGCAGCCAAGAGGTCAGCAGTTCCAGCTTGGTCGGCGTGAGGGTGGTGTGGTGAATGACGGCCATGTCCGGGATCCTCTTCCATCGAGTGGATACGGGCTCCACATCCTGCCACCGGGCCGTGACGTGTTTTCCGTACGACCGGTAATCGACGGGGCCGGGGAGGGACTACTCGGTGTGGACGATCCCCAT
Source organism: Streptosporangium sp. NPDC048047 (assembly GCF_040653115.1). Classification (NCBI taxonomy): domain Bacteria; kingdom Bacillati; phylum Actinomycetota; class Actinomycetes; order Streptosporangiales; family Streptosporangiaceae; genus Streptosporangium; species Streptosporangium sp. NPDC048047. The sequence continues at coordinate 36,894 of NZ_JBEZNH010000065.1, read as the reverse complement.
GCCGAGCCGCGCGTCAACGACTACGACATGCCGATACGGTTCATGATCGGGCAGGGGCGGCTGAGCATCGACGAGCTGGCGAAGCTGCCCACCACCGAGGCGGGGCTGGACAAGGAGCTGCGGCGCCGCCACCGGGCGGATGCCGACGACCCGGAGTCCCCCCTGCGGGTCGGCTATCCGCTGTACGTCTGGTCGACGGCGCAGGACCTCCTGGCCGGGCCCCTCACGCCGGGCACCCGCGCGGCCCTGTACCGTCTGCTCGCCGACCAGCCCGGACTCACCGTGGCCGGGAAGGTGACCGGCCCGCTCGGGCGCCACGGCGTCGCGATCGTGATGGGAACGGCCGAGGGGGATTCCGAATACGCCCCCGACCGGGCGCCCGGGTTCCGCCTCGTCGTCGACCCGGAGACCGGCCGGCTGCTGGCCAACGAGGCCCTCGACGATGCCGCCAAGCCGATCCGGTCCGTGGCCTACGAGGCGATGGGCTGGACCGACGCCCTCGGCGAGCGCCCCTGACCGCCCACCCGCCCGCCAACGGATGTCCCGCGATCACTTGCGCCAGGGTTCTCATCGGGCGACCGGGGCCCTGCGTCCGTGGCCGTGCAGAAGTCCGCGGGTGGCCGGGTCGGGGTCACCACTGGTGGCCAGTTTCAAGTCCCCATTTGTCCGCGGGTTGTCCACGGTCGCGGGGAGGGGTCCTGAACGGTGATCATGACGGTGTCAGCCAGTCACATTGATCACCGTTCAGGGAGTCCGCTCCCTTCGGTGTCGCGGCCATCCAGGCCTGCTACAGGGTGCGCTACTTCACCGCCGCCGAACTGGCCCGCCCATGGCGACCTGTCTCACGTCGGCCATGGCGCTTGTCGGCAGGGTGACGGGCAGGGAGATCGACAGGGAGTGGACCCGGAGCGTGATGGACGGGCCGGCGTGGCCGAGCCGAGCGGCGACCACGTGAACAGGGACGCCGGCTAGAAGCAACGTCGTGGCGTGGATGTGCCGTAGGTCATGCAGCCGTGCATGAGAGAGCGGCTCCGTCGGCTTCGGTCCTTCCTTCGGATCGGTGTACCGGCGGATCATGGTCGCGATCAGGGAACTGACCGTGTCCGGGTGGATCGGCTCACCCCAGTGGATGAGTTTCCGTGGTTTCGCTGGAGCGTCAGGCCGCGTAGACGGGAGCGAGGTCGACGAATATGCGGTAGTCGGTGATCAGGCCGTCGTCGCGGGTGCGCCAGATCGACACGGCCACGACGCTGGTGTCCTTGCCGTCGAGCCGCCGGTAGGTCACCTCGGTCTCGGCGATGACGTCGGCGTCCACCTGCCAGCTTCTGACGATCCGGTGCCGCAGGCCGCCGATGGTGGAGTAGAACGCCCGTAGCCCGGCGACGATGGCCTCGCGTCCCGCCAGCGGTTCGGCGTTGCCGAACACCAGGGTGGCGTCTTCGGTCAGCAGCAGGGCGAACTCGTCGGGGTCGAACGAGTCGACCACCTGGAAAACGCCTCGCACCACGTCGTCGGTCATGCCGTCCCCTTCTCGTACGGCCGGGGTCACTGGTGGGGACGATACGGGGCGAGGAACGGCGTACAACTATCGCCAAGGTGGGGATCCCGTCGCCGTGCGAGCCGTACGGCTCGTCGAAGTTCCCCGAACCATCGCCAGGGCGGGGATCCCGTCGCCGTGCGAGCCGTATGACTCGTCCCGGAGGAGGTCAGGTCTGGAGATCCGGGGTCCGGGACCTGATCGCCGAACGGTGGGTGCGAGTACGGCGGTTCACGGACAGGGCGCGGTCCAGGTCGTCGATGAGGTCCACAGGGTTCTCCAGGCCGATGGACAGGCGGACCAGGGCCGGGGTGGGGCGGGCGTCGGAGGCCACCGGACGGTGGGTGAGCGCGCCCGGGTGCTGGATCAGGGAGTCGACGCCGCCCAGCGACACCGCGTGCGTGAACACCCGGACGGCTGAGGTGAGGCGGGCGGCCTGGTCGTATCCGCCGCGCAACTCAATCGACAGCATCGCGCCGGTGCCGTTCATCTGCCGCCCGACCAGCGGATGGTCGTCGGCGGGATAGTGGAGGCGGGCCACGTCCGGGTGGTCGGCGAGCCAGGCGGCGACGGCGCGCGCGTTCGCCTGCTGGGCGCGTACCCGCACCGGCAACGTCGCCAGCCCGCGATGCAGCAGGTAGGCGCCCAGCGGATGGAGCAGCGCACCGGTGATCGCGCGTACCCGGCGCAGTGCCGCGGCGCGCTCCCGGTCGCAGGCGATCGCACCCGCCACCACGTCGCCATGCCCGCCCAGGTATTTGGTCGCGCTGTGCAGCGCCATCGCGGCGCCGAACCCGAGCGGGTTCTGCAGTACGGGCGTCGCGAACGTGTTGTCCACCAGCACCGGCACCCCGTCCGCCGCCGTCACGACGGAACGTATGTCGACCAGGTCGAGCGTGGGGTTGGCGGGGGTTTCCAGCACGACCAGCGCGGTGTCGCGGCGGATCGCCGCGGTCACCGCCGTTCCCGTGCCCTCGCAGAACGTCGTCTCGACGTCCAGCAGGCCCGATGCCAGCAGGTGATCGGCGCCGCCGTACAGGGGGCGGACGGCCACGACATGGCGTCGCCCGGTCTCCCGCGTCGCCGCAAGCAGCGCCGCCGTCAGCGCCGCCATGCCGGAGGAGAAGGCGACCGCCGCCTCCGCGTGCTCCAATCTCGCCAATCCCGCCTCGAACCGCGCCACCGTCGGGTTCCACAGCCGTGCGTAGACAGCCGTTCCCTCCGGATCACCGCCGGAGGCCAACGTCTCGTAGGCGTGTCCTCCGGTCTCGATGTCCGGCAGCGGGTTGGTCGAGGAGAGATCGATCGGAGGCGCGTGCACCCCGAGATCCGCCAAATCCTCACGCCCAGCGTGTACGGCGACGGTGTCGGGATGAAGAGAACGGGATGTCATGGCCCGACTGTCGGGGAATCGCCAATCATCCTCAAGATATGTTGTGGAAGGCGGCCTGTTTCCGGATAGTTGGTGCGGAATCCGCAAACGGGAGGCGCGATGTCGCGACGTGTACCGCAGGATCCACAACTCGACGGCACCGATCTGAAGATCCTGGCGGCCCTGTCCCGGGATGGCCGCCTGACCAACGCCGCACTCGCGGCTCAGGTCGGTGTCGCCGAGTCGACGTGCGCCTACCGGGTGCGCGCGCTGCGCGCTTCCGGTGTGATCACCGCCGTCCACGCGCACATCGACACCGCCGCGCTGGGCCGTCCGCTGCAGGCGATCATCCGGGTCCGGCTGGGCGGCCACAACCGCGACCCGGTCCGCACCCTGTTCGATCGGCTGGTCGAGACACCCGGCGTCCTGGCGGTCTTCCACGTCAGCGGTGACGACGACTTCCTCGTGCATGCCGCCGTCGCCACCCCACAGGACCTCCGTGACCTGATCCTCGAACGGATCACTGTGCATCCCGGCGTACGGCAGACGCAGACCCAGCTCGTCTTCGAGGCCCGTGCCGGCGTCGGCGTCCTGCCGCCCTCCCCGGCCCTCGAAGCCAGGAAGACGACCAGGCCGACCCGGTAGCGAGCGGCCGCGTCCGTCCTCCGGGGCGACGTCGTCCAGGCCGGCCGGGCACCGGCCACGGTGGAGCGACTCAGGTGTTGCCGGAGTCCTCCGGAATGGGCTCGTTCCGCTCGCGGACGTACTCCAGCAGGTCGGCTTCGTCGATGACCTCGTCGGCGGGCGGGGCGGTGATGACGAGACGGGACCCCCAGCCGGTGTAGCGCGTGTCGCTCCGCTTGACCAGGGCGTTCTTTCCCTCTCCCACGGTGTCGGTGGTGAGAAGGCGCTTGGGCAGGCCGGTCCGGTCGGTCCAGAGCCGCCAGGAGACCTTCCCCTTGCTCTTCGCGCCGACGAGCCGTCCCGAGGCCCAGTCGACGAAGGCGCCTCCGGAGAGCCTGCCCAGTTCCTTGCGGCTCAGGGTGCCCCGGTAGAGGAGGCCGCCGGAGACGCGTTCGCGCTTCGAGCACTTCAGCAGGGTCTTCATCAGGGACGTGTCGTACAGGTCGATCGGCTGCAGGCTGGCGTCCCGGGCCATGTCCCGGTTGGCGCTTCCCCGGTGCTTCTCCGGGAACCGGATCCACTTCTTGCCCTCCGGGACCGGCCCGCCGGGGTAGTGGGCGGCGTCGTCGTAGGTGTTCTCTCCGACGCGGATCATGCGGTGGGAGGTCTGCTCACCGGGCTTCGCGGGCTTCCCGGCCTTCGGCGCGGGAAGGCCCCGCCAGGTGAGGTCCGCGGCGACCGGGCCCGACGGGGCGAGCCGGAGCCTGCCGGTGATCCGGGTCCCGCTTCCGGAGACCGTCGACTTCGCGCCGTAGTGGAAGCGGTCGGTCTCGGAGATCCGTACGCCGTGCTCGCCGCGGAGCTGCCGCTTGATCGCACGTACCGGGTCGGGGGCGTCCGCCTGCGCGGCGGCGGGACTCGTGGCGACCGGCGCGACCCCGGTCAGTACGGCGGCCGCCAGCACGACCCATCGTCTCATGGGGGGTTCGTCCTTCTGCTTCGACGTCAGGGTGCCTGAGCTGAAAGATAAGGGTGAAAGTGATATTAACCTGCACGCTCCATCCAAACCCGGTTCGCTTCGGTGCTCGATGCTCGGCCGCGTCCTCCACTTCGGGCCCCCGGCCGTCGCCTCGACGGGACCGTGGTGGGGCGGGTCCCGCGTCGCTAGGGTGAGGGGACGACCCCGCGCGTGGAGGAGCCGATGCCCGCTGGTCCGCTGGAGCCGGGAGACCCGCGCGCCCTGGGGGAGTTCGAGGTGGTCGGGCGGCTCGGCGAGGGCGGGCAGGGCATCGTCTACGAAGGGCGGAGCCGGTCCGGCGAACGGGTGGCGATCAAGGTGCTGCGCAGCGGCTCGGATCCCGCCGCGCGCCGCCGGCTGGCCAGGGAGCTGCGATCGGCGCTGCGGGTGGCCCCCTTCTGCACGGCCCGGGTGCTGACGGCGGAGACCGGCCGGCCTGACCCCTACGTCGTCAGCGAGTTCGTCGCGGGCCCCTCACTCCAGGAACGGGTGCGTGGTGGAGGGCCTCTGCGCGGAGGCGACCTCGACCGCCTGGCGGTCGCCACGGCCACCGCGCTCGCCGCCATCCACAGCGCGGGGGTCGTCCACCGGGATTTCAAGCCGGCCAACGTGCTGCTCGGCCCGGACGGCCCGCGGGTGGTCGACTTCGGCATCGCCCAGCTGCTCGACGCGAGCACGATGCCCTCGTCGATGTCCGGCACTCCGCCGTACATGGCCCCCGAGCAGCTCAACGGCGTGTACGGCTCGCCCGCGGCCGACGTGTTCTCCTGGGCGTCGACCATGGCCTACGCCGCCACCGGCCGGGCGCCGTTCGGCAGCGACACCGTCGCCGCGATCTTCCGCCGTATCCTCGGCGCCGAGCCCGACCTCACGGGCGTTCCGGCGCCGCTGCGGGAGACGCTGGCCGTCTGCCTGGCCAAGGACCCCGGAGCGCGCCCCTCCGCCCGGGCGCTCATGATCCGCCTGGTCGAGCCCGGCGCCCCGACCGTCACGGTCCCCGAGGTCGGCCCGGTGCCCACCGCCTACCTGCCCGCCGGCTGGGGCGGCCGGGCGGACCGGGAGACGACGCCGGAGCACGGCGGACCGGTCCCCGGGCACGCTGACCGGGCCCCCGGGCATGGTGAGCCGGTCCATGGGCGAGGTGAGCCGGCGCCGCGGTACGGCGAGCCGACGCCCCGGCGCAGGCGGAGGCCCGCCGTACTGATCGCGGTCACCGGTGCCGTCGCGGTGCTCGCGACGGCGGCGGTGCTGTACGCCACGGGGGTCCTCGGCGGCTCCCCCGGCGGTGACGCGGCGGGGTCGCAGGCCGGGACCGGCGGGAAGACCGGATCGCGTTCGGCCGCGGACGGGCGGTCGGACCCGTCACGCCCGGTCGCGGACGAGCGGTCGCGTTCCACGACGTCCACGACGCCGCCGTCGCAGCCTTCGGTCCCGGCTTCGGCCCGGCCGGGCGGGGGAGTCCCGGAGGCGTTCGCCGGGACGTGGACCGGCCGCGTCGTCTCGCAGGACGCCCGGAGGAAGGCCGTCGACGTCACGCTCACCCTGCCGGGCGACCGGCCGGCGGGGACGTGGCGGTCCGGTGCGTGCGACCAGCAGGTCACGCTGACCCGGGTCAGGGCCGGGAACGTGCTCGACCTGACCCGGGCGCAGCGGGACCAGTGCGTGGGGGGAGACATGACCCTCACCCTGAAGGACCCGGCGACGCTGGACTTCGTCGGTCAGGAGGGCGGGAGCGGACTGGAGTACCGCGGAATCCTGGGCAGGCCCTGAGCCCGGTCCGGCGCCGGTCCGATGCCGGACCGGTGTTCAGCCCGCCCGCGCGATCTGGAACGAGTACGGTCCCGTCTTCGCCGAGCCCGACCTGACCACGAGCGCGTACCGGCCGTCCCCGCCGGAGAGCGGGATGTCGGCCTCGTATCCGCACAGGGGGATGGGCTGCCGCGGGCTCGCGACGTTCCTCTCCGCGGCGTCCACGAGCTCCAGTTCGATGGCCTCGCACGCCCCGGCCCCGCCGAGGACCTTGATGGCCGACGCGCCGTCCGCGTCGAACTCGAAGCGGTCGATGCGCCCGGGGACGTCCAGCCGCCCCGCGCCGTCCGGGCCGCCCTCGCCGATCCGCAGGCCGATCGCCGCCGGGAACGTGCGGACCTTCACCGTCGCGATCCGGAAACCGTACGGCCCGACGACGTTCGTGTTCCCGAAGACCTCCAGCCGGTGCCTGCCCGCCTTGGTCAGCTTGACGACCGACGTGCCCCAGCTGAGAGCGATGCCGGACGGGCCCACCGGCCGGCCGTCGACCTCGGAGTACACCTGGAGCCGGATGTCGTCGCCGGTCATGTCCGTGACGTAGAACTCCCTGGCGTCGCCCAGGTCCAGGGTGAACCTGTCCCGCTGCCCGGCCCGGGTGAGTTCGGCCGCGACGGCGCCGCCGTCGGTGAGGACCCCTCCCGGCTGCACCGCCGTCCGGGCCCCGGCCGGGTCGTCCGTCCCGGCCGGGTCGTCGCTCTCCGGAGGGCGGCCGGACTCGGCGGCCCGGGCGGTCGGGGGAGCCTCGGCGGTGACCGTGACGGTCACGCGTTCCGGGGCGGGCCGGTCGTCCCCGAGGGAACCGGCGCCGGCGCCGCATCCCGTGACGATCAGGAGCATGAAGGCCGCGCCGGCGGCGAGCCGGAGGGGTGGCACGCCGCGGCGGCCGGGGGAGGAGGCTTCCATGCCGGTCATTGTGCGAAGCCCACTTGCATCCTGCTTTCCGTCGTGGGTCCGCGCCCCGGAGCCCGCGGGGGCGACGCCGTGGCGCGGGGCCCCGGCCCGGCCTCCCGTGGGGCCGGCGGCGCCCCGGCCCGGTTGTCCGACACGCTGTCGGCGTCATCCGGCCGTGGGTGATGTCGAGGGGACCGGGGCGGGCGCCTGACGGTACCGGCCCTCCGGACAGGGCCGTCAGCCGAGACGGTCGGCCCTGTCGAGCAGGTACCGCTGTTCGACCTGGTTGTCCGTCAGGGCGGCCGCCTCGCGGTACAACGCCGCCGCGCCGGCCGTTTCGCCGGTCATCTGGAGCAGGTGAGCGCGTACCGCGCGTTCCCGGCGCCGGGTCAGCGGGTCCCGGTCCAGCCGGTGACGCCGGTTGAGGTCGTCGAGCAGCGCCAGCCCCCGGCCCGGACCGTACGCCCGGGCCACCGCCACCACCCGGCTGAGCCGTACCGGTGCGGTCGGGGTGAGCCGTTCGAGCCACAGATACAGCACCGCGATCTGCGGCCAGTCCGTCCGCTCCGGCGACGCGGCCGCGGCGTGCACGGCGGCGATCGCCGCCTGCAGCTGGTACGGGCCCACCTCGTGCCGGTTCCAGACGCCGTCGATCAGCTCGGTGCCCTCGTGGATCAGGGCGGCATCCCACAGTGTCCGGTCCTGCTCGTCCAGCGGCACCAGCTCGTCGGCGCCACGGACGCGGGCGGCGCGCCGCGACTCGGTGAGCAGCATCAGCGCGAGCAGCCCGGTCACCTCGGCGTCGCCCGGCAGGGAGGCGTGGAGCATGCGGGTCAGCCGGATCGCCTCGTGGGTCAGGTCGACGCGGGCGAGTTCCTCGCCGGCGGAGGCCGTGTACCCCTCGTTGAAGATCAGGTAGAGCACCTGCGTCACGGCGGCCAGGCGGCTGCCGCGGTCGGCGTCGTCCGGCGGGGTGAAGCGCGCGCCGGCGCCGGCCAGCCGCTGTTTGGCACGGCTGATCCGCGTGCCCATGGTGTTCTCGGTCGTCCCGTAGGCGTGGGCGATCTCGGCGGTCGTCAGGCCGCCGACCGCGCGTAGCGTGAGCGCCACCTGGGAGGCGGGACTCAGCACGGGATGGCAGCAGAGCATCAGCAGGGTGAGGCCGTCGTCGGTCTCCCGCGGCGGGGACGGCCGGCGAGCCGGTTCCCACATGGCCTGGTCGGCCGCCCCGGCTTCCCGCTCGCGCCGGCGCCGGGCCTGTTCGGAGCGGAGCAGGTCGACCATCCGCCGGTAGCCGACCCGGATCAGCCAGCTACGCGGGTCGTCCGGCACGCCGTCGACCGGCCATGCCCGGCTCGCGGCGAGCAGCGCCTCCTGAACCGCGTCCTCGGCGACGTCGAAGTGACCGAAACGCCGGGTCAGCGCGCCGAGCACCTGCGGCGCCTCCACGCGCAGCAGGTGCTCGACGTCCGCGCTCACGCCGTGAACTCCTCACCCATGATCGGCCGGATCTCGATCGGCTCGCCCAGCACCTCGACGATCCGTGAGGCGATCTCCACGGCTCTCTCCCGGTCGCTCACGTCGATCACGGCGAAGCTGGCCAGGACCTCCTTCAGTTCGGCGAAGGGCCCGTCGGTCGCCACCACGCCGTCGGAGGTCCTGCGGACCGTGGTGCTGACCACCGGGTGGCCGAGGCCCACGCCGGTGACGAACTCGCCGGTCTCGATCAGTTCCCGCTCGAACCTCTGGTACGTGGCGAAGGCGGTCATCGCCTCCTCGGACAGCGCGTCGGGGGTGGCGGCGTCCCAGGCGGCGGCCGGCGTGTAACCGAGCAGCAGGTATTTCATGGGAGTCCTCCCTGGTCGTTCCCGGTGAATGTACGCAGGATCAGGCGGAGCGGAGGCCACGGGATGCGGCGACGGCGGTCATGACCTCCTCCCCGGCCGGATCACACCGGTACCTCGTGGCCGGGCCGGAGAATTCGACACGATCCGATTGTGATTCAGATCACATCAGATGCGTGTCGGGACGGACAGGCCGCCTCCGAGGTACCGGCGAGCACTCACCACGACTCACCGAGGAGACGAGATGTCCGAGAACTACCGGCCGAGCGCCGGCCTGAAGGCTCTGGACCGCCTGGTCGGCACCTGGGCGATCACCGGCGGCGCGGAGGGGACCGTGCGGTACGAGTGGATGCCCGGCGGGTTCTTCCTGCTCCAGCACGTCGATCTCAGCCAGTCCGGCGAGTCGGCCACCGGCCTGGAGGTGATCGGTAACCTGCGGCCGTTCGGCGAGCCGGCCGGTACGGAAGTGGTGTCGCGGTTCTACGGCTCGTCCGGCGACACCCTCGACTACGTCTACGAGCTGATCGGCGACGAGCTGACCATCTGGTGCGGCGCGAAGGGCAGTCCCGCCTACTACCGGGGCACCTTCAGCGCCGACGGCGACACGGCCACCGGCGGGTGGGTCTACCCCGGCGGGGGCGGGTACGAGACCACCATGACCCGGATCTGAGGCCGGCCCGTACC
>NZ_JBEZNH010000065.1:0-27021 GCF_040653115.1 Streptosporangium sp. NPDC048047 | reverse complement strand
GTACCGCGAGCCCGTACCGCGAGCCCGTACCGCGAGCCCGTACCGCGAGCCCGTACCGCGAGCCCGTACCGCCGCTCCGGACACCGGGGATCGGTGAGGCCCGCCCACCAGGGCGGCCACCGTTCCCCGGCCGGCGGGTCCTTCCCCGCCGGTCGCCGCTTTCTGGCCGGGCGGTTCTTCCCCGCCGGTCGCCGTTTCCCGGCCGGTCACCGTCACCCGCCGGTTAAAACCGGGTGACATCTCACATCGTCTGCCGGAATGCTGGACACGGTCGATGAGTTTTGTCGGTGGCATCGGTCACTCTTTACATGACCGCGACTTCTTGCGAGACCCGTGGCCGGGGTGCCGGCCACGACGACATCATGTCCGACGACCCTGATCGAGGTATCGTGTCCGTCCCCCAGCTCGACTCTCCCGCCATGCCCGCGGAGGCCGTTCCGGATCGCCCCCGGCCTGTTCCGGGGCGCACCCCGCCCGTGATCCGGTTGCTGGTGCTCGCCACGTTCGTCGTCATCCTCAACGAGACGATCATGGTCAATGCGATCCCCCAGCTGATGGAGGCGCTGAGCATCACCGCGCAGACCGCGCAGTGGCTCTCGACCGCCTTCATGCTGACCATGGCCGCCGTCATCCCGATCACCGGATGGTTCCTGCAGCGGGTCTCCACCCGCCAGGCGTACACCGTCGCGATGGGCCTGTTCCTGCTCGGCACGGCGCTGGCCGCCGCCGCGCCGACGTTCGAGGTGCTGCTGGGCGCCCGCATCGTCCAGGCGTCCGGGACGGCGGTGATGATGCCGCTGCTGATGACCACGCTGATGCAGGTGGTTCCCGAGGAGGACCGGGGCCGGGTCATGGGCAACATGTCCCTGGCCATCTCGGTCGCACCCGCGATGGGCCCGGCCGTCTCGGGACTCATCCTCCAGTTCGGGTCCTGGCGGCTGCTGTTCGCCGTGGTTCTCCCCATCGCCGCCGTGATCACGTGGCGCGGCCTCGCGCGGCTCAAGAACGTCGGGGAGCCCGAGTACAGCACCGTCGACTGGCTGAGCGTGGTGACCGCCGCCGCCGGTTTCGGCGGTCTGGTCTACGGGCTCAGCCTGTTCGAGGGCGGTGACGCCTTCGTCGCCGCCGCGACCGTGGCGGCCGGTCTGGCGGCCATCATCGTCTTCGTCGTCCGCCAGCTGGTGCTGCAGAAGCGCAGTGCCTCACCGGAGGACCTTCACAAGGAGCACACCGCGCCGCCGGCGGACCTGCGCAGCGCGTCGCCGGCGAAGCCTCCCAAGAAGCACACCACGCCGCTGATGGACCTGCGCGCCCTGCGCCACCGCACCTTCACGGTCGCGCTGATCCTGATGTCGGTGTCCTTCATGGCGATGCTCGGCTCGATGATCCTGCTGCCGCTGTATCTGCAGAGCGTCCGCGAGCTCAGCCCCCTGCAGACCGGGCTCCTCGTGATGCCGGGCGGCCTGGCGATGGGGCTGCTCGGCCCGGTCGTCGGCCGGCTGTTCGACCGGTTCGGCGGCCGGGTCCTGGTCATTCCCGGTGCGGTCGGGATCGCGCTCGCGCTCACCGGCTTCACCCAGGTCACGATGACCATGCCGTTCTGGCAGCTCCTCGGCCTGCACGCGCTGTTGATGGTGAGCCTGGCCGCGACCTTCACCCCGGTGTTCACCCTCGGGCTCGGAGCGGTCCCCCCGCACCTCTACTCCCACGCCAGCTCGATCCTGAGCACGCTGCAGCAGGTCGCCGCGGCCTTCGGCACCGCGCTCGTGGTCACCGTGATGAGCGCGCGGGCCGACGCCCTGAGGGCCACGGGCGCCACCGAGGCCCTCGCCACCCTCGGCGGCATGCGGATGGCCTTCGTCATCGGCGCGGTGCTGTCCGTGGTCGTGATCGTCACAGCCCTGCTCCTGCCCGCCCGCGCGGACAACGCCGGCGGACACGGGGGGCACGGCCACTGAGACCGGCGGCGGTCCGCAGGCCGTCCGTGTGATGACGTGAGACCCGGGGCCGCCGGTGCGGTGTGGTGACGTGGGACCTGAAAAGCCGTTCGTGTGGTGATGCAGGACCTGGGGGGCCGTCCGTGCGGACGGCCCCCGGGCGTCGTCATCGGGTCGTGCAGACGGTTCCGTTGAGGGTGAAGACCTCGGGCAGCACGTTCGGGCCGCTGTAGTTGCCGACGTAGCCGATCGTGGCCGTCGCGCCGGTGGCCAGCGAGCCGTTGCCGGGCTCGTTGACGGCCTTGACGTCCTGGCCGTTCTGCGTCCAGACGGCGCTCCAGCCGCTGCCCAGGCTCTGCCACGCCCTGGGCCAGCCGAAGGTCAGGGTCCAGCCGCTGACCGGTGCGCCGTTGTTGGTGATGTCGATGGAGCCGACGTAGCCGCTGCCCCAGTCGGACTGCTTGGTCAGCCGTACCGAGCACGAGCCGGAGGCGGGCGTGCCGGTGGTGAACGTCAGCGGCGCGGAGGGGGGCGAGACACCGCCGCCGCTGTCACGGGCGAGCACGTTGACCGTGTAGCGCGTGCCCGGCTTCAGGTTACGCGCGGTGAGCGAGGTGCCGGTGGTCTCGCCGATCTGTTCGCTGACGGCTCCGTTCTGGCGGTACACCTCGTACTTCACGATCGGGCGGGCGCCGGCGGAGGCGGCGGACCAGGAGATCGTGGCGGCCTGGTCCGTCACGCCCGAGGCCGACGGCTGTCCCGGCTCGCCCGGCAGGCCCGCCTGGGCGGAGGCGGGACGCACGATGATCGTGGTCAGCGAGAGGGGAGGCAGCGTCCGGCCGGTCGCGCCGCCCGTGGCCGAGGTGGTGATGCTCGTGGCGCCGTTGACGTGGGTCAGCACGGTGGGGGCCCCGGACGCCGGGCCGAACCCGGAGTAGTCGATCGCGACGGGGTACGACGTGTCGGACGAGGTGTTGATCATCATGACGGCCAGCGAGCCGTCGGGGCGCCGTACGGCGTGCGCGGTGACCTTCGCCTGGTCTGTCGCGGCCCGGATGAACCGGTCACCGGGGCGGGCGAAGCGGCTGACCATCTGGAGCGCGTAGTAGGGCGCGAAGGGCGTGTTCGCCGCCGGTTCGCAGACGCCGCCGTCGGCGCAGGACCCGCTCGACAGCAGGCCGAAGTCGCCGTAGTCGGTGTGCCCCTCGACCTCGGTGACCTTGCCGATCCCGTTGTGGACGTTCCACCAGTCGACGGTGAACACCCCGTTGGCCAGCAGCGTCGCGTAGGCGTCGGCGGCGGCCAGGGCGCCGGGCTGGGTCGTCGTGCCGCGGTCGCTCGACCCGGTGTTGAACTCGGTCATCGCGATGCCGATCCGCTCGGATCCGGCTCCCACGTGCTTCGCGATCTGCTTCCGGGTGAGCTGGATCATGTCCGGGACGTGCGCGGACTTGTCGAAGGCGCCGGGGTACCAGTGCAGGATCACGAAGTCGATCTTCGATCCGGCGGCGGCCAGGACGACGTCGTTCCAGCTCCCGGTGTCGCCGTCGGCGGTCAGGGCGTCGGGCCAGTTGGCCGGGGTGGTCAGCACCGCGCCGATCTTGATGGTCGGGTCGACGGCCTTCATCGCGTCGGAGTAGGCCACGACGTTGCGCGCGTACTCGGCCGGGCTCTTGTCGGCGTGGTCGTCGGCCTCCCAGGCGGCGCCGTAGCGGCCGTTGCCGTAGTTCTCGTTGCCGATCTCCCAGTACTTGACGCCGTAGCCCTTGTCGACGTTGGCGTGCCGTACCCAGGCCGCGGCCTCCGCCGCCGTGCCGGTGCCGTAGTTGGCGGTCACCATCGGCTGCGCCCCGGTGCGCCGTACCCCGCGCATGAAGGTGTCGAAGTCGGTGTTCGGGGCCACGTAGCCGCCGGGAGCCGTGTGGTCGGCCCAGTGGTAGATGTCGGAGTAGGAGCCGCCGGGGTAGCGCAGCAGCTTCACCCCGGCGTCTTTCAGCAGGTCGGCGGTCTCGTCGGTGCCCAGCCGGGAGTCCCAGATCGCGTGGTTGGCTCCGACGGCGGTCTCGGGCACGGTGGCGAGCGCGGCGCGGGCGTTGACGGTCACCGCGACCGGGTCGGCCTCGTCGGCGTACGCCGTGGGCGCCTGCAGGGCGGCCAGCGTCAGCAGTACGGCGGACGCGGCCCGTAACAGAGGTCTTGGCATCGATGGACACCTCAATGTGATAGCGGCCTTCATTCGACGCCTCCCCTGACCCGGAGGCAACATGATCGTGGGGGGCCGCCTCACGCCCGTCAACCGAGGGTGAAACTTTCACGCCGAAGGGCCCCCGCGGCGGGTCGTGCCGCGCCGCGGGGGCCCTCACGAGGGCCGGTCGGCAAGGTCAGCCGGTCCGGGTCCACTTCTGGTTGTTGCCGCCGTGGCAGGAGTACATCTGGAGCTTGGTGCCGTTGGCGGTGCCCGATCCGGTGGCGTCCAGGCAGAGCCCGGACTGGACGCCGACGATGGTGCCGTCGCCGTTCAGGCGCCACTTCTGGTTGTCGCCGCCCCAGCAGGAGTAGATCTGGACCACGGCGCCGTTGGCGGTGCCGCCGGCGTCGAGGCACTTGTTGCCGTAGACGCGGAGTTCTCCGGCGGAGGTGGAGGACCACTGCTGGTTGGCGTTGCCGTGGCAGTCCCAGAGCTGGACCTGGGTGCCGTCGGTGGTGCTGCTGTTGGGCACGTCCACGCAACGGCCGGAGGCCACGCCCCTGATCTGCCCGTTACCGCCGGGCGGCGGGTCGGTGGGCGTCACGGTGGGTGTCGCGGTGGGCGTCTGGCTCGGGTTCGGGGAGGCGGAGTTGAGGGCGTTGAGGACCGAGCTGTAGGCGGCCTTCTTGTTGCCGTTGCCGTCGAACAGCAGCGGAACGTCGCCCGAACGCCAGGAGTCGCTGTCGCGCACGCCCCACACGGTGATGCCGACGCAGCGCGGCACGGCCAGGCAGTCGTTGGTCACGTTGGCGTAGGTCGTGGCCGAGGCGCCCTGGATGTCGAGCTCGGTGATGGCCACGTCTACGCCGAGGGCGGCGAAGCTCTGCAGGGTGGTGCGGAAGTTGCTGTTGTAGGGGCTGCCGCTGTTGAAGTGGCTCTGGAGGCCGACGCAGTCGATCGGCACGCCGCGCTGCTTGAAGTCGCGGACCATGTTGTAGACGCCCTGGGTCTTGGCCCAGGTCCAGTTCTCGATGTTGTAGTCGTTGTAGCAGAGCTTGGCGGCCGGGTCGGCGTTCCGCGCGGTGCGGAAGGCGACCTCGATCCAGTCGTTACCGGTCCGCTGCAGGTTGGAGTCGCGGCGGCCGCCGGAGTTGCCGTCGGCGAAGGCCTCGTTGACCACGTCCCAGGCGTAGATCTTGCCCTTGTAGTGGGCCATCACGCCGTTGATGTGGTCGATCATCGCCTGGCGCAGGCTGGAGCCGGACAGGGACTGCATCCAGCCGGGCTGCTGTGAGTGCCAGGCCAGGGTGTGCCCGCGGACCCGCTTGCCGTTCTGGACGGCCCAGTTGTAGATGCGGTCTCCGCCGGAGAAGTTGAACTGGCCCCGCTGGGGCTCGGTGGCGTCGATCTTCATCTCGTTCTCGGCGGTCACCATGTTGAACTCGCGGTTCGCGATCGTGGTGTACACCGAGTCGCCGAGCCTGCCTCCGGCGATGGCGGTGCCGAAGTAGCGCCCGCTCTGCGCGGCCGCCGCGCCGAGCGTGTTCTCCGCGGCGCCGGCGGGAGCCTGTACCGCCGTCAGTGCGGTGATCGTGCCGAGGACGCCGAGGGCGCCGGCGATCAGAGCCCGGCGGAGGCCGCCGCGGGGTCTCCGGGTTCCGGGCGGGGGTGTGGCGTTTGCGCCCATGCCTTGAGCCTCCATAACTGGATCACGAGAAAACCGGATCATGGGAAAGGGGGAGCGGGGAGAGACCCCGCGGGACCGACGCCGCGTCCCATCGCCTCGCGGGGAACCGTGCACCACCGGGCGTCGCGGACGGTGGCCCCCGCTGCGTACCACCACCCGCGGGGCCGTCCTGGGGACTCAGTTTGGAAACGCGCTTGAAACTTGTCAACACCTTCTTGAAACTTTCGGAACGCATTCTGGGTCTCAGCTTCACGCGTGTTCCGATGTCCGGCTCTTCTCCTGGGGTTTCGCCGCGGTTCTCTGCCGGACGGTACGGCGATGGCTCATGCCCTCCGGGACGCCGCGGGTGAAATTTTCAGCGCCGCGTCCGTCTCGGCCGGGCGCGGCTTCCCCGATAACGCGAGATGAGCCCTGTCCGGCCGCCGCGCACACCGGTACGACGGGCCGCGGGCCCTTGACGCGCTTCCCCGCGTCGTATTTGCTCCGCCCACCACCACCCTCTCCACCCATCTGACGAAGAGAGGACTTGGCGTGACACGAACATTCAGGGCCGTACTGGCGGTCGTCGCCCTGCCCCTGTTGATCGCCGGCATGTTCATGGCTACCAGGCCGGTGGCCGCGGCGTCACTCACCCGGGTGACCGGTTTCGGCAACAACCCGACCAACCTGAACATGTACCTCTACGTGCCCGACCGGGTCGCGCCCCGGCCGGCGCTGCTGGTGCTGGTGCACTACTGCACCGGCACGGCCTCGGCGATCTTCAATGGGAACGGGCACGACTACGTCACCGCCGCCGACCGCTACGGCTACATCATCGTGCTGCCCGAGGCCACCCGCAGCGAGAAGTGCTTCGACGTGTCCACCCCCGCCGCGCTGCGCCGCGACGGCGGCAGCGATTCCACCGGCATCATGTCGATGGTCGCCTACGCCCGCCAGCGCTACAACGTCGACCCCGCCCGGATCGTCGTCAGCGGCTTCTCCTCCGGCGCGATGATGACCAACGTCCTGGCCGCCGAGTACCCCGACGTCTTCTCCGCCGGCGCGGCCTTCTCCGGCGTCCCGGCCGGATGCTTCGCCACCACCAACGGCTCGCTGTGGAACAGCCAGTGCTCCGGCGGCAACCTCATCAAGACCGCCCAGCAGTGGGGCGACCAGGCGCGGGCGATGTACCCCGGCTACACCGGCCGTTACCCGAGGATGCAGCTGTGGCACGGCACCACGGACACCACGCTGGCCTACCCCAACTTCGGTGAAGAGATCAAGCAGTGGACCAACCTCCACGGCCTGTCCCAGACCCCCGCCTTCACCGACCACCCGCAGTCATCCTGGACCCGCACCCGCTACGGGAACACCACGACCCAGGCCACCATAGAAGGCATCAGCATCAGCGGCGTCGGCCACGTCCTGCCGATGAACGGCCAGCTCGCCTACTCCATCTCCTTCCTCGGTCTCGACGGCACCACACCCACGTCCTCACCCACCCCGACGGTGACTCCGACGGCGACCCCGACAGCCACCCCGACGGCGACTCCCACGGTGACCCCGACGCCCGGTGACACGCCGCCGCCCCCCGGCGCCTGCCGGGTCAGCGCCACCGTCAACGCGTGGAACAACGGGCTGACCGAGAACCTCACCGTCACCAACACCGGAACGGCGGCGGTCAACGGCTGGTCCCTGGCCTTCACCCTCCCCGGCGGGCAGACCATCACCGGCGGCTGGAACGCCACCTACAGCCCCGCCAGCGGCCAGGTCACGGCGAGGAGTGCCGGCTACAACGGCTTCCTGGCGCCCGGAGCCTCCACCGAGATCGGCTTCCAGGCCACCCACACCGGCGACGCCGGCAAGGCCACCGCGTTCACCCTCAACGGAGCCCCCTGCACCACCTTCTGACACGTCCTCCGACCGGCCCCTCGCCGGCTCGCCGCGCCCTCCGGCCCACCGGACGGCATGGCGAGCCGGCGGGTCCCGTGCCACACTCATGCTCGGCCGCGTCGGCGTCGACAGGGTGGGGAAACGGCTCGGATGGGGTTGGAGATCGAGGACCGGCCGTCCGACTCGCCGTACATCGATCGGGTGTGGCGGAGCACCAGCCACGGCGTCGACACGATGACCTCGGTCGCGACCGCACACTGGGACCTGGTCTTCTGGGAGCACCGCGGCCGGTTCAGCGCGGCCGTCCAGGGACCGGAGCCCCGGGCGTGCCCGGCCCCCGTGCCCGAGGAGGCCACGTTCTTCGGGATCAGCTTCTCGCTCGGGACCTCGATGCCGCACCTCCCGGCCGGCCGGCTCGTCGGCGGTTCCGTGGAGATCCCGGACGCGACCCCCGGATCCTTCTGGCTGAAGGGTTCCACCTGGCATGTTCCGGGCTACGACGACGCCGAGGCATTCGTGCGGCGGATGGTGCGAGAGGGCGTCCTGGTCCGTGACCCGATCGTCGCCGCGGTGTTCCGCGGCGCCCCGCCGGACGTGTCCGAGCGGACCGTACAGCGGCGCTTCGCGGCGGCGACCGGGCTCACCCCCGGCGCCGTGCGGCAGATCGACCGCGCCCGCCGGGCGGCGGTCCTGCTCCGGGAGGGCGTGCCGGTGCACGACGTCATCCACCGGCTCGGATATTTCGACCAGCCGCACCTGGCGCGGTCGCTGTCCCGCTACATCGGGCGGACCGCCACGCGGTTGAGCGCCCGGAGCCTGTCGGAGCCGCTGTCGCTTCTGTACAAGATGTGAGCCCCGCGCCCGTCTAATCTCCTCTTCACAGCCACGGTCACGGCGGAGGACGATTCCGCCGCCGACGCCGGCGAGGAGGGAGGGCCGGCCGCCCCGGTCCGCGGACGCGAGGCCACTCCCCGTGCCCCTGACGACGAGGGAACAGCGCAATGGCCAAGATCGTTTCCAACTTCTTCATCTCGCTGGACGGCGTGATCGAGTCGCCCGACCAGTGGCACACTCCGTACTTCGACGACCAGATGGGCGCGGCGATCGGGGCGGGCATGCAGGAGGCGACGGCGTTCCTGATGGGCGGCAAACTGTACGAGGAGTGGTCGGCGTACTGGACGACGACGGACCAGGACGAGGACTTCGCCAAGTTCATCAACGGCACCCGCAAGTACGTCGTGTCGAACACCCTGCGGGAGGCGGACTGGAACAACACCACCGTCGTCTCCGGTGACGTCGCGGCCGGGCTGCGCGAGATCAAGGAGCGGACCGACGGCACCATCCAGATGTCCGGCTCCGCGACGACCGTGCGGTGGCTGCTGGCCAACGGGCTGCTCGACGAGCTGAAACTGCTCGTCCACCCGGTCGCCGTCGGCCACGGTCAGCGGCTGTTCGAGGACACCCCGACCCACAGGCTGAAACTGGTCGAGTCCGAGACGTTCCGGTCCGGCGTGCTCAACCTGACCTACGTCCCGGACGCCGGCTGACCCGTGCCGCCGAGCCGGGCGTAGGCCGCGGGTGACATGCCGACCGCCGCGGTGAAGTCGCGGGTCAGGTGGGCCTGGTCGGCGTATCCGAGCTCGGCGGCCAGCGTCGCCAGGTCGAGGCCCCGGTAGACCCGCTCCGCGGCCTCGTGCAGCCGGAAGCGGCGGATCACCCACTTGGGGCCGACGCCGACGTAGTCGCGGAACAGCCGCTGCAGTGAGCGCACCGACCGCCCGGCCCTGGCCGCCAGCGCGTCGACCCGGGTCATGGACACGTCGCTCTCCGCCATCGCCACCAGCGCCGCGACCTCCTCGGCCACCGGATCCCGGCGGGGTCCCAGCCCCAGCAGGAAGTCATCGACGAGGGCGACGGCGGCCGGGATGTCCGGCTCGGTCAGGACGCGCCGGACCAGGGTCTCGCCCGCCGCGCCGTACATCTCGCCGATCCCGGGGAAGCGGTCGGTCAGCCGGGACACCGGGCCGTCGAGGAACGGCCGGAAGCCGCCGGGGCGGAAACGCGTGCCGAGCACGCGGCCGCCGCCCCGCATCGTGTAGGAGAACCCGCCCCTGATCACCCCCGCGATCCGGTGGAAGTCATCGGTGATCGTCATGTTCACGGTGGGGTGGGAGACGATGCGCTGCTCGTACGGCTCGGCGAGATCGGTCCACGTGACGACCCAGAAGTGCTCGACGTACGCCGCGAGCCCGGGTGACGGCGCCCGCCGGACGTAGTCGAAGGCGTCGAGTCCCGCGTACGGGTCGACCCAGCCGCGCTGTCGCGTTTCTACAAGCCGCGCCTCGGGCGAATGGGGCACGCTGGCTGTCATGGACGACATGATGCCGTTGATGAGGCGTGCCACCGAACGGACCGCGGGACTGGTGCGCGAGGTGGGGCCCGAGCAGCTCGGGCTGCCGACGCCGTGTGAGAAGTTCGACGTCAGGGAGTTGATCAACCACCTGGAGTGGGTGGCGGAGATGTTCGAGTCGCTGGCTCACGGGGGGCCGAGGACCGAGCGGGGACCGTACGCGGGCGACTTCCCCGAGAGGGCGGAGCGCACGCTGGCCGCCTGGTCGCGGCCGGAGGCGTGGGAGGGCATGAGCCCCGGCATGGGCCTGCCGATGGACGTGCTGGCCCACATGTACCTCGTCGACATGGTCGTGCACGGCTGGGACCTGGCCAGGGCCGTCGGCCGGGAGTACGAGCCGGACCCCGGGACGGTCGCGCGGGCGCTGGACTTCACCGACCGGATGGTGGAGACGGGCAGGCAGCGCGGCGCCTTCGGGCCGCCGGTGGCCGTCCCGGACGACGCCCCGCCGTTCGACCGCCTGCTCGGCGTCATCGGCCGGGACCCGGCCTGGACGCCCTGACCGTCCGGGCTCCCCGCCCCCGCACCCGGCGTCATCCGCGGACGGCTGGGACGGCGGGTCCACGGGCATGGGGGACGATCTCCAAAGGGTGATCTCGGAATCATCGCCCGTCCGCGTCGTCCCGCCGGCCGCCTGGACATGACGGCGTACCCGTTCATGCATGGTCACGATGACCGTCGGTGTTCGTCATCTGTTATTTAGCGACATCGGCGTATTTTTCGGACATTGATCATTAGCATCGTCGGATGCTCACTGTTCCGGCGGCGACTCGGCAGGCCGGGCGCATGGCCTGGCTCGACGCCCTCCGCGGCCTCGCCGCCCTGATCGTGGTCTTCGAGCACACGCTCCAGCCCCTGCTGCCCGGGGCGCGGATGCCGGTCAAGGCGGTCTTCGAGCCCGGATGGTACGGCGTGACCGTGTTCTTCCTGGTCAGTGGCTACATCGTGCCGGCGTCGCTGGAACGGCGGGGCGACGTGCGCGCCTTCTGGATCTCCCGCTTCTTCCGGCTGTATCCGCCGCTCGTGGTGTGCGCGGCGGGCATGGCGCTGCTGGCCGCGATGGGCTGGGACGAACTGCACGTCTGGTGGGGCTCGCGACCGCTCTCCCTGACGGTGGGCCACCTGACGATGCTGCAGAACCTGCTGGCCATGCCGAACCTGGTCAACGTGCTGTGGACGCTGTCGTACGAGATGGCGTTCTACCTGCTGCTTACCGCGATGTTCACCCTCGGCGCGCACTGGCGGAGCACCGCGTACGCCCTCGCCCTCACCGCGGCGGCCGTGGCGGGCGCGGGCGCGCTGCCGGTCGCGCTGCTCTCGGCCGGCGGCTCCGGCCGGATGCTGACGGTGACACTGGTGGTGGCGGCCCTGGTGACGGCGGGCCTGGCCGCGGTCATCACGGGCACGGGCACGGTACGGCGGGCGGGCGCGATCGTCGTCGGGGCCGTCGTGCTGGGACTGCTGGCGGTGAACCAGAGCTACCCCGGCCCCTGGCAGGGGCTGCTGATCCTGGCCACCATGTTCGCCGGAACGGCGCTGTACCGGGCCGAGCAGGGCCAGATCCCCTGGAGCCGGGCGGGCTGGGCGGCGCTGGTGCCGGCGGCCGGGATCTGGCTGGCGCGCGGCGACCTCGGCACCCAGACGGCCGAGGCCGCCGCCTGGCTCACCTTCGTCGCCGCGATGGCGCTGCGGCACCGGCGGATGCCCCGCGTCCTGACCTGGCTGGGGCTGGTCAGTTACTCGGTCTACCTGCTCCATCCGCTGCTGCTGGAGGGCGTCCAGTGGTTCTGGCCCGAGCCGGCGGCCGTACCGCTGGGGGCGCGGCTGGCGGCGCTGGCCGGCGTGGTGGCGGCGCTGCTCGGCCTCAGCGCGCTGACCTGGCGCTTCGTGGAGGCTCCGGCGCAGCGGCTGGGCAGGCGCCTCATCACACCCGGCGGCTGACGCTCAGGGAGGGACATCTACGGGGTTCCTCCGGCCGGAAGCCGGGCTCCGGCCCGCGGGTGCGGCGAGAGCAGAAGCCGGGCTCCGGCCCGTGGGCACGGCGAGAACAGAAGCCGGGCTCCGGCTCGCGGGTGCGGCGAGAGCAGGGAAGAAACCGTACACGGATGGAGCGGCGCGATGCGGTTCGCGCGTTTTCTGGCCGGTTGTGTTAAATTTTGGCCATGCGGTCAGAAAATGAGTCGAGCGGCCAGAAGACGCGGTCGTTCATCGAGGAGGCCAGGCGGTCCCAGATCGTCGCCTCCACGGTGGAGGTGCTCGCCGAGGCCGGGTTCGCGCAGGCGTCACTGGCCCGCATCGCCAAGCACGCCGGCGTCAGCAAAGGGGTGATCTCCTACCACTTCGCCGGCAAGGACGAGCTGATGGAGGAGGTGGTCGAGCGCACCTACGCCGCCGTCGTCAAGCACGTGCTGGCGCGGATGGAGGGCGTGGAGTCGGCCACCGAACTGCTCAGGACGCACGTCCTGGCCGCCGCCGAACACATGCGCGACCATCCTGCCCAGCTCAAGGCGCTGGGTGAGATCCTCGTCAACCTCCGCACCGCGGACGGCGGCCTCCGCTACGGCGTCAGGACCAACGAGGAGGTCTACCGCGCGCTGGAGAGCATCTACCGCCTCGGTCAGGAGACCGGGGAGTTCAGGACGTTCGACACGCGGGTGATGGCCGTGACCCACTCCGCGGCCGTCGACGACATGTTCGCCTACTGGACGGCCCATCCCGGCCATGACCTGGACGCGCACGCGCGCGAGCTGGCCGGCATCCTCGAAAGGGCGTGCGCCCGATGAAGAACCGACCCCCGACCCCCCGGACCGGGCCCACGGCTTCACCGGCCGGACCCGCGACCTCCCAGGGATCCGCGACCTTCCAGACCGGGCACGCGGCCTCGCGGGCCGGAACCGCGGCCCCGCCCGTCCGGACCACCCGGCTCCATGCGGTGGACAACCTGCGGATCCTCCTGACCGCGCTGGTCGTCGCCCACCACGTCGCCGTCACCTACGGCCACATCCCCCTCTGGTACTACACCGAGCCCGCCAAGGACCCCTCCGGGACCGCGCTCGACATCCTGGTGACGTTCAACCAGGCGTTCTTCATGGGGTTCTTCTTCCTCATCTCCGGCTTCTTCACCCCCGGCTCCTACGACCGCAAGGGCGCCGGCTCGTTCCTCCGCGACCGGCTCGTACGGCTCGGCGTCCCGCTGCTGGTCTTCACCGTGCTGCTGCGCCCGCTGCTCACCCTCGACGGGTTCGCCGACCACGACGGCCTGCCGTACTGGAAGTACTACCTCGGTTCCTGGGACCCGGGACCCATGTGGTTCGCCGAGGTGCTGATCGTCTTCGCGGTGGCCTACGCGGTCTGGCGGGGCACGCGAGCGCCGCTCGCCCGCCGTACGGCGCCGCCCCGGTTCCGGGGGGTCGCGCTGTTCGCGCTGGGGCTGGCCGCGGCGACGTTCCTGTGGCGGATCCCGGTGCCGACCGGCAGCTACGTTCCGGTGCTCGGGCTGCCGACGCCGGACTTCCTGCCGCAGTACGCCGCCATGTTCACCCTCGGCTGCGTGGCCTTCCGGCGCGGCTGGTTCGAGGCGCTGCCCGCGCGGGCGGGACGGTACGGCTTCGTCGCGGCGGGCGTGTCGAGCGCGACGCTGCTGCCGTCGGCGCTCATGACCTCCGGGATGCCGTCGTCGGCGCTGATGGCGCTGTGGGAGTCGGTCTTCGCGATCGGCATGATCGCCGGGCTGACGGCGCTGTTCAAGAAGCGGTTCGACAGGCAGGGGCCACGTGCCAGGTTCCTGTCGGACCACGCCTTCACCGTGTACATCGTCCACCCGCTCGTGCTGGTCGGCCTCGGATGGGCGCTGCGCCCGCTGCCCGCGATCGCCGTCGTGAAGTTCGCCGTAATGCTGGCCCTCGCGCTGCCGCTGTGCTGGGGCCTCGCCTACCTGGTGCGGCGGCTGCCGGGAGCCAAGCGGGTGCTTTGAGCGGCCGTCGGAGCCGACGCGATCGACGGCATCCGGGACGCGCTCGAATCCCGGCCGGCCGAGCCGGAGAGGTCAGCCCAGCGTGGCGGCCTTGCGCAGCAGCACCGAGCGTTCGCGCCGGTTGGCGCAGAGCCGGGCCGCCAGTTCCAGCTCGGCGCGTGCTTCCGGTCGCCGTCCGAGCCGGGCCAGCAGCTCACCGCGTACGGTCGGGAGCAGATGCGAACCGGGGAGCCGGTCCGAGGCGATCAGCTCGTCCACGATGGCCAGGGCCTGCGCCGGGCCCGAGGCCATGGCGACGGCGACGGCCCGGTTGAGCTCGACGACCGGTGAGGGCGCGACCCGGCCGAGTGCCTCGTAGAGGATCACGATCCGGTCCCAGTCGGTCGCCTCGACCGAGGGCGCCGACGCGTGGGCGGCGGCGATCGCGGCCTGCAGGCCGTAGGGGCCGAGGCCGCGGGCCGACGCCTTGGCCAGGGCGGCCAGCCCGCGGCGGATCGCCGAGAGATCCCACCGCCGCCGGTCCTGATCCTCGAGCAGGATCGGTGAACCGTCCGGGCCGGTTCTGGCAGGGAAACGCGCGGCCGTCAGCTCGCACAACGCCAGCAGGCCGTGCACCTCCGGCTCGTCCGGCTGCAGCGCGGCCAGCGTGCGGGTCAGCCGGATCGCCTCGTAGGCGAGGTCGGGGCGCAGCAGCCGGTCACCCGACGTGGCCGTCGACCCCTCGGTGAAGATCACGTAGAGGACGCTGAGCACGCCGCCCAGCCGCTCCCGGCGTTCGGCGGCCGGCGGCGGTTCGAACGGCACCCCGGCCGCCGCGATCGTCTTCTTGCCCCGGGTGATGCGGGCCTGCACGGTCGGCACGGATACGAGGAACGCGCGGGCGATCTCCTCGCTGGACAGGCCGCCGACCACGCGCAGGGTCAGCGCCACCCGTGACTCGGGGGAGAGCACCGGGTGGCAGCTGACGAACATCAGCGCCAGCACGTCGTCGTCGATCCTGTCGGGATCGACGACCTCGTCGACCGCGGAGCCGACCGCGGGGCCGACCGCCGAGTCGGCCGCCAGCAGGGCGTACCGGTCCTGGAGGGCGGTCCGGCGGCGGATCGCGTCGATCGCCCGCCGCCGGGCCGTGGCCATCAGCCAGCCGGCCGGATTCGCCGGCGAATCGAGTGGCCACGACACCAGCGCCTCGGCCACCGCCTCCTGGGCCGCGTCCTCGGCCAGCCCGAAATCGCCGGTGAACCGGGTCAGCGCGGCGACGATCCGCGCCGACTCGATCCGCCAGACGGCCTCGACGTCGGTCATGCCCATCAGATCCGGCCGTCGCTCTCGCGCCCGGCCCGGTCCTCGGCGGTCACCCGGCGGCCTGCGGGGCCCGTCGCCTCGCGCCCGATCCGGTCCTCGGCGGTCACCCGGCGGCCTGCGGGACCTCGTCGTCACCGGGCACCCGCCGGATCTCGATCTTGGACCCGGGGGCGGCAGGGACCCGCTTGGCCCACTCGACCGCCTCCTGCTTGGAAGCGACGTCGAGCAGGAAGAAGCCCCCGAACAGTTCCTTGGTCTCGCCGTACGGCCCGTCCGTGACGACCGGGGTCTCACCGCTGAAGTCGACCACGACGCCCTGGCCCGGATCGTCCAGCCCCTCCGCCGCGAGGAGGACGCCGGCCTTGACCGTCTCCTCGATGAACCCTCGGGTCGCGGTCATCATCTCGTCGATGTCGGCCATCATGGCCGCGTTCGACTCGTCGGTGCCCCTCATGATCAACAGGTACTTCGACATCGCGTTCTCCTCGTCCGGCGGGGCCGCCTCCCGGCCCTCGCACCCACACGTCGAACGAGCGGCCCGCGGATCGACACGGTCCCGGAGAAAATCTCCCGCCGCGACGCGGCCGATCCCTCCGGCTCGTGTTCCGCCCGTCAGAGCGGCTCCTGGGAGGCGGCCGGCGCGGACGCCGCGCTGATCGGAGAGCTTATCGCCGCGTCTCCGGACGGCGGTGACGCGTCATGCCGTCACCGGCGGCGCCGGGCCTCCGCCCGGCCGGGCGCCCCGCTGACCTCACCCCGTACCCGGGCGAATAATCGCAGGTCAGAGGTGGTTCGGTGAGGCTTTCTCGCGCCGCTTCGGTGAGGGAGGTGCGGCTCGTGTCCATCGGCGGGGCAGGCGGGCTGGGAGGTGGAGATGAGGCGGCTGGAGGCGTAGGCTCCGGGGCCGGGAAACGGCGGCCGGCCTGGAGAAAAGGGGAACAGGTGACCGAATCTTTCGTGCATCTGCATGTCCACACCGAGTACTCGATGCTCGACGGTGCGGCGAAGATCGGCCGGATGTTCGAGGAGGTGGCGCGGCTGGAGATGCCCGCCATCGCCATGAGTGACCACGGCAACATGTTCGGCGCCTACGAGTTCCAGGGCGAGGCCAAGAAGGCGGGCATCAAGCCGATCATCGGCATCGAGGCCTACGTGGCGCCCGCGGCCCGCTCCTTCAAGAAGCCGGTGTTCTGGGGCAAACGCGCCGAGACCGGCGTCGCGGACGGCGAGGGCGGCAAGGACGTCTCCGGCGGTGGCCGGTACACGCACATGACCATGTGGGCCAAGGACGTCGCGGGCCTGCGCAACCTGTTCCGCCTGTCGTCCCTGGCCTCCTTCGAGGGCTACTACGGCAAGCCCCGCATGGACCGGGAGCTGGTCGCCCGGCACTCCGAGGGGATCATCGCCACCACCGGCTGCCCCTCGGGGGAGGTGCAGACCCGGCTGCGGCTCGGCCAGTACGACCAGGCCGTCGAGGCGGCGGCCGGCTACCAGGAGATCTTCGGCAGGGAGAACTACTTCCTGGAGCTGATGGACCACGGCCTGGACATCGAGCGTGACGTCCGCGAGGACCTGCTGCGCCTGGCGAAGCAGCTGAACATCCCGCTGCTGGCCACCAACGACTCCCACTACGTCACCGAGGACCAGGCCGACGCCCACGACAGCCTGCTGTGCGTCGGCGTGGGCCGCAACAAGGACGACCCGAACCGGTTCCGGTTCAACGGGTCGGGCTACTACGTCAAGAGCCCCGCCGAGATGCGGAGCCTGTTCACCGAGCTGCCCGAGGCGTGCGACAACACGCTGCTGGTCGCCGAGATGGTCGGCGACTACGACGAGGTGTTCGGCTACATCGACCGGATGCCGCAGTACCCCGACGTGCCCGAGGGGGAGACGCAGGAGTCGTGGCTGCGCAAGGAGGTCGAGCAGGGCCTGGTGATGCGCTACGGCGACCCGGTCCCCGCCGAGGTGTGGGAGCGATACGAGACCGAGATGAAGGTCATCGGCCCCATGGGGTTCTCCTCCTACTTCCTCGTCGTCGCCGACATCTGCAAGTACGCCCGGGACAACGGCATCGCCGTCGGGCCCGGCCGGGGGTCGGCGACCGGCTCGATCGTCGCCTACGCGACCCGCATCACCGAGCTGGACCCGCTGGAGCACGGCCTGCTGTTCGAGCGGTTCCTCAACCCCGAGCGCATCAGCCCGCCCGACATCGACCTCGACTTCGACGACCGCCAGCGCGACCGCATGGTGTCCTACGTCACCCGGAAGTACGGCAACGAGTACACCGCGCAGGTCAACACCTTCGGCACGATCAAGGCCAAGGCCGCCGTCAAGGACGCCTCCCGCATCCTCGGCTACCCCTTCGCGATGGGCGACAAGATCACCAAGGCGATGCCGCCGGACGTCATGGGCAAGGGCGTCCCCCTGGCGAAGATGTTCGACCCCGAGCACCCCCGCTACATCGAGGGCGGCGAGATCCGCTCCCTGTACGAGTCGGACGTCGACGTGCGCAAGGTCATCGACACCGGCCGCGGCATCGAGGGCCTGATCCGCGGCACCGGCGTGCACGCCGCCGCGGTCATCCTGTCGTCCGCGCCGCTGCTGGACCTGATCCCGATGCACATGCGGGACAAGGACGGCGTGGTCATCACCGGCTTCGACTACCCGTCCTGCGAGTCCATGGGCCTGATCAAGATGGACTTCCTGGGCCTGCGCAACCTCGGCATCATCGACCACGCCATCAAGATCATCGAGCAGAACCGCGGCGTGACGATCCGTACCGAGGAGATCCCCCTCGACGACGCGACCACCTACAGGCTGCTGGCCCGCGGCGACACCCTGGGAGTCTTCCAGCTCGACGGCGGCCCCATGCGGCAGCTCCTGAAACTGATGGAGCCCACCCGGTTCGAGGACATCGCCGCCGTCCTCGCGCTGTACCGGCCCGGCCCGATGGCCGCCAACGCCCACACCAACTACGCCCACCGCAAGAACAGCCGTCAGGAGATCACCCCGATCCACCCGGAGCTGAAGGACGCCCTGGACCCGATCCTCGGATCCACCTTCCACCTGCTCGTCTACCAGGAGCAGATCATGGCGGTCGCCCGGGAACTGGCCGGCTACACCCTCGGCGGCGCCGACCTGCTGCGCCGCGCCATGGGCAAGAAGAAGCCCGAGATCCTCGCCAAGGAGTTCGTCAACTTCCAGGCGGGCATGCGCGGCAACGGCTACAGCGACGGGGCGATCCAGGCGCTGTGGGACGTCATGCTGCCGTTCTCCGGCTACGCCTTCAACAAGTCCCACACCGCCGGCTACGGCCTCGTCGCGTACTGGACGGCCTACCTCAAGGCCAACTACCCCGCCGACTACATGGCGGCCCTGCTCACCAGCGTCGGCGACGACAAGGACAAGGCCGCCATCTACCTCGCCGAATGCCGCAAGATGGGCATCCAGGTCCTGCCGCCCGACGTCAACGACTCCGACCTGACGTTCGCCGCGGTCGGCGACGACAAGGTCCGCTTCGGCCTCGGCGCCGTCCGCAACGTCGGCGAGAACGTCGTCGAGGGCATCATCAAGGCCCGCCAGGAGAAAGACGACTACACCGACTTCAACGACTTCCTCGGCAAGGTGCCGCTGCAGGTCTGCAACAAGCGCGTCATCGAGTCCCTGATCAAGGCCGGAGCCTTCGACTCCCTCGACCACCCCCGCAAGGGACTGCTGCTCACCCACGAACAGGCCGTCGACTCCGTCATCGACATCAAGAAGAACGAGGCCAACGGCCAGGACTCCCTGTTCGGCGGGACCGAGGACACCGAGGAGAACGTCTTCACCGTCACCGTCCCCGACACCGAGTGGGACAAGAAGACGCGCCTGGACTTCGAGCGGGAGATGCTCGGCCTGTACGTCTCCGACCACCCCCTCGCCGGCACCGAGCGCCTCCTGGCGCGCAACCGCGACACCACGATCGTCGAACTGCTCGAAAGCGGCCGGGAACGCGGCGACGTCCGGGTCTGCGGTCTCATCACGAAGGTCGACAAGCGCGTCAACAAGGCCGGGAACCTCTGGGCGATCGTCGTGGTCGAGGACATGGACTCCGCCGTCGAGTGCCTGTTCTTCCCCAAGAACTACGAGCTGTACGGGCCGATGCTGCGGGAGGACGCCGTGGTGTCGGTGGGGGGTCAGGTCAACAACCGCGACGGCGCGATCTCGATCTTCGCCCAGGACCTCACCATCATCGACGTCTCCATCGTCGCGGGCGACTCCGGGCCGCCCGTCACGATCTTCCTGCGGGAGGAGCGGGTCACCGCCGAACTGGTGGAGGAGCTGCGCAACATCCTCAAGATGCACGAGGGCAAGGTGCCGGTGCAGGTGCGGCTGCGCCGTCACACCGGCCGGACGCTGGTCATGGCGCTGCCGGACTACCAGGTCGACGCCGCCCCATCCTTCGCCGGGGACGTCAAGGCGCTGTTCGGGTCGGACGCGATCGCCCTGTGAGCCGCCCCGTCGAGGTCGTCTCGGTCGTGGAGCCCCCGGTGTGCCCGCGCTGCGACGGTGAGGGCCTGCTGTCGGTGCTGGTCGGCCACGGCTGGACCAACGCCCGCGGATCCGCGGTGCGCGGCCACGTGCCGGTCGTGCTGTGCGCGGGATGCGACTCCGGCGACCCGCTCGCCGCGCCGCTCATCACCTGGTTCCACGTCCACGAGACCGTCACCGGCGAGGTCGCCGAGGAGTTCGCGCGGCTGCTCGACCGGTGGGCCGGCCACCTGCGGCCGCCCGCCCTGGACGGGGCAGCGTTGGAGGCCGACGCCTGGCGTCGCGGCGAACTGTGACGACGCACGGCCTCCGCCCCGGCCTCGCTCCACCGGGGCGGAGGCCGTGCTGGAGGCCGACGCCCGGTGGTCCCGACGGCATGGCGATGAGCAGGCTCTTCCACCCGGGAACGCCTGTCAATGAGCGGGTCCGCGGCTTAGCCTGGAAACGCGACATCACCAGGGAGAGGCGGAGCCCATGGACGACGGTTGCACCATCGGAGACCGGCTCAGGAAGATCCGTGGCGACCGTTCCTGGACGCAGGAGGAGCTCGCCGAACGGGCCGGGGTCAGCAGGGACATCGTCGCGAAGCTGGAGCAGGGCCGCCGGGAGTCGGCGCGGCTGACCACCTTGATGCGGTTGGCGAACGCGCTGGACGTGGACCTGTCGGCGCTGACCGGCAAACGCGACCGCATGGGCGGCGAACGCGACGGCGCCAGCGTCCTGAAGCTGCGGGACGCCCTGCTGTCGGCGTCCCTGCTGCCCGGGGCGGACGACGGCCACGACGGGGAGCCCACGCCGGTGGCGGACGTGCGGGCCGCGGTGGACGACGCCTGCCGCCGTTACTGGGCCGGTGACTTCCCCGCCCTGATCGCCCGGCTTCCCGGACTGATCGCCGAGGCGCGGCTGTCCCACGCGGCGTACGGCGCGGCGGCGGTGTATCCGCTGGCCATGGCCTATGACCTGGCGGCCAGCGTGATGGTGCACCTCGGACGGGACGACCTGGCGGCGATCGGCGCGGAGCGGGCCATCACCGTCGCACACGGCGGCGATGACGAGCTGCTGTGGATGACCCTGCACGCCACGTACTCATGGGTGCTGCTGCACCAGGGCCGAACCAGGGAAGCCGAGGAGCTCGCCGCCGGTATGGCGGCCCGGATCGAGCCGTCGTTCTCCGCTCCGGCCGCTCACGTGGCCGCGTGGGGCAACCTGCTGATGACCGCCCTGGCCCCGGCGGCGGCGGCCGGCCGGGAGGTCGCGGACTACATCGCGCTGGCCTCCGCGGGTGCCGAACGGCTCGGTCGGCGGACACCGGTCTACAACACCGCGTTCGGCCCGGCAACGGTGGCGATGCAGGCCACGCACGCCTACGCCGTACGGAAGGAGGCGGACAAGGCACTGAACGCGGCCGGCCGCGTCCGGCCCGGCGATCTTTCAGGCATCTCCTACGGTCGTCATCTCATCGATGTCGCCCAGGCACACCTGGACGCCCGGCACCGGCAGGCGGCCGTCGAACGACTCCAGGAGGCGCACGCGCTGTCGCCGGTGTGGTTCCGTCACCAAGGCGTCGCCCGTTCCCTGGTGGCCGAGATCCGGGAGCAGGAGACGCGCCCGTCGCCCTCCGTCCGGTCGCTGGTGCGCTCCCTCCACCTGACCCGGTAGACCCGCGTCCCGCTCGCCTCAAGGCGGGTGGGGCAGGGCGTCCTCCTCCTCCGGCGGGCGAGTGAGAGGGCGGGACATCGCGTCCCTGGTGGTCCATCTCCCGCGCCATCACCATCGGTACATGACCCGTTACCGAGCGGATGAACGGCGCGGCCTCCACGGCCTCCCCGAGCCGCCACACGCCTCCGCCACCCCCGCCGACGCGATGCGGCTGCTTCGCCAGGCCCTGCACGGCCACGGCGTGGCGACGCCGGACGGTGACGTCATGAGAACGTCCGGCGGCCACTACACGCTGAGCCTCGCACCGGGCCTGCTCGTCTGGAGCGTCCCGGACGCATTCCGCTGGTTCGACGGCGGCGGCATGGTCCGCCACCCCTCGACCGACCCCGAGGGGGCCGCCGGCCTCCTGGCGAAGCTGTTCGGCCGGAACTCGAGCCTGCGCCGTCAACGGGAGTATCTGGACACGCTCACGAAGCCCGCCGGAGCCGCACCCGTCTGACCCGGACGACCCCGTCCACCCCGCTCAACACCTGTCCGACTCGTCCGGCCCCGTCCGGCCGACGGCTCTCGACTTCCAGCTCTGGCGGGGCTCTGTACCGGCCGTGGCCCACGCCCCCGACACGGCCCGGCCGCCCGACGCCCGCCGGAGGCGGCCCCGAGACGATCACCGGCGTTCCCCGCCGGAAGACCCCGGGGCCGCTCATCTCCCTCATCCGCTCTCACCGCACGAGAGGACCCGCACCAGCATGATTCCGACACCCGGCACCCCCGCGAGCGACCGGCTCCAGCAGATCACCCGATGGGGCCTGGCCACCGCCACCCTTCAGCGGTTGCGCACCAGGCTCACCGACCACGAGATCTTCCCCCGGCTCATCCGGGAGGACAGCCGGCCCCACCTGCTCATCGGCGAGGCACTGACCGTGTGGACCGGCTACAACGGCGAGGTCGTCTACTGGAGCCCCGAACCGGGCATCCCTGTTGAGAACGCCCCCGCTTCCGACCTGGCCGGCGCGGCCCGCCGGATCGCCGAATTGGTCTACGCCGAACCGGCACCGGTCCCCTGATGGAGCTCGCCGCCACGCTGCGCTTCCGGGAGCGTGACGCTTTGCGCGGCATCGTCAACGCCGGCCACACCGAGGCCCGCGTCGCAGTCGCCGCGGCCGCCATCCTGCGGTCCGGTCTTCACCGCGTCCCGGGCTGAGGCGCGCTTCGCGGCATGCGGAAGCCTGGTTTTCGTGAGGGGCTACAGGCGGTGCTGCTAGCGTGGCGGCGTTCTCACCCGTCACATCCGGGATCACCATGCAGCCTCTTCCCAGTACGCATTCTCCGTCGCTGGAGACGCTCCAGCGGTATGTCGTGGAGATGGAGAAGGAACGCGGCTTCTCCGACAGCACGATCATCGAGCAGTGTCTGAAGCTCAGCGAGGAGACCGGAGAGGTGTGCAAGGCCGTGCGCAAGCACACCTCCCTGTCGATCGACCCCACCAGCCTGACGGGAAGCGTTGGCGCCGAGCTCGCGGACGTCCTCATCTACGTCGCGGCGATCGCCAACCGTGCCGGAGTCGACCTGTCCGAAGCCCTGCGGGAAAAAGAGCAGGTCAACGAGACCCGCGTCTGGACATAGGCCGAGGCTGTATCAGCGACGAGGACTACAGGGACGGCACGCGGTGATCCGCCTCCCGGGCGGCGGTCCGGGGGATCGCCAGCGCGGCCACCACGCCGATCAGCGCGAGGGCCGCGGCGGTGAAGAGGGCGGATCGCAACCCGTCGGCGGTGGCGGCGCGCAGCGCGTGCCCGGTCAGGCCGGCGGTGTCACGGCCGGCCACGGCCACCAGTACGGCCAGGCCCGCGCTGCCGCCCGCCTGCAGGACGGTGGAGGAGAGGCCGGAGACCGCGCCCTGCTCGTGCGGGGCCACGCCGGTCGAGGCCACGATGAACATGGTGTTGAACGACAACCCCGACCCCAGGCCGAAACCGGCGAGCCCGGCCAGCAGGCCTAGATAGGAGCCGTCGGCGGACAGGCTCGACGCCAGCACCGCCGTGCCCGCCGCGCCCACGAGCACGCTGAGGACCAGCGTGCCGCGCGTCCCGACGCGCGGGATCAGCCGCTCGGCGGCCAGGTTGCCCGCCGTGATCCCCAGGGTCGGCCCGAGGAAGGCCAGGCCCGACCGCAGGGCGTCGTAGCCGAGCACGTCCTGGAAGTGCAGGGTGAGGAAGTACGGCACGCACTGCAGGGTCAGGCCGTAGACCAGGATGGCCCCGGCGGCGGCGCTCGTGTGCCGGTTGGCCAGCAGCCGCGGGGGCATCAGCGGGTTGCGGCTGCGCGCCTCGATCACGAAGAACGCGGTGAGCAGCACCACGGCGGCGGCGAGGGACGCCAGGACCTCGGGGGAGAGCGGGCCCGGCTCCGCGCCGCGCGCGATGGCGAACACGAGCGCCGTGACGCCCGCGGTGCCGGTGAGCGCGCCGGGCAGATCGAACCCGCCCGCCCGCCGCGGGCCGTCCGGTGTCAGGACGGCGAACGCCGCGGCGGCGCCGGCCGCGGTCAGCGGCAGGTTGACGAAGAAGACCGCCTCCCAGCCGAACGCGCCGGTCAGCACGCCGCCGAGCAGCGCGCCGAGGCTGAGCCCACTGGCGCCGCATACCGCCCACACGGTCATCGCCCGGTTGCGGGCCGGCCCCTCGTCGAACATGGTGACGACCAGCGACAGGGTCGCCGGCATCAGCACCGCGCCGCCGAGTCCCTGCAGCGCCCGCGCGCCGACCAGGAGGGCCGGGGCGGTGGCCAGGCCGCCGAGGAGCGAGGCGACGCCGTACAGCAGCAGGCCGAGGACGAACATGCGCCGCCTGCCGAGCAGGTCGGACAGGCGGCCGCCCAGCAGCAGGAAGCCTCCGAAGGGCACCGCGTAGGCGCTGACCACCCACTGCAGCGCGTAGGGGGAGAACCCCACGTCACGCGCGATCTGCGGCAGTGCGACGTAGACGATGGTGAAGTCCAGGGCGGTGGTCATGCTGCCCAGGCCGAGGAGGACAAGAGGGATCACAGGTCGCATGCCGGACAGCCTGCTCGGGGCCCCGGCCGCCAGCCAGGTCCGTGCTCTGGCTGGTCAAATTTTGCCTAGGCTGGGTGATCGTGGATCGTGGTGCCGAGCTGAGCGAGTTCCTCAAGTCCCGCAGGGCGCGGCTGCGCCCGGAGGACACCGGCCTGCCGTACCGGAGCGGCGGCACGCGGCGGGTGCCCGGGCTGCGCCGGGAGGAGCTGGCGATGCTCGCCGGGGTGAGCGTCACCCACTACACCCGGCTGGAGCAGGGCCGCAGCCGGAACGTCTCGACCGAGGTGCTGGACGCCATCGCCGACGCGCTGCGGCTCACCGGGGACGAGCGGGGATACCTGCACGCGCTGGCCCACCCCGCGCATCGGTGCCGAGACGTCCCGCGGGTCCCGCTCCGGCCGGGGCTGCAGCGGCTGCTGGACTCCATGGTCCTCACGCCCGCCTTCGTCCTCGGACGGCACGCCGACGTCATCGCCTGGAACAGGCTCGCCGCCGCCGTCTTCGCCGACTTCGCCGCGCTCCCCGAGGAACACAGGACCATCGCCCATCTGATCTTCCTGGACGAGGACATCCGGCGCATGCACGGTGAGGGCTGGCCGCGGCTCGCCCGCGAGCACGTGGCCCAGCTGCGTGTCCTGGCCGCGCGGTATCCCACGAACCCGCGGGTCATGGAGCACGTCGACGCGATCTGCCGGCGGAGCCCCGAGTTCGGCCGCCTGTGGCACGAGCACCACGTGGCCGTCGCGACGCACCGCGACTACGTCCTCGACCATCCGCTCGTGGGAGAGCTTCGGCTGTCCGCCGAGATCGTCGGCCTCCCCGGCGATCCCGAGCTGCAGGGGATGGACCTGTTCGCCGCCGAACCCGGCTCCGCGTCGGAGGAGAGGCTGCGCCACCTGGCCGCCACCACCACACGCGCGCCGTCCGGCCCCGCGTCACCGGGAGAGCCGATCTCCCACGGTTGACCGGCCGGACGCGTCCACCGGGAGCGCCCGTGTTCAGTGGTCGCGTCTCCAGAGCTTCCCCGTCGACAGGTCGAGGTGGTAGACGCGCTCGCTCAGGGCGCCGCGCACCAGGAAGGAGCCCTGCTCCGACCAGCCGAGACCGATGTCGAGGAAGTCGTCACCGGGGAAGGTGGGAACGACACCGCGCAGGCGCCGCCCGGTCGCCACGTCGAAGGTCTCGAAACGTCCCTCGCGACCCCGGATGACCACGAGGCGGCGTCCGTCCGGGCGGAGGTGGTACGTGTCCTCGGGGGAGTCCTTGACCTCCTTCCTGAGGGGCAGGCTCATCCGGGTTCTCCCCCGCAGGTCGGCCACGAGCACCTGGGACGCCGTGGTGACCACGATTCCGCTCCCGTTGAGATCGTGGACCCGCCGGGCGCCGGGGATCGACGTCGAGGCCCAGGTCCTGGTGTCGATGATCTGCGTGTCGTCCTCGGCCAGGGCGACGTACCTGTTCCGACCGAGGAACGCGGGCGCGGGCACCGCGGTGTCGGCCAGGCCGCCGGTCAGGCGGTGGATGCCCCGGGCGTCCTGGTACGTCATGCGACGATCACCCCTGCCCAGGTAGACGACGGCCTTCTTGTCAGGGCTGCGCACGAACGGCGCGAGCCGGGGCGCCCCGCCCGGCCTGATGACGTACGGCGCCGCCTGAGGGAACGGCGTCCCGTTCACCCTCCATGACCGGCAGGGGGCATCCAGGTGGCCGGACCACGCGCAGGTGGGCTCCTTGTAGCCGCGCACCGTCGTGAAGGTCGCCGTCTCGTTCGCGAGCGGCCTGGGCGGCGCGTATTCCGGCGGTTCCGGAAGCGGCGGTCGCCACGGGGTGAGGACCACTCCCGACAGCACGATCGCGGTTCCTGCGAGGTGGAGGCTCCGGGCCGACCAGCGGCCGAGGGCCCGTCCGGCCTGGACCGCTTCGTCCGGCTCCTCGGGCGCCGGCCCGGCGCTCGTCCTCCGGGCGGCGAGCGGCACGGCCGCCGTCACGACGACCATGATGACGGCATGGGCCAGAAGCGCCGGTGTGACGTCTCGGCTCGTCAGCAGGTGGAGGCCCGCCACCGCGGCGGTGGCCGAACCGAGCAACCACGCCCTCCGATGGAGAGCGGTGTCGCCGGGGTCGCGCGGTATCGGGGCCGGCGACCGTACGCCGTGGAGGATGGAAACGGCGCACCAGCCCACGACCAGATAGAACGGGTCTTCGGTGAGCAGGGCCAGTGGAACGGCAGCGGCGAGGGTGATCAGCCGCCACCGGCGCAGACCGCTGAAATGGTCGATGACCTGCCGGGCGTTGGCCGGTGTGACGGAAAGGCCGGTCAGCGTGGCGAATCTGTCGAGTCTTTCCCGGGTGACCGGTACTACATCTGTAGATCGTTAACCGATTCGCCTGCGTGACTGTGGGTAGAT
>NZ_JBEZNH010000064.1:0-42884 GCF_040653115.1 Streptosporangium sp. NPDC048047 | reverse complement strand
CGCTCAACCGCTCTAGACCCGGGGCCCCGCAACCCGGCACCCCTTCTCTCACGAACTCCCACGGCCGGAACCTCCTGGAACAGGAGACTCCGGCCCGCCGGGCCGGCAGATCAGCGCTTGAAGGCGTCCTTGACGTCCTTGGCGCTGTCCTTCAGCTTCTCCCCGGCCTGCTTGAACTTGCTCTCCCCCTGGTCGGCCCGGCCCTCGGCCTCAAGGCGCTCGTCGTCCGTGGCGCGGCCGACACCCTCCTTGACCTTGCCCCCGAGCTCCTGGGACTTGTTGGAGATCTTCTCGTCAGCACCCATGGGTGATTCCTCCCCTTGCGCGAAGTTCTCTCTGCTCAGAGATACTTAGTGTCCGCAGATCAAGGGGGTAAACATGCACGACAGCGCACCGGCGGCCTCGGCCGAGGCCACCCGCCCGCCGTACGGGGCCGCGGACAGGGGTTTCCCGGGCGGTCCGGTGAACGACGTGCGCCCGCCGGTCGGAACGCCGGGTGGCGAGCACCCGTCGAACGAGCCCTCGGACGACCGGCTCCCGCCGGACGCGCGGCGTCCCTGGGACGTGCTGCTGATCTGCGGCGCTTCCGGAACCGGCAAGACCCGGGTCAGCTACCCCCTGGCGCGGCTCCACGGCGTCCCGATCGTGGAGGTCGACGACCTCGTCGAGGCGCTCCTCGCCATGACCACGCCCGAACAGCAGCCGCTCCTGCACCACTGGCGCACCCACCCCGAGGACGGCCGCCTGCCCGCCGACGACATCGCCGACCTCCAGGTCGCCATCGCCGAGGCGCTCGCCCCGGCCGTCGAGGCGGTGGTGGCCAACCACCTGGAGACCGGCACCCCCGTGGTGATCGAAGGCGACTACCTGCTGCCGGACCTCGCCGTACGGGAGTCCTTCGCCGGGATCCCGGCGGACGGGCGGGTGGCGGCGGTGGTCCTGCACGAGCCCGACGAGGCGCGGATCGCGGCGAACTACCTGAGCCGCGAACCCGGCAACGGCGACCAGCTCGCCCGAGCCCGAGCCAGCGCCCGCTACGGCGCCCGCCTCGCGGCCCTGGCCGCCGAGACGGGCGTCCCCGTGGTCCCGGCCCGCCCCTGGCCCGACGTCCTGCCCCGCGTCACTGCCGCCGTGGAGAGGTTCTCCTGGGCGGACGCGATCTGAGCGGCACTCTCATCGGCTTACCTGCGGGCACGCAGACGGCGCAGCATCCGGGCGTCGCCGAAGCCCGCCTCGCGGGCGGCCGTCTCGGCCGTCGCGCCCTGGCCCAGGAGGTGTTCGGCCCGTTCTAGACGCAGCGCGGTCTGGTAGGCCAGGGGCGTGAGGCCGGTCGCGCGCCGGAAGAGGCGGGTGACGGTCCGTTCGCTGCACCCGGCCGCGTCGGCCAGCGCCGAGAGCGGGAGCCGCCGGGTGAAACGCGCGTCGATCAGGTTCTGGACGCGGTGCACGGTCTCGTCGTCGTGACCGCGGTGCCGGAGCATCGCGCTGATCTGCGGCGACGTCCCCTGACGGCGGCCGTGCACCACCATGGCGCGGGCCACCCGGGCGGCGGCGTACGGCCCGTGCCGGGTGCTCAGCAGGTGGAGCGCCACGTCGATGCCGCTGGCCACGCCCGCCGAGGTCACCACCCGCTCGTCCTCGACGTAGAGCACGTCGCGCACGACCTCGGCCCTCGGGTAGAGGCGGGCGAGCTCGTCCTGGGAGGCGTGGTGGGTGGTGCAGCGGCGGCCGTCGAGCAGACCGGCCCGGCCGAGCGCGTCGGCGCCCGCGCAGACGCCCGCCACGGTGCCGCCTGCCGCGTGGTGCTCGCGGAGCCGGTGCAGGGTGCCGGCCCCGGGCTTGCGGGTCGGGCCGCGCCAGCCCGGCACGATGACGAGGTCGTACGGCTCCAGATCGGGCCATGAGTGTTCGGCGTACAGGGACAGTCCCTGCACGGTGGCGACGGGGCTGTCCTCGGAGACGTACGACAGGTCGTAGTCGTGGCCGAGGTCGGCGGCGGTGGAGAAGACCTGGGCCGGCCCGGCCACGTCGAGCAGGTGCACTCGTGGGATGAGCAGGAAGACGACCCGGGGCACGGTCACCGAGCCTATGCCCCGGCCAGTTCGCCGACGGTGCGGATGGCGGCGAACCGGCCCGCGAGCGCGTACTCGGTGCGCGCGACGACATCGACGACGCCCAGCGTCCGCGGGTCGCTCACCAGCTGCGAAAACGGCAGGTCCTGCGGCGCGTCGCGGTGCGGGATGGGGGTGGTCGCGGTGGCGTCGGTGACGAAGACGACGTCGAAGCCGAGGTCGCAGGCGATCCGGGCGGTGGTCTCGCAGCACTGCTCGGTACGGATGCCGCACACGGTCAGCCGCCGGACGCCGCGGGCGGTGAGGGTCTGGTGCAGATTCGTGGTGGTGAAGGCGTTGTGCGCGGACTTGGTGATGAGCGGCTCGTCCCCGAGCGGTTCGAGCCCGTCCATCAGGCGGACGTGCCCCCGCGCCGGATCGAACACGGTGCCGGCCCCCGGCCGGGAGTGGAGCACCCAGATCACGAGGTCGTCCTGGGCGCGGGCCGCGGCGACCAGGCGGTCGACCTGGCTGACGATGTCCGGTTGCGAGACGAACTCCCAGTCCGGCAGTTTCCGGAAGGACTCCTGGACGTCGATGACGACGAGTGCGCTGTTCACCCCTCAAGGGTGGCGGGGGAGGGACGGGAGCTGAAGGCGTGAACCGGTCAGCCTGCGGAACGATCCGGTCAGCGAGATGAGACGCCCGCCGGGTGAGGACATAGCCGGCCCGTGCCGGGACACATCGCCTGGCTCGGGGGCCGCCATGACGCCGTCCTCGACGGCCCCCGGGACCTCCGGCGTCCGGGCCGGGCGGAGAAACCACCGGTCCCGGTCGGTACGGTGTGTCCGTGATCAGGGATGTCTCACTGCCGGACGACTGGGAGCCGAAGGTCCGGGAGGCGCTCGCCGGGGCGCTGCCCGAGCTGCGGGACGCCCCGCTGCGGCCGCTGGGGGCCGGCCTGGACAACGTGACGCTGCTGCTGCACGACGCGGTCGTGCTGCGGCTGCCGAAGAACTCCGACGGGGCCGGGAGCGTCGCCAGGGAAGCCCGGCTGCTGCCCGAACTCGCTCTCCGGACGGACCTCGGCGTGGAGATCCCCCGGTTCCTGTTCACCGCGCCCAATCCCATCGGGCCGGGTTCGTTCTGCGGCTACCCGCTCGTCCCCGGCGAGGTGCTGACCCCGGAGGACTGGCACGCCCGGGGGCTGCCCGGTCTGCCGGGTCCGGCCCGGCAGGTGGCCGGGATCCTCGACGCCCTGCACGCCTTCCCCGCGGAGACGGCGGAGAGGCTGGGGGCCCCGTCCTGGGACCTGCGGGAGGACTTCGCCGACGATCTGGCCGCCGTCCGGGCGGAGGTGCTGCCCAGGCTCACGCCGGGGGAGGGCCGGACGCTGCTGGCCGCCTGGGAGGGCTACCTCGGCGACGACGCCAACTTCGCCTACCGGCCCTCGTTCACGCACGGCGACGTGAGCCTGGACCACCTGCTCGTCACCGGCGGCGAGATCACCGGGCTCATCGACTTCGGCGACGCCGAGGTCGGTGATCCCGACTACGACCTGTCCTATCTCTGGGCGGAGGCGGGCCCGGATTTCGTACGGCGGGTGCAGGCGCACCGGGGCCTGCCGTTCACCGTACGGCTGGCCCGCAAGCTGGACTTCTGGGCGCTGGCGGACCCGGCGCTGGACGTGCTGTTCGGCCTGGAGCAGCGCACGCCCGAGCTGGTGGACGATGCGCTGCACACGCTCCGCGCCCGGCTCGCCGCTCCGGCGGACCGGCGGGCCGCGCACCCGGCGGGACCGTACCCGGCGGGACCGTAGGGGAACGGCGCCACGGCCGGACGGCGTGCCGAACGGGCCGACGCCATGCGGAACGGGCGGGCGGCGTGCGGAACGGGCGGACCCGGTGGAGTGCGGTCGTCAGGAGGCCGGGGGCCGGTCGGCGCGGCGGACCTGCTCCAGGTCCCGCGCGCCCGCCAGCGTCTCGGCGAGTGTCTCGCGGTCGGCGTCGCCGAGCGGCGTGTCGCGGACCCGCGCCAGCACCTCGTCGGCGCGCTCGCCGTCGCCCAGCCGCATCGCCAGTTCCGCCCGGTACACCAGCGCTTCGACGAGTTCCGTCGCGGGCGCGGAGTCCTGCTCGCGGGCCAGTGCGGTGTCAAGGATGCGTGCGGCCTGCCGGTGGTCGCCCTTGGACTCGCCCAGCACGATCGCGTTCTCCATCGCCTTGGCGATCCCGCTCCGCTCGGCCCCTGGGCCGGCCTGCTCGCCTTGATCGGCGTCGCGGGAGGCCGAGCCGGGAAGCGGGAAGATCCGGATCCAGTTGCCTCCCGGGTCCA
Source organism: Streptosporangium sp. NPDC048047 (assembly GCF_040653115.1). Taxonomy (NCBI): domain Bacteria; kingdom Bacillati; phylum Actinomycetota; class Actinomycetes; order Streptosporangiales; family Streptosporangiaceae; genus Streptosporangium; species Streptosporangium sp. NPDC048047. Next base: position 38,499 of record NZ_JBEZNH010000064.1, on the reverse strand, counting down.
CGACGCTGAATCCGGCCAGGTCGCCGGTGTTCTTCCGCTTGCGGGGGCGCGTCATCCGGGGGGTGCCGGACACCAGCAGTTTGCCGTACGCGCTCCGCATGCCGGTGGCGAAGGACTCGAACAGCGCGCCGGTGTCCGGGACCAAGACCAGGCAGGAGCCGTAGGAGGCGGCGGGGTCGAACCCGTCCATCGCGAAGAAGTGCAGGGCGATGTCCTCCCGCTGGAGCACCGTGTACGGGTTGGGGCGGGTCTGGCGGTAGGTCTGCTCGAACCCCAGGACCCGGTAGAAATCGGCGATCTCGTCGATCGACCGGCAGGGGAGGAGCGGAACGGTCACTTCGCCGGCCATGAGATCTTCCTCTTCTGGTTCGGGGTGCCGGGCGGCGCCTGCGTGCCGAGCAGGACACGGATCCGGCGCAGTGCCTCGATGGTCGCCTCCATCTCGCCGGGAGGCATGCGCTCCGCGAGACGGTTGGCCCACTCGGCCTGGCGCCGCTCGACCTGGGCGAGCGCCTCGCGTCCCTTGGGGGTCAGTCTCATCAGTCTGGCCCGCCGGTCGGCGGGGTCGTCCTCGTAGGCGATGAACCCGTCCGCCGCGAGCGATTCGGCGCTCTGCCGGACGCTCTGCCTGGTCAGGCCCATCGCCCGGGCGACCTGGGCGATGGTGCTCGGCCCGTGCTCGACCACCCCGAGCACCTGCCATCTGGCGCCGGTCAGCCCGGCCGGCCGGGCCAGTCCGTCCCCGGCGGCGAGCAGCAGGCCGTTGGTCCGGAACACCTCGATGACGAGTTCGGAGAACGTCAGCCCGGACGTGGTGAGACTCTCCACGCGACGATCCTGGCCTGAATGACAGGTACCTGTCAATCTGCTCGCCGACGGGGTACGCCCCCGGTCTGAATCGGGCCCCCGCCTGAATCGCTCTCTCGGTCTGGACCGCCCTTTCGGTCTGGATCGCACCTCTGCCCGGCCGCGCCTCTGCCCGCCCGGAGCCCGGCTCGCCGCCCCCCGGGCCCCGTGCCGGCGGCCCGGCCCGCGTCCCGGGGTCAGGGCCGGTCGAAGACCTTCAGCAGCAGGTCGTGCAGCCGGGCGCGTTCCCGGGCGGTCAGCGGGGCCAGCAGCTCATCCTGGAGGGTCTCGGTGTCCCGCACCATCCCGGCCAGCGCGGTCCGGCCCTCGGGTGTGATGACGACCCGCACCCTCCTGCGGTCGTCCGGGTCCCTGGTCCGCTCGGCCCATCCGGCGACGGTGAGGTCGTCCAGCGTCTTGACGACGTCGCTGGGGTCGATGCCGAGACGGGCGCCCAGCTCCCGCTGCGAGTGGGGGCCGAAGTCGGCCAGGGCCGCCAGCGTCGACATGTGCCAGAACCGCAGGTCGCGCTCGCCGAGCCGCGCCGCGACCCGTCCCCTGGCGGTCTTGCCGGCCCTCGACAGCAGGTAGGCGGTGAGTGCGGTCAGGGTGGGCGGGATGTCCGTCATGAAAATATTGTAGGTTTCCACCAATCATTGGTGTGAACCTACGGATTGGACGTGTGATGGACGCCTTCCACCCCCGCCTGCTCGTCGGCCGCTTCGCCGAGTGCTTCCGGCTCTACGACGCCGTCCTCCCGGCGCTGTGCGGCGCCGTCCTGGCGCGGGGGTCTGCGGCCGGGCCGTACGCGAGCTGGGACGTCGAGGGCCAGGGGGTGCTCGCCCTCCTCGACCGGACCGCGATGGCAGGGGTCGTGGGCGCCGGCGGACCCTCCCTGGACGACGCGCCTCCCGTGGGCGGCCGGGACTCCGGGTTCCCGCCGTACGGCGAGGGCCGGGTCGTGCTCGTCAGCCAGGTGGAGGACGTCGCCGCCGCCGCCGACCTCTATGTGCGGTACGGCGCGCGGCTGGTCGCCCCTCCGGCGGAGCGCCCCGACTGGGGGCCCGGCCTGCGCACGGCCCATGTCGGCGACCCCGAGGGCAACCTCATCGAGCTCCAGTCCTACTGACCGCCCTGGCTGACGGCCTTCGGCTCTCCGTCGCCGGGCGGACGGCGGGGCAGCCGGAGGCCGGGGTCGCGTCGGATGACTTCCGGTGAACCGCTTGCGGGTTTGCACACAGGGTAATTGGATATCTACTTTGCGTTAGCATCGCAGGTGGCATGCCATGTCATGACCTTCGGTGGTCCGGGAGCCGCAGGTGCGATGCGAATCGAAGGGAGATGTCATGCTCGGAAAACGGGTCGCGGTCTCGTTCACCGTGGGCGCCGCCGTGGGCCTGTCCACGATGCTCGCCCCACCGGCCGCCGCCCTCGCCTCCTCGGCGACCCCTGCCCCCAGCCCGAGTCCCAGCCCCGTGACCTCCGCCACCCCCCTCACGACCTCCGGGCCGTCGGCCACGGCGACCCCCGGACACCCCTCGGCGACCCCCGTCCCCGCCGCCACCCCCGACCCCTATGGCGGACACGGCCACTCCACCGACGGAAGCGGCCACACCGTCCTCGCGTGCACCCACCGGGTCACGGGTGTGCGGGCGGACAGCTATCTCAACGTCCGGTCACGGCCGTCGCTGGCGGGCAGGCGGATCGGCCGGCTGACGGTGGCCGACGGGGCGTTCGCGGGGTCGTGCTCGGCCGCCGGGGGCTGGGTGGAGGTCAAGGCGTCCAACGGCAGGCTGGGCTGGGCCTCGGCGAGATACCTCCGGAAGGTCGACGAGGGGCAGAGCCCCTCCGATGACAAGACCCCGCCCGGCCTCACATGCAACTACCGCGTCGTCAAGCTCCAGCCGGGCGGTTACCTCAACGTCCGCTCCCGGCCGGCGGCGGACGCCCGCCGGGTCGGCAGGCTGACCCCGGCCGACGTCCGGTTCGCCGGGGGATGCTCGACCGTCAAGGGGTGGGTGGCCGTCCGCGCCTCGAACGGCAAGCTGGGCTGGGCCTCGGCGAGATACCTCCACAAGGTCACCTGAAGGCGATCCCCGGGCCGCCGTTCCGGTTCCTGCGGGACTCATCCAACCGGAACCGGAACGGCGGGCGACGGCCGCCGCGAGGGCCGGGAGGCCGTCGACGGCCGCCGACCAGGCGTTCGAACCCGCCAGGCGTTCAAACCGGTCCGGTGTTCAAACCGCTCCGGCGTTCACGCCGTTCAGGGCGGTCAGACCGCTCAGGTCGGTCAGGCCGGTCAGACCGCTCAGGTCGGTCAGGCCAGCAGGGTCTCGCCGATCCACCCGTCCGGTCCGCAGCCCGGCGGAACGGCGTACACCGCCGAGCCGATCGGCGTCGTCCACTGGTTCAGCAGGTCCGCCTCGGCCAGCCTTCTCTGGACGGGGAGGAACTGCCGGGCGATGTCGGCCTGGTAGGAGGCGAACAGCAACCCCGTGTCAGGGCGCCCCTCGTAGGTGACGCCCTCGTCGTAGTTGTAGACCCGGCGGAAGATCCGCATGCCCGGGTCGGCGACGTGTGCCCGCCGGATGTGCGCCTGCTCGGCGATGACCGGGAACCCCGCCGCCGTGACCATGTCGAAGTCCGGCGCGTCACGCTCGTTCCGGCCGGTCAGCGGGGCGCCGGTGTCCAGCCGGCGGCCCACCGAGAACTCCTTGGCGGTCCGGTCGGCGGCGTCCCATGTCTCCAGATCCATCCGGATGCGCCGCAGCACCAGCGTGGTGCCGCCCCGCAGCCACGCCGGGCCGCCGTGCACCCACACGGCCCGGTCGAAGTCGGGCGTGCCGGGGCGGGGGTTGACGGTGCCGTCGAGTTGACCCATGAGGTTGCGCTGGGTCATGCCCGGCGCCTGGGTCTGCGGGCCGCGCCGGAACCCTCGCTGGACCCAGCGCACCCGGGCGAAGGACCGGGCGTCCTTGACCAGCATGCGCAGGGCGTGGGCGAGGGTGACGGCGTCGTCGGCGCAGATCTGCAGCAGCAGGTCCGTGCCCGTCCACCGCTTGTCCAGCCTGTCGATCCCGAACCTCGGCAGGGGCGCCACCGAGGCGGGGCAGCGGTCCGCCACCTCCGCGGCCCGGAACAGGTCGGGCCCGAAGCCGAAGGTGACGGTCAGCCGGGAGGGCAGCGTGGCCAGCTCCGGATCGGTGTCGGCCAGGGCCGCCCGGCCCTCGCTCAGGCGGCGCGCGTCGTCGGTGAGCAGCTGCATCAGCCGTACGACGGCTTCACGGTCGGCGTCCGGCAGCAGGTCCAGGCCGACGAAGGCGGCGTGGGCCTGCGGCGTCGTGGCGATGCCGGCCTGGTGCGGCCCGTGGAAGGGCTCGGCCGCCCATCCGGCGGGCGACGCGGTCCCGCCGGACGGTCCCGCCGGGGCCGCCTTGGCGCCGGTCTGCGCGGAAGCGCACGCCGCGAGGGCGCCGGCCGCCGTGGCGGCGCCCCCGGCGAGCAGCCCGCGCCGGGTCAGCCGGGGTTGTTCCATCAGTTGTGCCCCTTGTCCGTGCCGGGGTCGTAGTTCTCGTTGCCCCCGGCGAAGTCCTTGCCGATCGCGGTGAACTCCACGGTCCCGCCGTCTTTGAGGGTCAGGGTGAAGGGGATCCGCGCGCCGGGCTTCACCTCCTCGGTGACGCCCATCAGCATGATGTGGTCGCCGCCGGGCTGGAGCTGGTGCGTGCCGTTGGCGGGGACGGTGAACCCGCCCTCCTTCGGCCGCATGACCGGCTTGCCGCCGACGTCGGCCACCTCGTGCAGCTCGATCATCGATGACAGCGGGGAGGACGCGGAGACGACGGTCACGTCGGCGGCGGTGTGGTTGACCAGGGTGCCGAAGGCGGCGGTCATGCCCTTCTTCGCGGTCTTCACCCAGGGGTCGGTGACCGTCAGGGGAGAGGACGCGCCGGGGGTGCCCGGCCCGGACGGCGCGGTGGCCGGGGCGGTGGCCGGGGCGGCTTGCGTGGCCGCCCGGCCCGAGGTCGGCGCGTCCGGCTGCGCGCCGCAGGCACTCACCGCGGCGGCGGTGAGGACGGCCAGGAGCCCGGCTGGGACGACACGACGGATGATCATGGGAATGCCTTTCGAAGAGGGTACGGCGCCGCGGCGGAGCGGTGCTCTGCACGCCGCGGGAAGCGCTGGAAGGCACCCGGGGTGCCCGGAAGACGAAACGGAACGATCACGGCGGGACGTCGGGGCCGTACGCGGACGGGCCGGTGGGCCGGGTCGCGCGGCGGCCGTACGGAAGCCGCGCCGGCGTACAGGCCAGGCGGGCCGTACGGAAGCCGCACGGGCCCTACAGGCCGCGCGGACCGTACAAGCCACGCGGGTCGTACGGAGAAGCCACGCGGGCCGTGCCCGGAGCCGTCCGCGGGCGTCCGCGGAAGGCCGGTGGCGGGTCACCGGAACGCGTGACCGCCGGAGATGTCCCGGAGATGTCAGAGAGAGAACGCCGCGGGCGCCGGAGGACCGCGCCTGCTGACCGCGTGCCGCAGCGGGGAGCGGCGCGGGACGGCGGAGTCGTCGCGGCGGGGCGTCCCCGGAGGCTTCCACGGAACCGGGGAGGGCTCGGCGGTGAGGACCGGTGCGAACCGGGCGCCGAGCCGCCGGAGCACCGCCCAGAGCAGCGCCTCGCCGCGGGTCAGCCACAGCGCGGTCAGCCCGATGGCCCAGCCGTGCGTGACCAGCATCGCCAGGCCGGGGAGCAGCCCCGAGTGCCCGGCCATGCCCGCTGCCTGGCCCACTGCGGCGACCGGATCCGGAAGCGATCCGGGCGGCGCGGCCGGTCCGGCGTACGGGCCCGGTCCGGTCGTATCCGTGAACGGCCCCGGCGGCGCGACGTGGCAGGCGGCGGAGGCCGTCGCCGCGAACAGCAGGTGGAGCGCGGCCTGCACGCCGGTCAGCAGCGGCAGGATCGTTCCCAGGCCGCGCTCGCAGCCGGTCGCCGGCAGCGCCGCCGCGAACGCCAGTGCAAGCCCGCCGGCCGCGCCCCAGGCGGTGACCGTGCTTCCGGCGAACGCGTGCGCGCCCGCGCCCAGCCCCAGCGCCACGGCGGCGAAGGCCGCGGAGCGGGTGAGGCGGAAGAGCGCGGTCGCGGGCTCGCTGGCGGGCATGATGCGGCCATCATCACACAGGAAGGCGTCGCCCTTCCGGCCGGGGACTCGCTTTCCCCGTGTCGTGTCCGGTGCCGTCGCGTGTTTCCGGCGACGCTGCGCTGTGAGCGGAAAGCGCCCACAGCGAACGGGAACGGATTCCGCGCCGGACGGCGTTATCGTCGGCAGCGATTCATCAGACGTACGTCGATGGATTTCCGATATGCGAGGCAGGTGAGAAGAGTTGACCAGCCCACAGCCCGTGTTCGAGGACCCGCTGTACCAGCGGCTGCTGCGCCAGCGGATCGTCGTGCTCGGCACCGAGGTGAACGACGAGGTGGCCAACCGTATCTGCGGCGAGCTGCTGCTGCTGTCCGCCAACGACGGTGAGCGTGACATCTGGCTCTACATCAACTCGCCGGGCGGTTCCGTCTCGGCGGGGATGGCGATCTACGACATCATGCAGTACGTCCCCAACGACGTCGCCACCGTCGGCATGGGCCTGGCGGCGTCGATGGGGCAGTTCCTGCTGTGCGCCGGCACGTCCGGCAAGCGGTACGCGCTGCCGCACGCCCGCGTCATGATGCACCAGCCGTCGGGCGGCCTCGGCGGCACCGCCGCCGACATCGCCATCCAGGCCGAGCAGATGCTCTACACCAAGCAGATGCTGCGCGAGCGGATCGCCCACCACACCGGCCAGCCCCTGGAACGGATCGAGGCCGACTCCGACCGCGACCGCTGGTTCACCGCCGCCGAGGCGAAGGAGTACGGGTTCGTCGACCATGTGATCCGGAACACCAGCGAGGTGGTGGCCGGCGGTTGACCGCCCGTTCTCCGGAATGATCCCCTCCGCCCGATTCCCGGGTGGGGGCTGAGAGGCGCCGTTCTCCCCGGGTGTCGCGCGGGTTCCCCGGAGGCCGTACCGGTTTCCCGGGGGACGCACGGGTGCCCCGAGGGGCACACCGGTTTCCAGGGGCCGCGGGACCCGGCGTTTCCGGGTGCCGCGGCCGGACGGCGGGTGCGTTCCCCCTCCGCCCGGCCGGAGAGGGCTCTCAGGAACCCGTGGGCTTGTGGCCCCCGGAGGCGGTCATGACGACGTCGTCGGCGAGCCGCTCCAGGTCCTTCTGGGTGAACGGCTTGGCGTCGCCGCTGCCGGTGACGGTGACCAGGACGCCGGGAAGGCGGTAGGACAGCTCCGGTGTGCCGCCGTCCTTGAAGTCGGCGACCCCGCCGAACGCCTTCGCCGTCGGGGTGTCGTAGTACTTACCGGCCGCCGGCGTCCGGGGCTGGGCGCCGAACGACGCGACGTCGTCCGACTCCGACACCAGGGTGGTGAGCGTCATCGTCGTGCCGGTGGGGTCCATGACCGTGTAGGCGCAGCTCAGCCTGCCGCTGGTGGTGCCGTCGTAGTCCTTGTGGTTCGCGGCCCGCACGCCCTTGAGGTGGCGGACGGCGATCTTCGAGAAGCCGAGCTTCGCGCAGGACTCCGGCACCGCGAAGACGGGCTCGGCCTGGGCGGTCTCCTCGGGGCTCGGGGACTTCAGCACCTCGGGCAGGTCCTCGAGGCCGCCTGCGTCCGAGGTCCGGGCGGTCCCGGGATCCGAGGCCGCGGACGGCTCCGATCCGCCGCATCCACCCAGGGTGAGAATGGCGAGAACCGCGAGGCCGGCGGCGGTTCGGATCGCGAGGCGCGCCGGGGGGTTCACGTCCATGCGGGTCCTTACATCGTGGGGGGTGGCACGACGGTGTCGCACCGCACCGCGCCATGGCGGACGCGATCATATCGGCCGGGTCTTTCGGAAGTGGGCGGATCGGGTGTTCCACCCACCGGGGGGGCGGAACACCCGATGACGTCGCGGCGGAGGTCAGCGGTGGCAGAGGAGATCGTGCACGGCCTGTTCCAGGGAGCGGGCGCAGGCGGCGGGGGCGGGCCAGGGGAGGCGGACCAGCGCGGGCCGGTCGGCGCCGTGGCGGACGGTCGCCCCGTACCGGTCGAGCTCCCACAGCCACACCTCGCGCACCGGGGCGCCGAGCAGGGAACACAGGGCGTCCGTGAGCTGTTGACGATGGGTGTCGTTGACGTGGGCGAGCATGCGCTCGGCCTGTTCGGCCAGAGGGTCGGGTGCGGCGCGCAGATAGTCCTCGGCGTCGACCACCCCTGACTCGCCGCCGGTCAGGTAGATCACCTGCCCGACGTCCACGCGGAGCAGAAGCGGCGAGCCGGCGCCCTCCGGTCGTCCTCCGCCGCCGGAGGCGGCGAGTTCCTCCAGGGCGTCGAACAGCGCCTCGTCCGGACAGTGCCCGGCGATCGCCACCGCGGCCTCCCGCGCCTCGGCGGCGGGTACGGCCTGCACCCAGCCCTGCACCTTGAGCAGGCCCCGCGTCGCCTCCAGCCCGCCCAGGGAGCGGCTCGCTGCCAGGTCGACGGTGACCGCGGGCTCGTCGCGCGCGCCGTACAGGGGGTCGCCGGCCCGGACCAGCAGCACCGGGCGGCCCGCGCCGTCCACACCTCCCCGGGCGGGTACGGCGGGCCGGGCCGTTCCGGCGAAGGAGACGTGGGTCGGGACCGCCGCGGCGGCCAGGGTGCGGATCCGCTCCGGGATCGGCGGGGCGGTGACGGGGTGCTGCATGACCCGGCCCTCCTTGAGGTCGGCTGACGATGTCAGATAGCTTAGGCTTGCCTAACTAAGGTTTGCCTAACCAAGTCTTACCGCAATGAGAGGGAGTTGTCATGCGTTACACCGGGCCCAAGGTGCGCCTGTCCCGCCGGGCGGGCGTCCCCCTGACCCGCAAGGCGGTCCGCTACTTCGAGGAGCGCCCCTACCCGCCGGGCGAGCACGGCCGCAAGACCCGGCGGCACCAGGTGAGCAACTACAGCCTGCAGCTGATGGAGAAGCAGAAGCTGCGCTGGTACTACGACGTCTCCGAACGGCAGATGCGCCGCTACTGGGACCTGGCGCACCGCGGCGGCGGTCGTTCCGGCGCCGAGCTGGTGACCATCCTGGAGAGCCGCCTGGCCTCGCTGGTCCTGCGCGCCGGTCTCGCGCCCTCGATCTACGCCGCCCGCCAGTACGTCACGCACGGGCACATCACCGTGGACGGCCGCAAGGTGGACATCCCCAGCTACCTGGTCAAGCCCGGCCAGGTCATCGCGGTGCGGCCCAGGTCGCGCGCGATGCAGCCGTTCGTCGCCGCGGCCGAGGGGACCTACGCCGACGAGCGGATCGCCCCCTACCTGTCGGCCGACCACGCGGACCTGACGTTCACCCTGCTCGACCGGCCACGGCGCGAGCAGATCGCCGTCCCGGTGGACGAGCAGCTCGTGGTGGAGTACTACTCCCGCTGACCGGCTATCTCCGGCCCCGCGCTCCCCGGGACGACCGGCCCCGGGACGAGCGGCTCCTCGGCGACGGGCTCCGCGGGGCCGTCCCCGCGGAGCCGGGCCCGGCGGCGGCCGGTTCCGCGCCGACGGCCTCCGCGGTCACCGCTCCCGCGGCGGAACGCCCCTCCGGTCCCGCCCCCGCCCCCGCGCCCGCCGGGGTCCGCTCGCGGAGTTCGCGCACCTCCGCCCGCAGCGCCGACAGCTCCGCCAGCACGACGGTCTCCAGGCCGCGGGTCGCCCGTGCCGCCTCCCCCGAGGCGTCCTCCTCCATCGCGTTGACGACCACCGCGATGAAGAGGTTCAGCACCACGAACGTGCAGACCAGCATGAACAGCACGAAGAAGAGCCACGCCGATGGATGCTCCGACATCACCTCGCGGGTGATGTCGGACCAGCCGTCCCCGGTCATCATCTGGAACAGCGTGAACAGCGAGGTGGGAAGGTCGCCGAAGTACCCGGGCGAGGTGGCGTGGTAGAGCTTCGTGCCCATCACCGCCGCGACGTAGAGCACCAGGCCGAGCAGCAGCACGATCGACGTCATGCCGGGCACCGCGGTCAGCAGGGCCGTCACCACCCTGCGCAGGCTCGGCACCACCGAGATCAGCCGCAGCGCCCGCAGGATGCGCAACGCCCGCAGCACCGACAGCCCGTTGGCCACGGGCAGCAGGGACAGCGCCACGATCACGGTGTCGAACAGGTTCCACGGGTCACGGAAGAAACGCAGGCGGTGGGCGTAGACCTTGGCCGCCAGCTCTGCCACGAAGACGTACAGCGCGGCGTGGTCCACCACCGTCAGCGCCGTGCCGTACCGCTCGGTGACGGCGGCCGAGGTCTCCAGCCCCAGGGTGGCCGCGTTGACCACGATGACCGCGATGATGATCCGCTGGAGGCGGGAGGTCTCCAGGAAGGTGCGGACGCGTTCGCGCACCGGCACTGACGGCTCCGTGGGGTCGTGAGGGGACGAGATGCCGGATGATCATATCGCCGGATGATCAGCTCCCAGGCGTGGTCACCGCCCGGCGGTGCCCCCGTCCGCGTGCCCCCCTTCACGTGCCGTCCGTCCGCGCGTCGCCCGCCCACGCGCCGACCGGGGACCGTCGCCGGGCGGTCGCGGCCGGAAAGCCGTCGGCGGCCGGGTCAGCGCCGGGTGTAGCGCCCGCCGATCCCCGTCTCCAGCAGGTCGAACGCCCGCCCGGCCCGCTCGCGCAGGTCCGGGAGGATGTCGTCGACCCGTTCCCCGGCGACCAGGCGCCGTACGGCGTAGCCCACCACGGTGCGCAGCGCCGCGTTGATCTGCGCGGCCACCAGGGCGGGGGTCAGGTCGTCGGGGTCGGCGCCGGCCTCCTCGGCGATCGCCTCGGCGAGCCTGCGCTCCCGGGTCTCGCCCATCTCCCGCACCCGGGCGACCAGGCTGGGGGTGGTCTCGATCATCCGGATGAAGTCGTCGCCGGCCTCGTGGAACCCGTAGCGGTAGTGGCCGGTCTCCAGCGCCTCCAGGAAGTCGCGGCGCACGGCGGCCACCGGGGTCTCCCCGGGCTCGCGCTCCCGCACCACCCGGGCGAGCAGGTCCTCGACCTCGGGCGCCCGGTCGAGGAGCAGGTCCTCCTTGGTGGCGAAGTAGTTGAAGACCGTGTTGACCGAGACGTCGGCGGCGCGGGCGACGTCGGCCACCGTCACGCCGTCGAACCCCCGGGCCATGAACAGTCCCGTCGCGATGTCGGAGATGCGCAGGCGGGTCTCCCGCTTCTTGCGCGCGCGCAGTCCCTCGCTCATGCCGGTCATTTTAGAGGTTGCAGAAATTTTTAAGTCACTCTATTTTTGGTGCGACTTCAAGATGGAGGCGATCGAGTGATCAGGACATCGGGCCTGCGCAAGACCTTCCCGGGCGGCGTCGAAGCCGTCCGGGGAGTTGACCTGGCCGTGGAGGCCGGGGAGATCGTGGGCTTCCTCGGCCCCAACGGCGCGGGCAAGACCACCACCATGCGCATGCTGACCACCCTGCTGCGCCCCTCCGGCGGCACCGCCGTCGTCGCCGGGCACGACCTGCTCGCCGACCCGCGGTCGGTACGGCGGCGCATCGGCTACGTGTCCCAGGGCGGCGGGGTCTCCCCGGCCGTCCCGGTGGGGGAGGAGCTCGGACTGCACGCCGCGCTGTACGGCATGCGCCCCGCCGAGGCGCGCGGGCGGATCCGGGAGCTGCTCGACCGGTTCGAGCTGACCGGCCTGGAGACCAGGCCCGGGGCGGCGCTCTCCGGAGGCCAGCGCCGCCGGTTCGACCTGGTGTTCGGCCTGGTCCACGCCCCGGCGCTGCTCTTCCTGGACGAGCCCACCACCGGCCTCGACCCGCAGAGCCGCGCCCACCTCTGGGACCACGTCCGGCGCCTGCGCGAGGAGGAGGGCCTGACGGTCTTCCTGACCACCCACTACCTGGAGGAGGCCGACACGCTGGCCGACCGGCTGTTCATCATCGACCACGGCGTGATCGTCGCCGAGGGCACTCCGGCCGAGCTCAAGGGCGGTTCCGGCACCCTCGACGACGTCTTCCTGTCCATCACCGGCCGCTCGCTGCGGGACGACGTTCCGGGCTCCCCGGAAGCCGGGGCCCCGGACGGCCCGGCGGGCCGGGTGGACATGGCGGAGGCGGCGGCCGGTGCCCGTCGTACGACGGACGGGGAGAGGTGAGAGGCCCGATGGACGTCATCCGCGAGACCTGGCTGATCTTCCGGCACAACGTGCGCATCCTGCTGCGGCAGAGGATCGGCATCCTGTTCGGGGTCATGCAGCCGCTGCTGTACCTGGTGCTGTTCGGCCCGCTGTTCGCCACGATCGGCACCTGGGAGACCCTGGTCCCCGGTCTGCTGGTCCAGGTGAGCCTGCTCAGCGCGGGCATGGCCGGGTTCGGCATCGTCTTCGACCTGCGCGCCGGCGTGCTGGAGCGGCTCCGCGTCACCCCCGCCCACCGGGTCGCCCTGCTGCTGGGCCGGGTGCTGGGCAGCTCGCTGGTCCTGCTGATCCAGTCGGTCGTGCTGGTCGCGCTGGGCTACGCCTTCGGCCTGCGGGCCCCGCTGCCCGGCGTGCTGGCCGGACTGGCGATCATGGCGCTGCTCGGGGTCAGCCTGGCCGCGCTGTCCAACGCGGTCGCGCTCACCATGAACCCCGACCTGTTCGCACCCGTGGTCAGCACCGTGGTCGTCCCGCTGATCCTGCTGTCGGGGGCGTTCCTGCCGATGTCGATGGCGCCCGCCTGGCTGGACGCCGTGTCGCGGGCCACCCCGTTCCGGCACGTCGTCGAGGCCGTCCGCGACCTGTTCGCCGGGCACTACGCCACGATGACCGTCGGGGTCGGGGTGACGGTGGCGCTCGCCCTGTCGGCGGTGTGCGTGGCGGTCGGGACCCGCGTCTTCAACCGCGCGAACGCCTGAGGCCCACCTGATTCCGGCCGGGCGGAGGCCTGAGGCGCGTCCGGTCCGGCCGGGCGGACACACGAGCCACACCCGATCCCGGCCGGGCGGACGCGTGAGGCGCGTGCCCGGCCGGGATCAGTCCGGCGGGCCGTACGGTTCGATGCGGGGGTCGGCGTACGGGCCGCCGCCGGCGGACGGGTCGATCCGCCGGGCGGCGGCCTCGCTGACGCGCAGGCCGTACAGGTCCTTGCCGGGATCGATGAGCACCAGGCCGTAGCCGGTGTCGACGTCCTTCTCCGACAGCTTCAGGCGGCGCATGGCCTGTTCGAGCGTCGCCTGGGGCGCGAGCCGTACGGTGACGAGCAGCATGAGGCCAACGCTACGCGTCCCGGGCGCGACGCCAAGAGGCGGGAGGGGGCGGACTTCCGTCCTCCGCGCCTGCTACATGTGCTTCTCCACGGTCTTGCGGATCGACTCGACGCCCTTGCGCAGCTCGGCGCCCACCGCCTTGAACACCGCCTCCGCCGGCTGGTTGTCGGCGTAGATCTTCTGGAGGCCGCCGTAGATCGCCCGGTTGGCGTTGGGGACCAGGAGCCGCACCGGGTCCTGCGCCTTGGTCCTCGGCAGCTGGTCGACGGCCTTCTTGAAGTTGGGGTTCTCGTCGAACAGCTTGAGCATCTCGGGGGTCTCCATCGCGGCCTTGGTCGCGGGGAGGTAGCCGGTCTCGACCGTCCACCGGGCCGCGTTCTCCGCCCTGGCGACGAACTTCAGGAACTCGAACGCCGCCTGCTTGCGCTCCTTGGAGGCCCCGGCCATGATCGACAGGCCGCCGCCGCCCGTGGGGCAGCCGAACGCGGTCTCCTCGGGGAGGTACGCCGTGCCGACCTTGAACGGGGAGTCCTTGGTGATGCCGGTGAGCGCGCCGGTGGACTCGACGAGCGTCGCGATGAGCCCGTTGGAGAAGTCGAGCTTCGGGCTCTGCGCCATGTAGGCCAGCTTGTCGTCGTGGATGAGCTTGCGCTGCCACTCGCCGGCCTCGACCGCGCCGCCGGTGTCGATGGTGACGTCGAGCCCCTTGGAGTAGTTGCCGCTCCACTGCCAGACGGTGCCCTGGAACTGCCAGTCACCGTCGACCTGGGCGTAGGCGGTGAGCTTGGGATTCTGGCCGCCGACCTTCTGGGCGGTGATGGCCTTCGACCACTCGCGCAGCTCGCTCCAGGTCTTCGGGCCGCGGTCGGGCAGCCCGGCGGCCTCGAACAGGTCCTTGTTGTAGTAGAAGATCGGCGTGCTCCGGGCGAAGGGAACCCACCACGTCTCGTTCTTGGCGGTGCCCTCGGCGATGAGCTGGTCGACGTACTCGGCAGGCTTGAGGCTCCCGGCGGAGAAGTAGGAGCCGAGCGGTTCGAGGGTGTCGTTGAGATGGAACTTGTTCCAGGTAACGTCGCTGAACACGCACAGGTCGGGGAGCTGGCGGGCCTGCATGGCGGTGGCGAGCTTCTGGGCGGTCTCGTCGTAGCTGCCCTGGTACTGGGCCTCGACGTAGATGTCGTTCTGCGCGCCGTTGAACGCGGTCACCAGCCGCTGGAACGCCTCGCCGGGGACGGCGGCCCAGGGGTACCAGATCACGACGCGCTGCCGCTTGGAGTACTGCGCGGGCACCTTGCCCTCGGGCTGCGCCATGCCGGAGCCGGAGCCGGATCCGCAGCCGGTGGCGAGGGCGAGGAGGCCGGCGCCGGTGGCGCCGAGGAAATGCCGCCGGTTGAGCGAGGGGGTCATGGCGGGGTCCTTTCAGGGTGGAACGGGGGGTGCGGCCTTCAGGCCGGGGCCGGGCGGGGAACCGGTGGGCGGAGGGTCAGCCCTTGACCGCGCCCTGGGTGAGGCCGGCGACGATGTGACGCTGGGCGAGGAAGAAGATGACGAGGACGGGGACGACGACGAACGTGGCGGCGGCCATGACGGCGCCCCAGTTCGTGTAGCCCTCCTGGTTCTTGAGCAGGAGGAGGCCGACGGGCAGGGTGCGCATCGACGCCGTGTTGGTGACGATGAGCGGCCAGATGAAGTCGTTCCACTTGCTGACCAGCGACACGATGCCGACGGTGACGAGCATCGGCCGGGACATGGGCAGCACCACGCTCCACAGGGTGCGCAGGTGCCCGGCGCCGTCCATCCGGGCGGCCTCGACGAGTTCGCCGGGCAGGGTGAGCATGTGCTGGCGGAGCAGGAACGCGCCGAACGCCGAGGCGACGCCGGGGATGATGATCCCCTGGTAGGTGTTGATCCAGCCGAGTTCGGAGACGGTCAGATAGTTCGGCAGCAGCGTCACGTGGCCGGGCACCATCATCGCGCCGAGCAGCAGGATGAACAGCACCCGCTTGCCGGGGAACCGCAGGAACGTGAACGCGTACGCGGTGAGCACGGCGTTGGCGACCTCCAGCAGGGTGCCGGCGACCGTGGTGATGACGGAGTTGAGATAGAAGTCGGCGAACGGGGCGCTGTTCCACGCGTCGACGTAGTTGGCGAACCGCAGGTCGGTGGGCAGCCACGCGGGCGGCCAGGTGTAGATCTGCGACGGGTCCTTCAGCGAGGACGACAGCAGCCAGTACAGCGGGCCGACCATGATCACGCCGACGACGACGAGCAGGCCGTACTGGGCGGTGCGGGCGAGTCTCACTTGTAGTGCACCTTCCGCTCCAGGTAACGCGTCTGCACGAGCGTGATCGCGAGGAGGATGACGAACATGATGATCGCGCTCGCCCCGGCGGGTCCGGCCTGGAAGCTGCGGAACCCCGAGTCGTAGACGAACCACGACAGGATGGTGGTGGCGCTGCCGGGGCCGCCGTTGGTCATCAGCGCGATGACGTCGAACGCCTGGAACGAGCTGATGGTCGAGGTGACGACGAGGAAGAACGTCACCGGCGACAGCAGCGGCAGGGTGAACCTCCGGAAGGTCGTCCAGGCGCCGGCGCCGTCGAGGGAGGCCGACTCGTAGACCTCCTTGGGGAGGTTCTGCAGTCCGGCGAGGTAGACGATCGCCGCGAAGCCGGTGGTCTTCCACAGGTAGACGATCATGACCGCCGGCAGCGCCCAGTCCGAGTCGGTGAGCCACGAGGGGGACGAGGCGCCGAAGGCGGAGAAGAACGCCCGCGACAGGCCGTAGTTGGGATCGAAGATGAACGTCCACGCCAGGCCCACCGCCGCGCCCGAGAGCACGTGCGGGGCGAACGTCATGGTCCGGACGAAGTCGCGGCCCCTGAGCTTCTGGTTGAGCAGCAGCGCGATGGCCAGGCCGAGCGCCATGCTGCCGCCCACGACGCCGACGGTGAAGTACACGGTGGTCAGCATCACGTCGCCGAACCCGAGGCTGGTGAACATGTCGACGTAGTTGTCGAAACCGACGAAGTTCTTGATCGGCGCGATCATGTTCCAGTCGGTGAGGCTCAGGTAGGCGTTGTAGATCACCGGCCAGTACGAGAACACCGCGATGAACAGGAAGTTCGGCGCGATGAGCGCGAGGAACAGCAGGTACTCGCGGCGCAGCCGCCGGCGGTTCCCCCCGGCTCCGGGGGCGGGCTCGCGCGCCGCCGCGGGCGGGGCGGGGTCCTCGGTCCCGGCCTTGGTCAGCGCGGCCGGCATCAGGAGGTCCCGGCGTCCGCACGCAGGCGCAGCAGCGAGGAGATGTCGTCGGCGACGATCCCGTCGACGCCGTACTCCAGCGCGGCGACGACCTCGGTCTCGTCGTCGAGGGGGCCGACCCAGACGCGGTAGCCGCGCTCGCGCATGGCGGGCACGCCGGCCGCGTCGGCGACCTTCCAGCGCGGCCCGAAGTACTGCGGGCGCATGGCGTCGAGCAGCTCCGCGGGCGGGGGGCGCTCCTCGGTCCAGTCCAGGCCGATGACGGCGTCGGGCGCTTCGGCGCGCAGCCCGATCAGCGCCTCGCGGCCGCCGCGGCGGGCGGCCACGAAGATGGAGCGCTCGAAGGCGTCGCCGTGGCGGCGCAGCGCGGCGACCGCCGGGGCGATCACGTCGTCGGTCTTGAGGTCGACGAGGAACGTCGTGTCGCCGAACGCGTCGAGGACCTCCTCGAAGGCCGGGACCTCGTACTCGCCGTCCAGCGCGCGCACCTCCTCGAAGGTGAGGTCGGCGATGTCGGCGTCACGTCCCCACATCCGTCCGAGACCTCCGTCGTGGAGGAGCACGATGCGCCCGTCCCTGGTGAGGCGCAGGTCGAACTCCAGGGTGTTGGCACCCTTGTCGACGGCCGAGCGCAACGACGGGATGGTGTTCTCGCGGTGGACGAGGGGGTCGCCACGATGCGCGATCGTGAGGAACACGGGTTCTCCTTGGGGGCGGGAGTCGTCACGGGAACATGTCGCTCTTAACATTCGAGAGCGTTTTGTTCACGGAGGTAGTTAACACGATGGTCACATGGCGGGCAAGAGGCGCGGACCTCGTGTTCGCCCCTGTCGCAGTCGGACAAAAGCGGTAAATAATCGCATAAACGGCCAGGTCGGCGCACCGAGGAGAAGGGTGCGCCGACCTGGACGAGATGATTTTGTTACGACGAACGTTAAGAAGGCCGTCGTCCGGTGTTAGGGACGAGGTCGCGTGAGCGCGGCGAGTTCGTCGAGGACCGGGCCGGAGCCCGCCACGGTCACCTCCGAGTCGAGCAGGTGCTCGGCGCCGCCGCGGTCGACGACCCGGCCGCCCGCCTCACGCACGAGCACGACGCCGGCGGCCGTGTCCCACGGGTTGTTGGAGAACATGACGAGGCCGTCCAGCCGGCCCTGCGCCACCCAGGCGAGGTCCACCGCGGCGGTGCCCAGCATCCGCACCCGCTGGGCGCGCGCCGCGAGCTCGGCGGTGGCCGCGAGGCGCTCCACGTTGCGTTCCGCCGCGTCCTCGCCGACCGCGTAGTCGCCCACGGCCACGACCGCGTCGGCGAGCCGCGACGGCCGGCTCACCCGCATGGGCCTGCCGCCGGCGTACGCGCCGGAACCCTGGACGGCGGTGTAGCGGTCGCCCAGCAGCGGCAGGTCGACCACGCCGAGCACCGGCCGCCTCCGGTACACCAGCCCGAGGGACACCGCGACCAGCGGCAGCCCGTGCACGAAGTTGACCGTCCCGTCGATCGGATCGAGCACCCAGGTCAGCTCGTCGCTGCCGGTGGAGCCCTCCTCCTCGCCGAGGAAGCCGATCGCGGGGGTCTCCTGGCGGAGCAGGTCGCGGACGGCGCGCTCCACCGCGAAGTCGACCTCCGAGGCCATGTCCCGGTCGCCCTTGGCGGTGAGCACGCCCGGCCGGCGCCCGCGGATCATGTCCGCGGCCAGCGCCACGGCCTTCTCCGCGATGGGCAGCAGCGACGCGAAGCCGCTCACCGGGTTTCCACGGCCGGAGCGGCCGGAGCGGCCAGGGCGGCCAGGGCGGTCAGCGTGGCCGGGGCGCTTTCCGGGGTCTTCGCGGCGGCACGGAGACCGGTGCCCGGCCGTGCGTGCGCCGCTCCGGGGAGCGGACCGTCGGCGGCGAGGCGGCCGACGGGGATGAGGACCTTCACGGGGGGATTCCCTTTCCATTGGTTTTCCGGCGTCTTCCGCCGTCCGGCGCCTTCGTGAGGGCGCGCCTTCGTCAGGGCATGCCTTCGTGGGGACGGCACCCTCGTGGGAGCGGGGCCGGACGGCCGGATCAGACGACTTCGTAGCGGATGCCGTTCTCCCGCATCTCCAGCAGCGCGTCCTCGGGGGCCCGCGAGTCGGTGAGCACCAGGTCGAAGTCGGACAGCGAGACGAGCCGGTGCAGAGCGACCCGGCCGAGCTTGCTGTGGTCGACCGCGAGCACCGACTTCCTGGCCGCGCGGATCATCGCCCGTTTCACCAGGACGATCTCCTGCTCCTGGTGGTAGACGTAGTTGTTCGACACCGCGGAGACCGACGCGAAGAACATGTCGACGTGCAGCGACTCGATCGCCTCGATGCACGGCACGCCGAGGAAGGAGTCGTGCGTCGGGTAGTACTCGCCGCCGAGGGCGATCAGCCGGATGCCGCGCATGCCGGTGACCAGCTTGATGGTCTCCAGGAAGTTGGTGACGACGGTCAGCGGGGCGGCGTCCTCCAGCAGGCGCGCGAGCTCCAGCGTGGTCGTCGAGTCGTCGAGCATGACGGCCATGCCCGGCTCGATGAGCTCGCGGGCGCGGCGGGCCAGGGCCGCCTTCTCCTCCCGGGCGGTGCGCAGCCGGTAGGTCACGTTGCTCTCGAAGACGCTGGAGGGCTGGGCGCTCACCCCACCGCGGAACTTGTGGACGACGCCCTGCCGTTCGAGCTCGTCGAGATCCCGGTGGATGGTCATGAGGCTGACGCCGAACAGCTCGGAAAGGTCGTTGGCCGAGACCGAGCCGTGCTGCAGCACGTGCTCGGCGATCTCGGCCTGCCGCTGGGCGGGCCGGTTGCGCTCGGAGGACTTGGGTGTCGTCATGAAGGTCATCCTTCGGAAGCCGGCACGCCGTACGCCAGCGGCGCGGCCGAATCGTCTCCGTGTGGGATCCGCGGCGTCGCCCCCGGGGCCCATGAGGCCCCCGGGACCACCGGCCTCCGCCGGTCCCCGGCCCGGGTGCCGGCATCGGCACCCGCCCCCACCTCTGCTGGATGGTCTGTGCGCATGAAGAGTCCGGCTCCCGGCTTGAGGAGAAGAGTCATGGATCGGTGTGAATTTAACACCGTTTGAGAGGAGCGGCCAAGCACCTCCTACCGCTCCACACTCACCGCATCCGCGATGACCAGGGAAGTCTCCATCAATTATCACTTTTCTCTTGATAAGAACACTCAAAGTGATGTTAACTACCGGTCCACAGAACATCATTGAATGGGAAGAAGGCGCCTACGGTGGAGATGGTGGTGGCGTCGATCTTCGCCGTGTTCACCGGCTTCAACGACGCCGGAACCCAGGTCGGGCTGGGCTCGCGGGTCCGCGGACTGCCGCCGCTCGCCGCGCTGGCACTGCTCGCGGCGGCCGTCGCCGCCTCACCCCTGATCGTCGGTACGGCCGTCGCCGCCACCCTCGACGGCGGGCTCGTCACCTACCCCGGCGGGGACGGGCGCACCGGGCTGCTCGTCGGGCTCGTGACCGCGGTCGCCGTCACCGCCGGGCTCGGCTGGCGCGGCCTGCCGACCAGCCTCACCCTCGCCCTCGTCGGCGGGATCGCCGGTGCCGGCACGGGAGGAGGCGGTGACGTCTCCTGGACCGTCGTCGCCTCCGTGCTCGCGGCCGCGGCGGCCGCCCCGCTGGCCGGGGCGCTCATCGCCGGTCCCGCCTGCCGCCTGGTGCGCTCCCTGCCGCACGTCGGCGTGGCGGGCACCCGGCTGCGGTGGCTGCACACCGCGGCCTTCGGCGCGGGCTGCCTCGCCTACGGCGCCAACGACGGCCAGAAGATCCTCGCCGTCTACCTCGCCGTCCACGGCGGCGCGTCCCCGGACGCGGCCGGTCTCGCGCCGGTGCTGCCGCTGCTCGCGGTGTGCTTCCTCGCCGGCGGACTCGCCGGGATCCCGCGGCTCGCGTCCGGGCTCGGCGGCACGCTCACCCCCGCCCGCACCGACGCGCTCGTCGCCACGGAGCTCACCGGCGCGGGCGTCGTACTCGGCACCGCGGCGCTCGGCGCGCCGGTGAGCATGACCCAGTCCCTCGCCGGAGCCCTCATCGGCACGGGCCTCGCCGGAGGCACGCGGCGCGTGCGATGGCGCGGCGTCCTGGCACTGGGCCGCGCCTGGCTGTTCACCCTCCCGCTCGCCTACGGGCTCGCCGCCCTCGGCGGCGCCGTACTCGGGGCGCTGCGGTGAGGCCCGGCCGGATGCGCCGCGTCCTGCGCGACCTGTCCGGTCGCACCGACCGGACGCTCGCCGACCTCGTGGTCGCCCAGTTGCAGGCCGCCGCCCGCGGGGTGGCGCTCGCCCGCGCCGCCGCTGGAGGCGAGCTGCGCCCGGGCGAGGCGCGCCGCCGCATGGTCCTCGTCGAGCACGAGGGCGACGCCGGGCGGGCCAGGCTCGTCACCCGGCTGCGCCGCAGCGTCACCTCCCCCGTCGACCGCGAGGACCTGTTCCGGCTGTCCCGCAGCGTCGACGACGTCCTCGACGCCCTGCGCGACTTCGTCCGGGAGGCCGACCTCTACGAGGCCCCGCCCGACCCGCTGCACGAGCCCGTGCTGGCGGCCCTCGCCGACGGCGTCGACCGGCTCACCGCCGCGGTGGAGCTCCTCGCCGACCGGCCGCGCGCCGCGGCCGACGCGGCGCTGCGCGCGAAGAAGGTCGGCGTCCGCCCCGCCTACCAGCGGGCCGTCGCGACCCTGCTCGTCCGGCCCGAGCCCGCCCGGCCCGCCCGGTCCGCCCGGTCCTCTCAGAGCACCGAGCCCGTCCAGGCCGAGCCCGTCCAGACCGCCCCGTCCCTCCAGCCCGCTCAAACCGTACAGACCGCCCAGCCCGTACAGACCGCCCTGATCTCCCTGCTCCTGCTCAACCGGCTCGACACCGCGGGGGCGCACCTCGCCGCCGCGGCCGACGCCCTCGCCGACGGAGTCGTCAAACGATTCCAGTGACGAAGTGACGAAAGGAATCACCCCCCATGCAGACCCGACGTGCCTTCCTGACCACCGGCGCCGCGGTGGGCGCCGCCCTCCTCGGAACCGGCGCCGCCGCGGCGGCCACCGCCACCGCCGCCACCGCGCCGCGTTCCGCCCCGGCCGCACTGCCGCCGAGCCCCCGCTTCGACTGCGCCGCGCCGGGGGAGAGGCTGCTCGGTCCCGTGCCCCTGCACGACGCGACCGTCATGCAGTCGTTCGCCTTCGACGACGTCAACGGACACCTCTACGTCGTGCAGCTCGTCCAGGGCGGCCGGCGGCTGCCCGGCGAGGCCGAACCGGTCAGCGGCTCCGCCCGCGCCCTGAACGGCGACCTGTGCCTCACCCGCCTGACCGCGCCGGCCGCGAGACCGGCCACATGTACCTGCTCGGCTTCGGGCACGGCG
This sequence comes from Streptosporangium sp. NPDC048047, assembly GCF_040653115.1. Taxonomy (NCBI): domain Bacteria; kingdom Bacillati; phylum Actinomycetota; class Actinomycetes; order Streptosporangiales; family Streptosporangiaceae; genus Streptosporangium; species Streptosporangium sp. NPDC048047. Next base: position 16,729 of record NZ_JBEZNH010000064.1, on the reverse strand, counting down.
TGCAGATCGGCGTGGAACCCGTCGGGGGCGGCGCCTTCCTGTGGACCGAGACCGACGCGGTCAGCGACGACGGGGTCAGCGGCTGGGGCTCCCGGCTCTGCCGGTTCCGGTTCGCCGACGGGGCGGTGCTCACCCGGGACTCGCCCGAGCTCGCGCGGCACGTCCCCGTGCCAGGGGCGGACCGCACGACCTGCGGGACCGACCCCGTTCACCGCCGTCTCGTCGTACGGCACCGCCTCGACGGCACGTTCCGCTACGCGCTGTACGACCTGGCGGACGTCCGGCGCCACCGCTACGAACCGCTCGCCGTGGCCGCCCAGCCGGCCCTCGGCTTCTCCTTCCAGGGGTTCGCCACCTACGGCTCATACCTGTACCTGCTGGAGGGCACCTCCGGCGGCGCGCCGGGCAACACCCATCTGACGTGCGTCGACTGGCGGACCGGGAACGTCGTCGAGCGGCGGTTCGTCGCCGACGGCGCCGACGTCGACTTCCGCGAGCCGGAGGGCATGGCGATCCACGTCCCCGGCCCGGGAGACGTCCGGCTGTGCTTCGGTTTCGCCTCGGGCGTGACGGGCGGGCGCCTGGCCAACGTGTACGGCAAGCGCACGCTCGTCTGAGCCCCGGAGCCGTCCCCGGCCGTGCGCGGCCCCGCGCCGCGCACGGCCCTCAGGCCGCGCGCACGGCTCACGCCATGAACGCCTCACGCCATGCGCGCGGTCCTCACGCCACGCGTGCGGCCCTGCGTCGCAGCGAGGCGGCCACTCCCGCGGTGTCGATGACGCCGTACCCGTAGTCGAAGTCGAACCCGACGTCGCTGCGGTCGTCCGCGGTACGGCGGAGCAGGGTGCGCAGCTGCGCCGGGGCGAGCCGGGAGGCCGGCCACACCGTGCGCACGGCCGCGACCACCCCGGCGGCGACCGGGCAGGCGGCCGAGGTGCCGGAGTCGGGTTCGCGGTCGCCGAAGGCCCCGGAGCCGGAGAAGTGGGTGTAGGAGCAGATGTCGGGCTTGCGGGAGGCGAGCCGGCCGGGGCCCTGGGAGGAGTAGCCGACCCGCTCCCCGGCGGTGTCCACCCCACCGATGGACAGCACGCCCGGGTGGGAGTTGGCGCCCGTGATCGGCCGGTCCGGGTAGGCGCACCGGCTGTCGCGGCACTCGCGCCCGCAGTTGCCCGCGGCGAACAGCACGTCGGCCCCGGCCTGCTCCAGGCTGGAGACGATGAGGTTGAAGGGGTGGGCGGGATTGTCGGAGTAGTTGCCGGGGTGGCCGACGGGGAAGTCCCAGCGCGGCGAGAACGACCCCCAGCTGTTGGTGATCACCAGGGCCCGCGACTCGGCGGGCTGCGCGTCGAGGACGGTGCGCAGGTGGGCGAAGGCGGCCACCGCGTCCGACAGCATGCCGTCCAGGGCCGAGCCGCCCGGCCTGCGCGACAGCAGCACGGGCAGGTCGAGCAGGGTGGCGCGCGGCGCGGCGATCAGCGCGTCGAACGCGCACATCGAGCCGTGGTCGACGGGGAACTCTCCCGGCGTGCCGTCCACCCCGTCGGGGGTCCAGCTCCGCACGGCGTCCAGGGTGAGATCGCGGCCGAGGCGGCGGGTGACGTGGGCGGTGTTGACGCCGGTGTCCAGTACGGCGAGGGCGACGCCGGAGCCGTCCATTCCCTCGGCGCCCAGCCCGGCGACGTCCAGCAGCCGCTCCACGTCGTGCCAGTCGCCCACCGGGCCGTCGCCGCCGCAGGTGGGGTTGGGCTCGATGACCGGGTCGGCGAAGACCGCCACGACGTCGCGGTGCAGCGCGGGCAGCAGCGTCATGCGGGTGGACAGCTCGTCGTCGGAGATCTCGCCGCGGACCATCACGGTGGCGTCCTCGGCGGCGAGCGAGAAGGTCAGCGCCTGGTTCAGCGACAGCGGGTCGCCGCCGGTCGCCGGAACGGGGCGCGGGACGGCGACCGGGGTGAAGGAGTGGTCCAGCGCGACGCCGGGCAGGCCGTCGGCGACGTCGGCCGTGGTCGCGGTCGCGCCGGGGTCGGCCACGGCCGCGACGACGTCGGGGGAGGGGCGGAGCTGGATGAGGACGCGCATGACGCACCACCGGGGAGCCGAAGGGAATGGGCCATCCCACATTCCTCCATTTCCGCAGGGCGCGTCCAGCCTTTCATAACAACCCCGACCGGTATCTTCTCCCGTTTACACTGGCAAATCGCCGGAGCCGTATTCCTTTCGCGGGAGCACGGTGGTCACTAGGTTGTCCGGCATGACCACAGCGGCGGAGACCACGCCATCACCGCATTCCGACGCCTTTCCCCGGCACTGGCTCGCCACTCGGCCCAGGCTGGTCGCGGCCAGCGCGTTCATGCTTTTCCTGGAGCTGGCGCTGATCCGGTGGACCGGCTCGAATATTGTGCATTTGAGTTATTTCACGAATTTTGTCCTTCTGGGGTCCTTCCTCGGAATCGGGCTGGGTTTCCTGCGGGTGGGGCGCACGACCCGCCCGCCGTACTACTCGGCGATCGCGCTGGCCGTACTGGTGCTGGTGATCCTGCGGTTCCCGGTCACGGTGGACCGCGACACCGAGGGCGTCCTGTACTGGACCAGCCTCAGCACCACCGGCCCGCCCCCGTGGCTGATCCTGCCGCTGATCTTCGTCGCGGCCGCGGTCGTGCTGATGGGCCCGGCCGAGCTGGTCGGTCGCTGCTTCCCCGAGCTGGACCGGCTGGAGGCGTACCGCTACGACCTGGTCGGCAGCCTCACCGGCATCGCCCTGTTCACCGCGCTGTCGTTCCTCGGCGCCCCGCCGGTGGTGTGGGGGGTGATCGCCGCGGCCGCCTACGTCGCGCTGCTGTGGCCGCGCGGGCTCGGCGGCAGGGTCGCGGTGCTCGTGCCGTCGCTGGTCGTCGTCGGCGCGCTCGCCGTCGAGACGCTCACCGCCGGGGCGCTGTGGTCGCCGTACTACAAGGTGACCTACGACCGCTTCCAGTGGCAGGGCGTCCCCGTGATGGACATCCAGGTCAACGGCATCCCGCACCAGCAGGCAATCCCGGCGCGCGAGCGACTGTCGTGGGAGCGGCAGTACGCCCTGCCGTACGAGAGGTCGGCCGCCCACCGGCTCGACGACGTGCTGATCGTCGGCGCGGGCAGCGGCACCGACGTGGCGATCGCGCTGGCCAAGGGCGCGAAACACGTGGACGCCGTGGAGATCGACCCCAAGCTCCGCGAGCTCGGCGCGACCTACCACCCCGACCGGCCCTACGCCGACCCCCGGGTCACCACGGTCATCACCGACGGCCGCGCCCACCTGGAGCGCACCGGAAAGAAGTACGACCTGATCCTGTTCGCCCTGCCCGACTCGCTGACCCTGGTCTCCGGCGCCAGCTCGCTGCGGCTGGAGAGCTACCTGTTCACCCGGCAGGCCATGGAGGCCGCCAGGGACCATCTCAAGCCCGGCGGCACCTTCTCGATGTACAACTACTACCGCGAGGGCTGGCTGGTCGACCGGCTCGCCGCCACCGCGCAGGCCGCCTTCGGCCACAAGCCCTGCGTGGACGTGGTCAGCCAGGCGGGGCAGCAGGCCGTGATCACCGCCGGGCTCACCGCTGCCGACCAGTCCTGCGGCGCCCGGTGGGCGGGCGCCGCCGCCGGGACCCCGCCGCCGAGCGACGACGACCGGCCCTTCCTGTACCTCAAGGACCGCACGATCCCGCAGATCTACGTCGTCACCCTGCTCCTGATCCTGCTCGTGAGCCTGCTCGCCGTCCGGGCGGTCGCCGGGCCGTACCGCAGGATGCGCCCGTACGCCGACCTGTTCCTGCTGGGTGTGGCGTTCATGCTGCTGGAGACCAAGAGCGTCACCGGGTTCGCGCTGCTGTTCGGCACGACCTGGGTGGTCAACGCGGTGGTGTTCGCCGGGGTGCTGGTCGCGGTGCTCGCCGCCGTGGAGGTGACGCGCCGCTTCCGGGTCCCGCCGCTGCCCGTCATGTACGGCGTGCTCCTCGCCGGGCTGGTCCTGGCCTGGCTGGTGCCCGACTCCTGGCTGCTGGGACTGCCGCTGCCGCTGCGGGCGGTGACCGCCGTGGTCGTGGCGTTCCTGCCGATCTTCGCGGCCAACGTGGTCTTCGCCAAGCGGTTCGCCGGCTCGCACGACGGCACGACCGCCTTCGGCGCCAACCTGCTGGGCGCGATGGCCGGCGGCTGCCTCGAGTACCTGGCGCTGGTCGTCGGCTACCGGGGCCTGCTGATCGTGGCGGGACTGCTCTACCTCGGCGCCTTCGCGCTGCTGCCCCGACGGGCGGCGGCTTGAGGGGTGGGAAAGGCCGTGGCCCGGCCCCCGGGAGGGGACCGGGCCACGGGACGGGACCGGCGGGTTCCGCCGGGCGTCAGAGCCCGCAGGTCTCCGACAGGGACTGCGCCGAGGCGCTGCCGTTCCGGGTGGGGGTCTGGCTCGGCCTGGCACCCACCCCCGACCTGGTCGGCGTGGGCGTGGGTGTGGTGCCGCTCACTCCGGGCTCCGGGGTGGTCCCGCCCACCCCGGCCGAGGACGTCCCGTCGGCCGGAGAGGCGGTGGCGCCCGCGGCCTGGGCGCCGCGGGCGGGCCGGACCGACTGGCGCAGCGCCCGCGCGGTCGCGGTGCGGATCTTCGCCCAGTCGGGTGCGCCGCTGTAGAACTCCGGCGGCACGAACTGGAGACTGGTGATCTTCGCGCCCTTCACCTTCAGGGCCAGTTCGGTCAGCGGGTCGAGCAGCTCGCGGGGGATGTTCGTGGTGGCGAGCTTCTTGGCGGCCTGCGCGATCTTGATGAAGTTGGTCAGCACGACCTGCGGGGTGGCCTGCTGGGCGAAGGCGCCGATGACGCACCGCTGCCGGCTCATCCGGGAGAAGTCGTCGCTGTCCACCCGGGATCGGCCGTACCAGAGGGCCTCCTCGCCGGAGAGCGTCCGGTGACCCGCCTTGATCGTGCCGGCCGTGCCGAAGTGGCCGCCCCAGCGGATGTCGTGGTCCACCCGGATCTTCAGGCCGCCGATGGCGTCCACGAGGTGGGCGAAGCCGTACATGTTGATCAGGGCGTAGTAGTCGATCTTCAGGTTGAGCGTGTAGCCGATGGTCTCCATCAGGGCCTTGGGTCCGCGCTGCCCGTCCTTGCCGTGCACGAGGTCGGGATTTTCCTCGGCGTACTGCCAGATCTCGTTGAGCAGGCCGCCGTTGGGCAGCTCGGCCATGTAGCCGTTGGGGAACCGCTTGGCCAGCGGGGTGCCGGGCCGGAAGCGGACGTGCTGCAGGTTGCGCGGGAGGCTGAACAGCACCGTGTTGCCGCTCGCGACGTCGATGCTGGCCACGGTCATGCTGTCGGTCCGCACGCCGGTGCGGTTGCCCGCCGCGTCACCGCCGACGAGCAGGAAGTTCACCCGGGAGTGACCGGCCCAGGGATCCTCGGCCTTGATCGGCGCGGCCGTCGGGTTCGCCGTCTCCTGGCTCTGGAAGATGGCGTTGGCCGTGTCCTTGACGGCCAGCACGCTGCTCGCGGCGTACCCGAACGGCGCCATCACCGACACGCACAGCACCCCGGCCGCGACGCCCGAGATGATCTGGTCCCGGCCCTTCAGCCGGTTCGGGCCGAGGGTGATGTAGGAGAAGAGCACCAGCAGGAACCAGGCGAGCGCGCCCACCCCGGTCAGGGCCACCAGGCCCGCCAGCGTGCTGTCCCGGGTGAAGAAACCGACGTTTCCCGTCAGGGTGAGCCCGGTGACCAGCGCCGCCACCAGCAGCGCGGCGAAGAGGCCGAGCAGGATGTACCCGATGCGGCGGCGCCCGGAGCGCAGGTGCGCCGCGCCCGGGAGGATCGCCGACAGCGCGGTCCAGCCGACGATCGAGGCGGCCGTCAGCGGCCTGGCGAACCGCATCCGCTTTCCGGAGCCCGCCTTCCCGGGGGTCCGTTTCCCGGAGGTCCCGCCGGGAGCCTCGGGGGCGGCCGGTCCCGAGCCGGACGCGGGGGAGGGGCCTCCCGCCGAGGCCGTCGCCGCGGGCTGCCCGGCGGCCGGTCCGGCGGGGGCGGCCTGCGGCGGGGGCGTTCCGGCGACGAGCTTGTCCTGGGTGCCGGGCGGCTGCCCCGGGACGCCCGGCGCTCCGGAGCCTCCCGGTCCTCCCGGTCCGCCGTTCGGCGGGCCCGGCGGGACCGCTCCGCCCTGCGGGGCCGTGCTGTTCCGGACCTTCCGGAAGGCCCGGGTCTTCTCCGGATCGGCGGGGCCGTCCGGCGGCACGGCCGGAGTTCCGGGTGTGCCGGGCGCGCCGGCGCCCGGTGCTCCGTGCGCGGCCGATGCTCCGTGCGCGCCCGGCGCGCCGGAGGGATCGTGCGGGCCTGGGGATGTTCCGGGGGTTTCTGCGGGTGTTCCGGAGGTCGCGTCACGCTGCCGGGTGCGTCGTTGCCCGCCCTCGGCTGCGCCGTCCCCCGAGTCCTGCCCAAGGTGCATCGTCACACCGCTTCCTATGGTTCATCCCGGCCCGTCTGGCAAAACAGCCAAGATTCCCTGCTTACACGAAATTTGCCAGGATTCTAGCTCCCATACCGGTACATGACAGACACATGATCAAGTAGCGGTTAACGGAGGCTGAAGGCATGGCGACGGTCAGGACGTCGTGGACGCCGGAGCCAGCCAGGTGTTGCACTGGAAGGTCTTGTTCTTCTCGTAGCCCTGGCGGAACCAGCGGTTGTTGTTGGCGGGGGAGCCGTGGTCGCGGGGGGCGCCCGCCCAGTCGCCCACGCGGGAGTAGAAGTAGTAGAGGGTGTTGCGCCGGGCCGGGGTGACCGGATAGGTCGCCGAGACCGAGCGCATGAACATCGCGCCGAAGCAGGTGGCCTGCAGCTCGAACCTGCGGCTCAGGGCCAGCCTGCCGCTCCTGCTGCTGGAACGCAGACTCTGCTGCCACCAGGTGTTCGACAGGCCCGAGAGCTGCTGGACGTGGTGGCCGTACTCGTGGGCCATCATGCTGACGATCCCGCCGTGCCAGTTCGTGAGCTGGCCGTACCCCAGGGAACGGCCCGAGCCCCGCACCATGGCGGAGGTCGAGGCGTAGATCGTCTCGTTGCGGGGGCAGTAGTACGGCACGATGCTGCCGGCCGAGGGGAAGTCCCCGCACGCGCCGCGCCCCCTGGTGGAGGTCAGGGCGTAGCCCGGCCTCCGCCATTCGATGCCCTGCTGCCGCAGGATCTGCGACCAGCCCTTGTCCAGACACCGGGACGTCTTCATGATCACTGACTTGAGCTGGGCGTTGTCATAGAGGTTCGCCGACCCGGCGGGACAGGAGACCCGGGGCAGGCCCCCGGCGCGGTAGAGGGTGTTGTTCTTGAGGCTGGTGTTCAGCACCCTCCGGGGCTGGGCGTCCGTCGTGTCCGTCGTGTTCTCGGAGGTCTGGGAGTCGCCGGAGGTGTCGGCGGCGCCCGTGCTGCCCGTGGTGGGCTCGGGTGAGTCCGTCTCCGTGGGCGTCGGGTCGGCCGGCTCGCTCGTCCGCGCCTCGTACGGGGTGAAGGTGGGGAGGGCGACCGGCGAGATCGGGTCGGAGCGGTGGCCGCCGCGGATGACCGCGCCGACCACGATGAGCCCGACGAACGCGACCGCGATCGCCCCGAAGAGCCCGCCGATGACCGCGCCGGCGTTGGAACGGCGACGCGGCGGCTGCCACTGGGGGTAGGGCGAGGGGCCCTGGAGAGGGGCGGGCGGCGCGGGCGGCATGCCGTACGGCGGCGGCCCCTGCGGCTGTCCCTGGGGTGGTCCCTGCGGTGGAACCGGTTGCGGGAACGGCTGGGGGAACGACTGCGGGGCGGCCGGAGGGTACGACTGCGGAGCCGTCGGGAGGAACGACTGCGGCGGAGGCCCCTGGACCGGCCGGGGCGGGTACCCCGGCGCCGGAGGCGTCCGCGGAGGATTTCCCTGCGCCGGGTGTCCATGTGCCGGGTGTCCCTGCGGCGGCCGGCCCTGAGGAGGGTGGGTCGTACCCGGCCGGCCCGGCCCCGGGTGCTGCGGCGGCGGGAAGTGCCCCGGGGCGGTCGGCCGCGGGGGGAACGGCTGGGGCGGGTGCCCCTGCTGCGGCGGGGAAACGGGCGCATCCGGACCCCCGTACGGATGGCCGTAACCCCCGGGCCCGCCCTGCCCCGGCGGAGGCCCCGGAGGAGGCCCCGGAGGCGGTCCCTGCGGGGGAGGGCCCTGGGGCGGGTACCCCGGCGGCGGGGCCTGGGGCGGCCCCGGGGGAGGGGCGGAGGCCCAGGCCGGCGGCGGCGGGTGCGGATGTCCCTGTGGCTGAGGCGGCGGCGGAGGGAATTGCCCGTTGCCTGTCACGCTGTCTCCCCGTAAACCATCTGTCCCCTGTGACCCGTAGATCGGGATAATTCTGGAATTTGGGGCGTAAGCATACTGATTTATCATCCGTCACGGATGTAGCCGCAATCAATTACATTCCGGAATCATCCAAGGTGATCTCAGTGATGTACCGGACTGAGCGGGTTCGCGTGTCCTAGCTTCAAGGCATGAATCTGCAGCAGCTCCGCTACGTGGTCGCGACAGCGGAGCATCGCACCATGACCGACGCGGCCAAGTCGCTGTACATCGCGCAGCCCGCCCTGTCGCGGGCGATCAGGGATCTGGAACGAGAACTCGGAATGACGTTGTTCGCCCGCTCGGGGCGGGGCGTGGTCGTCACGGCGCAGGGCCGCCGGGTGGTCAAGCTCGCCCGGGAGGCACTCGACGCCGTCCGCGAGATCGAGGAGCTGTCCGCCCATGGCCAAACGTCCGACACCGAACTGCGCATCGCGTCCACCCCCAGCCTGGAGCCGGGGCTGGCCGGCCGCCTCCTGCCCGCCTACACCGCCGAGCATCCCGGGGTACGGGTGCACATCGTCCGCTGCGACGGGCGCGACGGCGTGGTCAACGCCGTCCGGGACCAGCGGGCCGACCTCGGCCTGACCGACCTGCCCGTCCCCGCCGACCTGGTCAGCCACCCGCTGGAGCGCCAGGAGATCGTGCTGATCTCCCCGCCCGGCGTCGAGCTGCCCGACCCGGTGCCGATGAACCGGCTCAACGGCATGCGGCTGGTCCTGCCGGTGCCCGGCAGCGCCCGGCGCAGGGAGTTCGACGCGCTCTTCGCCAAGTACGGCGTCGCCCCCGTGCCCGCCGTACAGCTCGACGAGCGCGGCAACTGGCTGAACACGGTCCGCTCAGGCGCGGCCTCGCTGCTGTGGTACCGGGGGATGGCCGACCAGGCCCTCCGGGCCGGGCTGCGGGTCCGCTCCCTCGATCCCTCGGTCCGCCGGGTGATCGCCCTCATCCACGCGCGACGGCGGCTGCCCGCCCTCGCCCAGGAGTTCCTGTCGGTGGCCGAAGGTGGGTCGGCCGCCTGACGAAGACCCCGGTGACCGGATGTGGGCCGGTCTCCTGACGAAGAGGTCTTCCGTACGACATCCCCCAGAGGCGGCGCAGGTGGGAGCGCCGGCCTCTCCGGCTCCGGGCGATAGGCTCGGCCCCGATGAACACCCTGCGCCTGCGCGGCCGTGAGTTCCGGCCCGGCGAATTCGCGATCATGGCGGTGGTCAACCGCACCCCCGACTCGTTCTTCGACAGGGGCAGAACGTACGGCTTCGCGGCGGCCCTGGACGCGGTGGACGCCGCCGTCGCCGGCGGCGCCGACATCGTGGACATCGGCGGGGTCAAGGCGGGTCCCGGGGACGAGGTGGACCCGGCCGAGGAGATCCGCCGGGTGGCCGGCCTGGTCGCCGCGGTCCGCGAGCGCCACCCCGATCTGATCATCAGCGTCGACACCTGGCGCGCCGAGGTCGGCGCGGTCGTCGCACGCGCGGGCGCCGACCTGCTCAACGACACCTGGGGCGGGGTGGACCCCGATCTCGCCGGCGTCGCCGCCGAACACGGCATCGGGCTGGTCTGCGCCCACGCCGGGCGCGCCGTCCCCCGTACCCGCCCGCACCGCGTCGCCTACGACGACGTGGTCGCCGACGTCATCGGCTACACCGTCGGCCTCGCCGAGCGCGCGGTCGCCGCCGGGGTCGCCAGGGAGTCGATCCTCATCGACCCGGCCCACGACTTCGGCAAGAACACCTGGCACTCCCTGGAGGTCGGCCGCCGCCTGCACGAGATGGTCGCCACCGGCTGGCCGGTGCTGGTCGCCGTCTCCAACAAGGACTTCGTCGGCGAGACCCTCGGCGGCCTGCCGGTCGAGCGGCGCCACGCCGGAACCCTCGCCACCCTCGCCGTCTCCGCCTGGCAGGGCGCGCGGGTGTTCCGGGTCCACGACGCGGCCTCCGCCCGCGCCGCCCTGTCCGCCGTCACCGCCCTGCGGGAACGGACCGGCGCCTGAGACCCACGCCGTACGGCGGGGCGCTCCGGTTTCCGCTCACGGGGAGCGTTTCCCGCTCGCCGAGGCGCGTCGGAGGGCGCGTTCGAGAGGGCGCCGGGACGTCTCGGTGAGCGTGTGCCATGTCACTTTGACGATTGTCGACCGGTCGTCTACGTTAATAGACGACCGGTCGGCTAGCGATCGGCCGGACACTCCTCAAGCGTCAAGAAGGACAGTCATGAGCAATCATGGGCAGAAGGTCGCGATCATCACCGGCGCCTCCCAGGGCATCGGGGCGGGTCTCGTCGAGGCCTACCGCAAGCTGGGCCACGCCGTCATCGCCGTCTCCCGCACCATCGCCCCCTCGGCCGACCCGGGCGTCATCGCCGTCCAGGGCGACGTCGCCGACCGCGCCACCGCCGAACGGGCGGTGGCCGCGGCCGTGGAGCGGTTCGGCCGTCTGGACACCCTGGTCAACAACGCGGGCATCTTCGTCGCCAAGCCGTTCACCGACTACACCCTCGACGACTACGCGGCCGTACGGGCGGTGAACCTCGACGGCTTCTTCCACATCACCCAGCTCGCCATCGCGCGCATGCTCATCCAGGGCGGCGGTCATGTCGTCAGCATCACCACCAGCCTCGTCGACAACGCCGACTCCCGGGTCCCCTCCGTGCTGGCCTCGCTGACCAAGGGCGGACTGCAGTCGGCCACCAAGTCCCTCGCCATCGAGTACGCCACGCGCGGCATCCGCGTCAACGCCGTCTCGCCGGGCACCATCAAGACGCCCATGCACCCGGAGGAGACCCACGAGTTCCTCTCGGCGCTGCACCCGGTAGGCCGGATGGGCGAGATCAGGGACGTCGCGGACGCGGTCGTCTTCCTGGAGAACGCCCCCTTCGTCACCGGCGAGATCCTGCACGTCGACGGCGGCATGAGCGCCGGCCGCTGACCGGGGTCCCACCGCATGAGTTCCGTTTCATCGACGGAGGAAGATCGATGACCGACGACAAGCATCCGGAAACCGTTCTCCGCGACGTCCTCGACCGCTGGAAGGCGGGGGTCGACGCCCACGAACCGCAGCGGGTCGCGGCCCTGTTCACCGAGGACGCGATCTTCCAGGGGCTGCGCCCCTACAGCGTCGGACGGCAGGGCGTGGCCGCCTACTACGACTCCCAGCCGCCCGACCTGAAAGCCGACTACCGCATCCTGGAGACGAGGGCGCTCGCCGACGACCTCGTTCTCGGCTACCTGGCCGTCGACTTCGCCTTCGCGGAGCGTCCTGCCCTTCACGTCCACCTCGCCGTCGTGGTGCGGCGGATCGCGCAGGACTGGCTCATCGCCCACTACCAGGTTTCCCGCCTCGACTGAGAACCCGGCTGGGAGCCCGGCCGAGAACCCGGCTGGGAAATCGGCCGGGAAAGGGCCGGGCGCCGGCGTGGGGGCGGTGCACGGAGAAGGCGGGCGGGGACCTTGCTCCCGAGCCCGCCGGCCGGTCGCGCGAGTCCCGTCGCGCCGGCATCTCGTCACAAGCGCAGGAGGCGCACTCATGGACATGAAACTCGAAGTGGTCGTGGTACCGGTCGCGGACGTCGACCGGGCCAAGGACTTCTACACGGGGCTGGGATGGCGGCTGGACGCCGATGTCGCCACCGGCGAGGACTTCCGGGTGGTGCAGGTCACCCCGCCCGGCTCGCCCGCCTCGGTCATCTTCGGCACCTCGGTCACCTCCCAGGCGCCGGGCTCGGCCCAGGGGCTGCATCTGATCGTCGACGACATCACCGCCGCCCACGAGGAGCTCGAACGCCTCGGCGCCGGGCCGAGCGAGGTCTTCCACGACGCCGGCGGCGTCTTCCACCACGCCGGGACCGACGCCCGGCTGCCCGGCCCGGACCCGCGGCGCGGCAGCTATGGCTCGTTCCTGTCCTTCAGCGACCCCGACGGCAACGGCTGGGTGCTACAGGAGGTCACCACCCGGCTGCCCGGACGGCAGGACCCCTCCGTCGCCGCGTTCGCCTCGGCTTCCGACCTCGCGGCCGCGCTGCGCCGCGCCGCGGCCGCCCACGGCGAACACGAGGCCCGCACCGGCGCCGAGGATCCCGGCTGGCCGGACTGGTACGCCGCCCACATGGTGGCCGAACAGGCCGGAACCGAGCCGCCGTCATGACCGGGCCCGCCGGCCGGGCCGTCCCCGGCCGGTGATGGTCCGGGCCCGTCGGGCGCCCCGCGTCGTGGCGCGCGCGAACAAAGGTGGCGCGGCGGCGACGCCCCCGGAGGGGACGCCGGGATCGAATGGCCGCCATCACGTCCGCGTGGTGGCGGCCGTTCAGTAGTCGACCGGTCTAGTAAAAATGGATGGGCGGCCGTAGAATGTACGTATGGGACGAACCAGTGACGCCAGGGAGAGGATTCTCGCCGCCGCGCAGACACTCATCGAGCTGCACGGCTACTCCGCGCTCGGCGTGGCCGAGATCTGCAAGGCGGCGGGCGTGCCGAAGGGCAGCTTCTACTACTTCTTCGACTCCAAGGAGCAGCTCGCCCTGGCCGTGATCGACGAGCACTGGGCCGTCCAGCGCGGCGACTGGGACCGCATCCTGTGCGGCGACGACCCGCCCCTCCAGCGGCTGCGGCGTCTGTTCGAGGCCACCGAAGCCGGGCAGCGCGCCGGGCAGCGAAGCTGCGGCACCGTTTCGGGCTGCCTGTTCGGGAACCTCGCACTGGAGATGAGCAACCAGGCGGAAGTCCTCCGCGGACGACTGCAGGAGATCTTCGAGGCGCAGGTCGGCATGGTCGAGAAGGTCATCGCCGAGGCGCAGGAGCGCGGAGAGGCCACCGTCGCGGACCCCCTTGACGCCGCCAGGTCCGTCGTCGCCCAGCTCGAAGGCCAGGTGCTCTTCGCCAAGCTCTACAACGACACGCGACGCCTCGACGCTCTGTGGACGAACTGCCTGTCCCTCCTCGGCGCCACCGCCGCCGGTGGTCCCGGTCTTCAGACCGGAGCGGCCGGCGAGTAGAGGGCCGGCAGGAACCGCACGGGAACCGCCTCGCGCCGGTCGGTGGGTCCGCGCCGTCCGTACCGTCCTCAGCGCGTGGCCCGGTCCGCCGTCTCCCGGGTGATGTCGGCGTAGAGGCGGAAGAGGGCCGGGCGGGCCTCGCCCCGGGCGCGTTCGTGCAGGGCCGCCCAGCACCGGGCGACGAGCTCCCTGGCCCGGGCGCCGGGCCAGGGGCGGGGCAGGAGCTGAGGCGGCAGCAGCGGGTCGGGTTCCATTTCCTGGACGGTCAACGACGGTTCCTCGAGGACCTCGGCCGGGGCGGCCACGCCACTCCATGACGCTCCCGCAAGGCCCGGCCCGCGTGGCGCGTGTTCACGCGCCCCGCCGTCCGCCACCGCCCGCACGTTCGCCCGGCCGCCGGGGCTCGCGTGGCCGCGCCGTACGGCGGGCCGGCCCGTCAGGAGTCCGTCACGAGTAGAGGACCGACAGGAACCGCACGAGCACCGCCTCGCGCCGGTCGGCGGGCAGGGCGTCCAGCACGGCGTTGACCACGGCCATCTCCGGCTGCCCCGACCCGCCGCGGAGGTCCGCCCCGACGGCGGCGGCGAGCTCGGCGAAGGCCGCGTCGTCCAGCGCGTCCAGGTCGAGCCCGGCGACCAGCTCCACCAGGCCCTCCGGCAGCTCGACGGGCCCGCGCCGCCGCGCCGCCGCCGCGCACTCGGCGATCACCTCCAGCATCGCGTCCACCCCGCGCAGGGTCACCCCCGTCACCGTGATGTGCAGGTTGGCCGGGATGCCCGCGTAGGACAGCTGCGGCTGCAGGAACCAGCCGCGCCTCCTCGCCTCGTCGGCCATCACGAACACGTCCGGGCCGTCCGGGTCCTCGGGGCCGAAGGCGACCAGGGCCGAGTCCGGGTCGCCGAGCACCCGCAGGCCGTCGATCGCCGCGACGCCCTCGCGCAGCCTGCGGGCCGCCGCCAGCGTCGCCCGGCCCAGCTCCAGGTAGCCGTCGCGGCCGAGGGCCTGCATGGTCGCCCAGGCCCCGCCCAGCGGACCCGCTGACTTCGAGCTCTGCACGGTCGCGTTGATGATCGTGTAACCGGGCCAGGACGCCGACGCGAAGTACGCCGCGCGCCGCAGCGCCGGGTCGGCGAACAGCACCACCGAGGCGCCCTTGGGGGCGTAACCGAACTTGTGCAGGTCGCAGGAGAGTGAGGTGACCCCCGGCACCGACATGTCGAACGGCGGGACGTGCGCCCCGGCCTCGCGCAGCCACGGCAGCAGCCATCCGCCGACGCAGGCGTCCACGTGGCAGAGCACGCCGCGCGCGGCGGCCGTCGCGGCGATCTCGGCGACCGGGTCCACCACGCCCTGCGGGTAGGAAGGCGCCGAGGCGACCACCAGCACCGTGTCGGGGGTGATCGCCGCCTCCACCGCCGCCGGGGACGCCCGGAACGTCACCGGGTCCACCGGCACGGCGTCCACCGCCACCCCGAGGTAGTGCGCGGCCTTGTGGAACGCCGGGTGCGCGGTGACCGGCACCGCCATCCGGGGCCGGCCCGCGACCGGCCGGGAGTCGCGGGCCGCCTTGACCGCCAGCATGATCGATTCGGTGCCGCCGCTGGTGAAGACGCCGTGACCGCCGCCGAGCAGGCCGGCGACCGCGCCGACCACCTGCCGCTCCATCTCCACCACGCTCGGGAACGCCGTCGGGTCGAGGGTGTTGACCTCCAGCATCTCGAAGTAGGCGCGGGCCGCGGCCTCGTGCACCTCCGGCCGGCCGGTGTCGTAGACGTAGGCGGTCACCCGGCCCCCGCGCACCGGCAGGTCGCCCTCCCTGAGCCGGCCGATCTCGGCGAGCACGTCCTCGATGTCACGGCCTTTTTCCGGCAGGCTCACGCGGGTCTCCTTCGGGGCGGCGCGGGGGGCAGAGGATGGGTACGGCGCGCACCCCCGACTCTACGGTCCGGGTCACCACGGGGAGGAGCCCCGGAACACCCCGGGGCATCCGCCGGGAGAGGACCAGGAGCGGCACGGGGTGTGGCGGAGAGGCGCCCGGGAGCCGGTCGGGCCCGGGCCGCCCGATCGCGGCGGGGTTCTTCCCGGTCCCGCGTACGGCGGGTCAGGCGGGAGCGGGTGCCGGCCGGCCGGGCCCCGCCAGGCCGGCGAGCACGACGTCGACGGCGCGGTCCAGGGTGTCGGGCGGGGTCCGCGTCGTCGCCGATGCCTGGGCCAGGCCACGGATGAGCAGATAGACCTCCTCGACCGTGACCGAGGGCCGCACGGCCCCGGCGTCCTGCCCCCGGCGCAGGATCTCGCCGACCACGGACTTCAACCGGTCCGACGCGGCGACGGCGCCGGCGGGGAACTCGTCGCGGTCGGCCACCAGGGAGACGAGGGTGAGTTTGGTGGCACCAGTCTTGATCATCGTCCGTATGAGGTCGCGCCATGCCACGGCCGGGTCGGCGTCGGCGATGAGCGCGTGGGCCTGGCCGGTGAGCAGCTCGAAATGCCGCAGCAGCGCCGCCTCGACCAGCTCCTCCTTGGTCGGGAAGTGGCGGAAGACCGTGGCGATGCTGACGGCGGCCCGCCGGGCCACCTCCTCGGTCGATCCGGCGGCGCCGTGTTCCCCGAACACCGCCTCCGCCGCGGCCAGGATCCGTTCCCGGTTCTCCCGCGCGTCCTGCCGCATCCGGCCTCCTCGTGATCGTTGATCTCATCTCGGGGCTTTAATCGTAGTCTGGACTACGGTACGTTTTCCGAAGTCCAGACTACGGTTACCTTCGGAGGATCCCATGCCGCAGCCGTACACACCAACAGAGGTCGTCCAGGCCGTCGCCGCGGGAGTCAGCCGCCTGATCGCCGGCGGGCTCACCGAGCACGAGCGGGAGATCGAGCTCGACCATCTGGCCGGCCTGTACGCCGAGCGGACCGACGTCCGGCACCCGTTCGCGCCGCTGGGCGACACGCCGCTGCGCACCCGCGCCGAACTGCGCCGGCACTTCGCCGAGGCGCCGGCCCGGGCACGGCGGCCCGACCGGTTCGAGCCCGTGGGCCATGTCCACGAGACGGCCGACCCCGAGGTGGTCGTCTTCGAGTTCAGCTACGTCGGCTCGATGGCCGGTCGTCTTTTCGAGCTGCCATGCGTCTTCGTGTCACGGGTGCGCGACGGCGTCATCGTCGAGTCCCGCGACTACGGTGACCATCGGGGCCTGGCCCGGGTCTTCGGCGGGCTCGACGATCTGGTCACCGCGCTGGCCGCGGACTCCCGTCCCGAGTGAGCCTTCCGGCTCACAAGCGCTTTTCTCGCACAGGCGATCAAGCTCGACGAATTCCGTCATGAAAGTCCGCGGCTAGTGGCGTGTCACTGAACCTTGCTGGGCTATTTGATCTCGGCGGGTGAGCAG